>JAQGOF010000220.1 GCA_028293745.1 Gammaproteobacteria bacterium | reverse complement strand
ACGCGATCGTCGTGATCGGCGGTTGTTATCAGCGTGGGTGGATAACACGTTTTCTTCACGTTGTGATACGGCGAATACGAATACAAGGCCTTGAACTGCTCCGGGTCCTCGCTGAGTCCGTAGTCGGATGACCACTGCCGCGCATTCGCGCTGGCGGTGTGATAGCGCAACATGTCGAGCACACCGACCGCCGGCAGAGCGACACCGAACAGGTCCGGTCGCTGCGTCAGCGCCGCGCCTACGAGGAGCCCGCCGTTGCTTCTGCCGTGAATTCCCAAGCGGGCGCTCCGCGTGTACCTCTCCCGAATCAGGTACTCGGCCCCACTGATGAAGTCGTCAAACACCTTCTGCTTGTTGGCGAGCGTGCCGCCCTTGTGCCACGTTTCACCGTACTCACCGCCGCCGCGCAAGTTGGCTTCGGCCCACACGCCGCCCATCTCCAGCCATGCCAGTACGGATGCCCTGAACGTGGGCAACAGGGAGACGTTGAACCCGCCGTATCCGTACAACATGAGAGGCTGCTTGCCATCCTTGACCATGTCGCGCCGATGCGTGATGTACATCGGAACGCGAGTACCATCCTTGCTGTTGTAGAAAACCTGCTCGGTCACATACTGATCGGTGTTTGCATCGATCTTCGGTTTGCGCCATACGGCCGCCGTATTGGAGCGGACGTCATATCTATAGACCTGTGTTGGCGTGAGATAGTCGGTGTATGAGAAAAATGTCTCGGGATCAGCGGTTTCGCCCTCGAACCCCGTGACTTGACCTAGTCCCGGCAGAGCCACCTCGCCGGCTGGCTTGCCGTTAGGGTCATAGCGTCGCACGACGCTGTGCGCGTCCTCCACATACTTGGCCACGATCATTCCGCCCACATACGATGCCTCATCGAGCGCCGTATTTTGCTCTGGCACGACTGTTGGCCACGAAGTCGAGGCCGGTTGACGCGCATCAACAGCAATGACACGCCGCAGGGGCGCATTCTTGGTCGTCAGGAAGTACAGTCTGTCGTCCTGCGAGCCGATGAAGTTGTAAAGCGCATCCCAGGCATAGAACAGGGGCTTCACCTTCGCCCCGGGCGTGCGCAGATCGAGAATGCTGACCGCATTCTTCTCGTAGCCATCGAACTGCGTGATGATCAGGTAACGGCCGTCATCAGTCACATGCCCGGCCGGAATGCGCGTGGGATGATCAGTCACCTCGTAGACCAGCTTGTCCAGATCCTGTGACTCTCCCATGCGATGGAAGTAGATGGCGGGCCGGCCGGCATCATTGCCCTTGCCATTCGGCAGAACGGGATAGCGGTCGTAGTACACACCCGAACCGTCGTGTGCCCAGGAAACACCCCAGAACTTCGTGTATCGCAGGGTGTCGGGAAGATCCTGACCGTCAGAAACGCGGCGGAACATCCATGTCTGCCAATCGGTGCCGCCATCGGAGAGCGCATAGGCCAGAACGGTACCTTGCTGGTTTGGCGTGAACTCCGACAATGACACCGTCGCGTCCTCGCGAACCGTGTTCGGGTCGAAGAGCACGCGTCCGGGAGAATCGACGCTGTCGGAGACATACAGCACGCTCTGGTTCTGTTTGCCGTCGTTGTGCAAATAGAAGTAGTGAGCCTTGGCTGCCTCGCCACGCTTGATCGGCACTCCGAAGCGCTCGTAGTTCCAAAGCGCCGTCAACCGCTGCTTCAGCCAGGCGCGGTGAGGGATAGCCTCCAGCCACGGCTTCGATATCTTGTTCTGGGCTTCCACCCAGCGCCGCGTCTCATCGGAGTCGAGGTTCTCGAGCCAGCGATAGGGATCCTCGACTGCGACGCCGTTGTACTTGTCGGTCACATTGACGCGCGCCGTGATCGGGTAGATGGGTGGTGTCTCGGGAGCGGGATTCATGCCCACCGCGATCTGGCTGCTCGAGCGCAAAACCGTCCCATTGGGTCCGTTACCTGGCATGGGGCGCGCTCCCTGAAACGTGAGGCCATGACAGGCGGCCGCCAGCGCGCCGGCAACGCATGACAGAATCACCCAGCGATGGCGCTTGAGGTTGTACATGCCTACACTCTCGTCCGGCAAATTGAGAGTGGAAGTCTAACAAATCGGAATGAATGCACGGCTGACTTCGCGCTGGATCCTTACCGCCCTGATGGCGTCCCTCACCCCCGTAGCAACGACCTTGGCCCAGGCAGAAAAGCTCAGTGTCGAACGCATGTTCGCCGCTCCGGATCTTTCCGGCGCGACCCTGCGCTCTCCGCAGATCTCACCAGACGGTCGGCTCGTCGCATATCTACGCGGTGCGGAACGCAGCAAGGACCGCCTCGATCTTTGGGCATACGACATCAGCAAGCGCCAGCACCGTCTGCTCGTGGAGGCGGCGAGGCTTGCTCCGGAGGAAAAAGCCCCCTCTGCGGAAGAGGAGCAGCGGCGCGAGCGACAACGAACCTCTTCGCTGTCGGGCATCGTGGAGTACCAATTCTCTCCGGATTCGCACTACCTGCTCGTGCCACTGGCCGGTGACCTGTACGTTTACGATCTGCGCGCCAAGCCAGAGAAGGCCGTGCACCGGCTGACTCACACCGCAAGCTACGAGACCGACGCCAAATTCTCGCCGCTCGGCCACTATGTCAGTTTCATTCGCGACGAGAACCTGGTTGTCTACGATCTCACCACCGGGAAAGAGCAGGCGATTACCCACGGCGGCGGTGGGGTTGTCAGCTTTGGAACTGCGGAATTCATTGCCCAGGAGGAGATGGCTCGCACCACCGGATACTGGTGGGCCCCGAACGAGAAGCGGATCGCCTTCACGCGCGTCGACGAATCGCCAGTGCCTGAAGTAGAGCGCTTTGAAATTTACGCGGACCGCACGCAGGTCATCAAACAGCGCTACCCGGCTGCCGGATCGGCCAATGCAATCGTGCAGTTGTTTGTTGCGGAGGTGGCGTCTGCCACGTCGGTGCCGTCCGGCACGTCGGCATCCGCCGCTGCCCCCGTGCAGGTTGACCTCGGCTCCAACGCAGACTTCTACCTCGCGCGCGTAAACTGGTTCCCGGACGGCAGCGCAATAGCCGTGCAGCGCGAAACCCGAGACCAGAAATCTCTAACGCTGCTCCGAGCGGATCCCACCTCGGGATCGACAAGCGAGCTGCTGAGCGAACAGAGCGCCCACTGGGTCGAGCTGAACGACAACCTCACTTTTCTTGGCAGGTCACGCCAATTCATCTGGGCCTCCAACCGGAGCGGGTTTCAGCACCTGTACCTTTACGATTGGACCGGCAAGCTGATCCGTCCGCTCACGCGAGGCGAGTGGCAGGTCACGGGTGATAACGACACGCACGGAATGCGCGGAGTTGACGAGGATCGCGGCCTCGTCTACTTCATAGCCAACGCAGAATCACCCCTGGAGCGGCACCTATACAGCGTCTCGCTCGCTGACGAATCGGTTCCGATGCAGAGAATCACAACCGACTCGGGTTGGCATGCGGTCGCAATGTCAGGCGACGCGCGCACGTTCCTGGACACATTCTCTACCCCAGACCAGCCACCATCGCTAACGCTGCGCTCAGCGACTGGAGAGGCACTGGCCGACCTCGTTCCCAACAAGATCACACGCGATCATCCATACGCGCCCTACCTCTCTGATCATTTGCAGACGGAATTCGGCACACTCGCGGCGAAGGATGGGCAAACGCTGCACTATCAGATCATCAAGCCGCGCAACCTTGAGCCAGGTCATCGCTATCCCGTGGTTGTCGATGTCTACGGAGGTCCAGGGAGTCAGCGGGTGCGAAAGGCCTGGGCCGGGTATCCGCGCGGCAATGAAGGATTCTTCCGCGAGTACCTCGCTCAAAACGGATACGTCGTCTTCACGTTGGATAACCGGGGCAGCGGATCACGTGGTGTTCGATTCGAGACGGCGCTGTTCCATCACCTGGGGTCGGTGGAGGTTGAAGACCAGGTGACCGGGGTCAGTTTTCTGAGGACACTCCCTTACGTCGATCCGGCGCGTATCGGTGTGTTCGGCTGGAGCTACGGCGGGTACATGGCGCTGATGTGCATGATGCAGGCGCCTGATGTGTTCGCAGCAGGCGTGTCAGGTGCACCGGTGACGGACTGGAAGCTGTATGACACGCACTACACCGAGCGTTTCATGGGCACGCCGCAGTCCAACGCGGAGGGTTATGCGCGGAGCAGTGTCATGGACCACGCGGAAGATCTGAAGGGGCCTTTGCTAATCATGCACGGAATGGCGGACGACAACGTGCTGTTCATGCACAGCACGGCGCTGTTCAAGAAGCTTCAGGATTTGAATACGCCATTCGAAATCATGACGTACCCAGGTAGCAAACACGGCCTGCTACGTCATGCGCAAACGGGGCCGCACGCCTACATGACGGTTAAGAGATTCTTTGATCGGACGATTGGTGATCGGACGATCGGGGACCGGACAGTTGTGGATCGCCCTGCGCCAGCGTCACCGCAGAGCGCTGGCACGGAGGGCCGCTAGCACCGCGGACGACCTGCAGCGGCCGCCGCGACTGATTCACGACGACTGATTTCAGGGGAATTTGATCTTCCCACCACCAGCGGCAGGACCCGGGCCCATGCCCGCGCCGACCTCGGGGACGACAATGCGGGAAGCTTGCTCGCGGCGCATTTCGCGGGCCTCGTCAATGGCCTGCTCGAGCGCGCCTTTCACGCCTTCGGGAAATTTCTGCAGCGCCTCTTCCAGTGTGTCCGCCTCGATCTCAAACACGAGCGGGAGCACGCCTGCGGGGGTCAGCAGCTGGGTTTGCCCGGAGAAAAGTATGTGGCGAGAGTTGTCGACGTTGCCATCAATAGTCACGGGAGTCAGCTTGCGGAGGGTGCCCGCGCGCCGGTCCGTGAACACCTCTTCGCGGTACATGCCATTCGCGTCAAGCTTGACGTCAGGAAGATCGTTCTGAGCTGCCATCGGTGTAAGTCCGTCGAGTCGCCTTAACGCATTACATTGTACACAGCCAGCGCGAAATCAAGAGATAACCCCTCAGGCGCACCGGCGCCGGATTGACCGCTCTACGGTGACCTACAGCGAGACGGTCGCATACTCGCAAGCCGCGGGTGCGCCACTCAAAGGACCGGCCGCTCGGCCATGCGGGTCCCCCGCCGGTCGGCGGACGGCCTTTGAGTGGCACGCCCGCGCTCGCTAAACCTCAGTCTTCCCAGCCTGCAGCGCCACCACAAACGGCGCATCCGCCTCCAGGATGTCGTCCTCCCCCAACCTCTCCACCGCCACCCATTTCAGCTGCTGCCCGTCCAGCCCCACGGGCTCCCCCGAGAATATGTCAACCATCCACATGGAGAGCTCGACGATCCGATCATCGTATTCGTGGGAAAGCCGCATGAACGGCCGGCAGGAGATCACGTTAATGCCCAGCTCCTCCCGCAGCTCGCGTACGAGGGCCTGAGGCTCCGTTTCTCCCCCGGCTACCTTGCCGCCGGGAAACTCCCAGCGCCCGCCCATATGCTTCCCATGAGGCCGCTGGGCGATGAGCACCCGGCGGTCGCGGTCAAACAGAGCCCCCGCGACAACACATATAACGGGTTTCGCGTCGGACGCAGGCAACCTTGGCTATCCGATGCCCGACAACGCCCCGTGGCAGTTTTTGTATTTCTTACCTGACCCACATGGACATGGCTCATTGCGGCCGATCTTCCGCTCGCCCCGCACAAACGTGCCCTGCGACTCGTCGGCTGGAGGAGGCATCGGCAGCACGCCGCCGCCGCCTCGCGTAAAGGTGGCCTCGGCACTCAGCGGCGGCGAGCCAGCCGGCGGCTGCTCGCCTCCACTCTCGCCCAACAGAGGCGACTGCGCTTCGGCGTGCTGAGCCTGCAACGCCCGCATCAACCGCAGGCGCCGCTCCTCTTCCTCGCGATCGATCTCGTCCTGAGTTCTGACCTCGATCTTCGACAGGACCGACACAGTTTCAAACTTAACGCGATCGAGCATTGCGGAGAACAGCTCAAAGGCCTCGCGCTTGTACTCGAACCGATAGTCCTTCTGAGCATAACCGCGCAGGTGGATACCCTGCCGCAGATAGTCCATTGCCCCCAGATGCTCGCGCCAATGTTGATCCAACATCCGCAGCATCACGTCCTTCTCGACATGGCGCATGATCGGCTCGCCCCCTTCGGCGGCACCGAGCCTGACGACCTTCGTGTCGTACGCCTCCTTGGCGGCAGCGATCAGCCGGCCACGCAGCGCAGGCTCCTCGAGCTCCGGCTCGGCCTCCAGCATTGCCTTCACGTCAATACGCGTATTGAAGTCTTTGAGTAGCGCATCCGAGAGCCCCGCCAGATCCCAGTCAGAGGGCGAGGCGCTCTTCGGCATGTACTGATCGAGCAGCGTACCGACTGACTCTTCCATGATGCCGTGTATGGCAGCCGAGAGATCCTCCGTACCCATGATCTCTGTGCGCTGCTGATAAACGACCTTGCGCTGATCGTTCGCCACGTCGTCAAACAGCAGCAGCTGTTTGCGGATATCGAAGTTATGCGACTCGACTTTGCGCTGCGCCTTTTCGATCTGGCGCGTGAGCATGCCGCTCTCGATGACCTCGCCTTCCTTCATGCCGGCCATCTGCAGCAGCCGCTTCGTGCGCTGCGGATCGCCGAAGATGCGCATCAGGTTGTCTTCCATCGACAGATAGAAGCGGCTCGAACCGGGATCGCCCTGGCGGCCCGAACGGCCGCGGAGCTGATTGTCGATACGACGCGACTCGTGACGCTCCGTACCGATGATGTGCAACCCACCAGCCGTGAGCACCTTGTCATGCCTCGTCTGCCACTCAGCGCGTATTTTTTCGCGAGTAGCATCGTCGATGGTCCCGAGCGCATTGACCTCGGCTTCGAAATTACCGCCGAGGACGATGTCGGTACCTCGACCCGCCATGTTCGTCGCGATCGTTATCGCGCCCGGCCGGCCCGCCTGCGCAACGATTTGCGCCTCACGCTCGTGCTGCTTCGCGTTCAGAACCTGGTGAGGAATGTTCTCTTTCTGCAGCAGGCCAGCTAAGAACTCCGACGTCTCGATGGACGTCGTGCCAACCAGCACCGGCTGCTCGCGCTCTACGCAGTCGCGAATGTCTTCGATGATCGCTTTGAACTTGTCGCTCTGCGTGAGATACACGAAGTCGGACATGTCCTTGCGGATCATCGGCCGATGCGTCGGGATGACCACGACTTCGAGCCCGTAGATCTGCAGGAATTCAGGCGCTTCCGTGTCGGCCGTACCCGTCATGCCCGCCAGCTTCTTGTACAGGCGGAAGTAGTTCTGGAAAGTGATCGAGGCAACCGTCTGGTTCTCCTCGCGCACCCGGACCCCTTCCTTGGCCTCGACTGCCTGATGCAGGCCGTCGGACCAACGACGACCCTGCATCGTACGGCCAGTAAACTCGTCAACGATGATGACCTCACCGCCCCGCACGATGTATTCAACATCGCGCTTGTACAGAGCGTGTGCGCGCAGCGCAGCGTTGAGGTGGTGCATCAAACGGATATTGGCCGGGTCGTAGAGGCTCTCACCTTCACGCAGCAGACTCAGCTCGATCATCAACTGCTCGACGTGCTCGTGCCCGGCTTCCGTGATGTGAACCTGCTTGCTCTTCTCCTCGACTGAGAAGTCGCCGGGTCCATCTTCCTGCAGCTGCCGTGTGAGGCGTGGAACGAGCTCGTTGATCCGCAGGTACAGCTCGGTGCTCTCCTCCGCGGGTCCGGAAATAATGAGCGGAGTACGTGCTTCGTCGATCAGGATGGAGTCGACTTCGTCCACGACCGCATAAGCGAGGCCTCGCTGCACTTTGTCCTCGAGGCGGAATGCGAGATTGTCGCGCAGATAGTCGAATCCGAATTCGTTGTTGGTGCCGAAAGTGATATCGCAGGCATACGCGGCTCGCTTCTCCGCCGGGGTCTGGGCGTTCTTGATCACGCCCACCGTGAGACCCAGGAAACTATAGATCGGACCCATCCAGTCCGCGTCGCGTTGAGCGAGATACTCATTGACCGTAACGATGTGCACACCTTCGCCCGGCAGTGCATTCAAGTACGCCGCCAACGTGGCCATCAGCGTCTTGCCTTCGCCAGTCTTCATCTCGGCGATCTTTCCCTCGTGGAGGACGAGACCGCCGATCAACTGCACGTCGAAGTGCCGCATCTTGAGTGTGCGGCGCCCAGCCTCGCGCACCACCGCGAACGCCTCGGGCACCAGGTCATCGAGCTTGGTACCTTCCTGGAGGCGCTTGCGAAATTCATCGGTCTTGGCGCGCAGGCCTTCGTCGCTCAGAGCCTGGACGGTCGGCTCGAACTCGTTGGCCGCGCGGACATACCGGCCATAGCTTCGAACCAGCCGCTCATTCCGGCTGCCGAAAACGCGCGTGAGAAAGTGCAGCAACTTGACGTCCTGAATCGGGAAAAATGCGTGGCCCGACAAGCCTTTACAGCGGCCTGACGAGTTTAGGGGGCGCTTCGAAAGCCGCGTATTCTAACGCAATAGACGGCTCGTACGCCTATTTGGTTCGTCGGAAGGGAATTCCAAGGGGGTCCGCCGGTCACCATTGCCCGGGACCCCAGGTAGGCTTGGCGGGAACCGCTATTTACGCCCGATGAAGCTCAGCGGATCGACCTGCCGTCCATTGCGAACGACCTCGAAATGCACGTGGGGTCCGGTTGACCGCCCGGTCGAGCCCATCAGCGCAATCGGGTCGCCGCGCTTCACGGTCTGGCCCACGGAGACCAGCGTCCGCTGGTTATGCGCATAGCGGGTGATGTAACCGTCGCCGTGATTGATCTCAACGAGGTTGCCGTAGCCGATGCGATTGCCCGCCCAGGTCACGACGCCTGCGGCAACTGCCATAACATTGGCGCCCGCGCTACCTGCGAAGTCCACGCCCTTGTGATAAGCCTCTTCACCCGAGAACGGGTCTTCCCGCTCGCCGAAGTACGAGGAAATAAAGCCTCCGGCGACCGGCCGCCCTTCCGGGTGAATCTGCTTCTTCAGATCGCGATCGATGATGACGTTTTCCAGGGCCGATAGCTGCGAGCCCCGCAGCGCGACCTTCTGTTCGAGGTCATTCAACTTCGTGGAGATGTCGGGAATCTGGGCCGTAACACCAGCCCCGTCGGCCTCGGGCCCACCGCTCGGGGGCGCGCTGTCGAAATCAAATTCATGACTGTCGATATCGGCCATTTCCGTGAGCCGCTTTCCCAAGGCATCGAGGCGGATCACGTGGGCGTTCACTTCGCCCATGCGCATCGCCATTGCGTCGACGCGCTCGTTCATGCGTTCTTTGAGCTCTGCAATCTGGTGTTTCTGCTCGGCGAGTACCTGGGTCCAACGCGCCGCTTCACCGTGGGCCAGCCGACCGCCGCTTCCCTGCCCGAGCTGCATGCCCAGCGCAAACGCGGTACCGAGTATTCCCAGGACGAGCACGGCCACGATGCCGAGGGTTACCGGGTGCGCAAGATTGAGCTGGCGGGCCAACCCCTCACGTTTCGAGAAGAAAATAATATTCATGCCGTGCGCTCCGGACTCGTGCAACTTCCCCCTTTGAAGGGGCCCGTTTCGATGGGCAGTAGCCGAGTGACAAGCGCGCGGCAGTAGCCCGGGCGTTGAGCGCCCTGTTCTCGTTCAATCGACGTAAATAGCTTGCACCTTGCTGGCAACCCCGCTGTCATGGCTCCTCGCTTTAGACCGGTGGCTTTGCGTCCCCACCTTTCGGCGGGTTTGCCCAAAATCAGCAATTTCAATATGCCCAATAAGCTTC
>JAQGOF010000215.1 GCA_028293745.1 Gammaproteobacteria bacterium | reverse complement strand
GACCTGGAGCGGACTACCGCACCAATCCGCAACCGCTCACGATCGAGCACCGGACTGTGACCCGGAACGACAGCCTACTGCTCGATATGGCGGCAGGTGGAGGAACTGCCATCAGGTTCAAGTGCCTTGATTGACGGTCAGCTTCTCCCGGTACTCCTTCGAGCGCCTCCGATAACTGGCGCCCGCATGCGCAATCATCGCCAAGTCCTTCTCGGAGACCTGCCGAACGACACTCCCCGGTGCACCCATTACGACGGAACCGTCCGGAATCTCCTTCCCCGGAGGAACGAGTGCACCGGCCGCAACGATGCAGTTTCGGCCTATGCGGGCCCGGTCCAACACCATTGCACCATTGGCGATCATTGAATCGTCTCCAACGGTGCAACCATGGAGGAACGCCAGGTGACCGATCGTTACGTTGCGGCCGACGTTGACCGGAAATCCCGGGTCGGTATGGATGACAGCTCCATCCTGTACGTTTGAGCCGTCGCCTATGATCAGCCAGTCATTGTCCCCCCGGAGGACTGCGCTGAACCATACGCTGGCTTCCCGGCCCAGGCGCACTGATCCGATCACATGCGCGCCGGGAGCTACGTAGTACGAATCGTCAGTCGTCTCCAGGCGCCTCGAGCCAATTGTATAAATCAAGTGTCGCACTCCAGTGAAGGCTCCAAGCCCAGATCCTGCAGCACGGCGGACGGGTCTTCAACCGATTACGCCCATTGTTGCCCGAGCGTAGACGATTCTTCGGGGCCCCAACATCAGCTGGGAGCCTGCGTTCAGCACTGTCGCGCTCTCGCCAGCCCAGACGGGATTTTCATCCACCATTCGCTGGAGTTGTTGCGCGGCACCGCTGCCTCCATCCGGCGGCGTGGAGCCGCGCTGTCCCGGGTAGAGTACCGACAGCTCAACGAAACCTTCGACCACCGTGACAGTAGTGCGGTCGGCGCTTCTGCGTACGGAAAATTTGCTACCGAAGTCATGCACCTGGGCGTCGCCAGCGAGCACCAGCGTAGACCTCGAAGGATCTTGTGTCGTGCGGAACGATGCCTCGCCGCGCAGCAGTCGCACACGCACCAGACCTCTGGTGCACTGGACGGCAATCCGTGATTGCGCGCTGAGGGTGATTGAGCCGTTCGAGCAGTTGATGGTTTGATATTGGCCTGCCGCAGTTTCGTAGTAGCGTGCACGCATCGGGTCGAGCCAGGCTGCAGAGGTCGCAAGCGCTACTGCCGCTACCAACATGCATACCGCCCGAACATGCGCAGGGCGTGCGCGATGGGTGAAGTAGTCACGAACGGCCGGCCGGCCTTCGACAGATGTTTCCATGTGCGCACCTCTTCGGATTGACAGATCGGGGGAGGGCAATGGTGCGTCGTACGCCGCTTCATGTCTGTTAAGAAATGAAACGCGTGGGAATGCGGCCGAGAAGGTCGCGTTACAGTGTGATTTCGCGAAGCGGAGAGAAAGCTTACAACTGTAATAATGAATGTCGCCGTGACTCAGGTGGCCGCGGGGAGAGACCTGAAACCGCGGAAGCGCGCCCGGGCGTCCCTCGTTGGGACGGCGGTGAGATGCAACCCGGGCAAGCGCTGGATCGCCTTGAGAATGGCGATGCGTGCTTCCAACCGCGCCACTGACATGCCCGCGCATGCGTGGGCACCGGCGCCGAATGCAAGATGGCGGTTGGGGCTGCGCGCAAGATCCAGTCGATCCGGAGCATGAAACTCATCCGGATCCCGGTTTGCAGCGCCGATGCAAAGGGTCAGGTATGTTCCCGGATCGAGTACTACATCGCGGCACACGACGCGCTCGAGGACGAGCCTGTTACCCAGCTGGTTGGAACTCTCGAACCGCAGGAACTCCTCGACTGCGCTGCCGATCAGTTGTGGCGTGTCGCGCAACTGCACCAAAGAGCCCGTATCGTTGAGCAGGGCATGCAGGCTGTTGCCGATGAGATTGGTCGTCGTCTCGTGGCCTGCATTCAAAAGGAAGATGCAGTTGTGGAGCAGCTCGGGCTCGGTCATCTGTTCTTCGCGCAGCAGTCTCGTGAGTATATCTGCGTCATCGCCGGGCTGACGGCGCCGGTCGGCAACGAGGATTCGCAGGTAGTCGCTGAACTCGCGAACGGCGCGGTTGCCGGCGGCATGTTGCTCGGCAGTCGGCGCCGGCTCCAGTGCCCCGAGTATCGCCAGCGACCAGTCGCGCAGCGGCTCGCGATCTTCCCGGGGAACACGCAACAGGTTGCCAATGACCTCCACGGGAATCGCTGCAGCGTAGTCCGCAATCAAATCGAACCGACGCCGCTCGTCCATACGGTCGAGTAACGTATCAACCAGAGAAACGACCCCAGGCTCCATGGAGTTGAGCACTTGCGGAGTGAGCGCACCGACGATCTGCCGGCGCACCCGGGCGTGGTACGGTGGGTCGTTGAACACCAGGCTGGTGGTGTGATGTTCGTACAACGGCGAGGCGATTCCAAATTTGGGGGCGAACACCGCTTTCTTGTCGGAGCTGAAGTGGTGCCTGTCGCGGTAGATCCGATCCAGATCGGCGTGTCGAGTCAGGAAGTAGCTGCCATCCGGACACCGGTGTACGGGGTCGAACGCGCGCAAGGCCGCGTAGGTGGGATAGGGGTTTTCATAGAACTCCCGCCCCAGGCGGTTGGGATCGAATCCGGCGGCGACTGCGCGTCCGTCTATCGGCGTGGTGTCGTGCTCTGACATCAGTCTGTGAGCTGCTCCAGCAGCGCGACTATCGACTCGGGCTTCTCGACATGGGCATTGTGACCCGCTCCTTTGACTTCTTCTACATATTTGGAGTGCGCCCGCAACTCCTCCGTTAACACCATCGGGTCGTGCTCCCCGCGAGCGAGGGCGACGCGCGCATTGGCACTCGAGGCTAGCGTTGAAAATGGCGCGCCGGCTACGGTGAACGTACGTGGATCCTGCGAGAGCTGCCAACCTTCGTTAACCTTAACGACGCCTCGCGAAAGCCAACGTGCATCTGCCGCGATTTCGGGGGTCAGTCCCGATATCCGGCGGTAACGAGCCCATGCATCGTCCTGCGTCGCATGTAGCCGGACGGGGCGATTCGCTAGTTCGCGGGTCATCTGCAAATCGGCTTCCGGCCAATTGATCTTCGGACCCACGCCCAAGACCCCTTCGACCCGAACACCGAACCAGCCGCTCGCAAGGGCGAGGCCGACGTATGCGCCCAAGGAGTGACCGATGATGAAGAGCTCCGACGAGTCGGATACCAGGCGTGCCAACTCCACAGCCAGTTGCCCGACGCTGTAATCCGGCTGCCACTGTGACTGCCCGTGGCCGCTCAGGTCGGGCGCGATCCAGCGTCCAACGCGGCGTTGCTCCAGTGCCTGTTGCACACCGATCCATACAGCCGCGGTGGCGCCCAGGCCATGTAGGAGCAGAATCGTTCGATGGCCCTGACCACCGCTTTCGTGCCAGATCGCATCCGTCACCGCGGGTGACTCCAGCCAATTGCAACGCAGGTCAGCGCAGCCCAGTGGGTCCCGTGAATCTTATGCATCACCGTGCGGCCGTTTCAGCTTCCCCCTTCCGGTAGTTTGGCAGCATTCACGGGTGCGTGCGTCTCTTTTTGTCGGGTAGCAGCGACGCGCGATCACCCGGATTTACCGTCGAAGACAGCGATAACGGGGCGTTGCCCTCTGCGTTGACACCTCCCCGTCAAAGCGTGAGACGCGTCTCACGGTGGCAAATCACGTCACTGTCATATTTCCAACCGCGGGAAATCGCATCCGTCTCCTGTCAACCAACATCCGGCCGCCACGCTGTTGGCTGACATCGCCCGGCCTTGGATGTTGGGCCAATCGCAAATGCAGGAGAAATGAAATGCAGCTCAGCAAGTTGAGGCACGCTGTACGCACCGTCCTCGTGTCAGGTCTAACCGCCGGTGTTGCAGCGTGTGGCGGTGGATCGGGCTCAGGCACATCTTCAGTGCCCAGCACTGCACCCGCGCCGCAATCCGGGAATGTGTCTGTTCTCGTGAGCGACGCATCGTCCGACGATTGGGGCACGATCGGCGTCAAGATCCTGAGCATTTCCCTTACTCCTCAGGGCGGTGGTTCTCCCGTGACCGTATTCACGGCGTCCGCCACGCCCCCGGTCGTGAACCTCGAGCAACTCGATCAGATCAGTGAAATCCTGGGCAATGTCAGTGTGCCTGCGGGCACCTACACTGGAGCCACGCTGACCCTCTCCGGCAATCCTGGCGACGTTCAGTTGATCGTGGCTGCCGAGCCTGAGGCAGGCTTTGCGGGCACTCCGGGCGCTTCCATCCCGGCCAACCAGATCCAGATCCAGGGTACACAGGGGAGCACAGGCAGCCTCACCGTGCCGGTCAAAGTCAATTTCGTAGCGCCCCTGGTGGTCACCGCCGGTCAGAGCAACGCGCTCGACCTGGAGTTCGATCTCAACCACCCCGCATTCATCGTCGCGCACAATCCGCCGAGCGCCATGGGCACGACCCTGTATGCCGTCAACTTCAACGGGCCTGTGCGTCATCGTCCCATAGCGGATCTCGCGCACCTGGTACTGCGCCACACCTACGGAACTGTGACCGCTGTCTCCACGGACAACACGTCGCTCACAATCACGAAGGATTTGCCGACTCTTCCGGTGGTGAATCCGGAAACGGCCGTTGCGACGTCGCAGAGCCTGCAGATCCTGGCCGATGCCACGAATGGAACTCTGTTCTACGACGTGGATGCGAAGACCGTGGTCGGCATCAAGAGCTTTGCGAGTGAAGCGAGCAGCCTGGCTGGCCGATATGTGCGGATTGCCGCGCGATACCAGGCCAACGGCACGCTGGTCGCCGTTCGAATCTGGGCCGCCAGCAAGTTCCAGGATGTATGGCTGAGCCCGGAAGGTCACGTGTTGCACGTCAACCCGACGACCAACATCATTACGGTTTGCAACGAGTCGGGACAGGCAGTGCCAGTGTCCGTGGATGCGAATACGCAATTTTTCTTCCGGACACCGCAAAGCGCGCTGGCTGATGCAACGGCGATCGGAGCCGGTACGAGCTTCCTGGCGAATCATGATCTCGTGCGCGGATTCAAGGTTCATGTAGCCGTAGTGGATCCGCTCGCGACGCCACTAGTGGCCCAAACGGTGGATATCGAGAATGCCGGTTATTCCGGTCTGATCTCGAGTGCCAGCACCATCGGATTCACCTACACACACGGTTTCGCCACCGTCAGTGACGACTACACAGTGAACCTTGGGTACATCTCAAACACCAGCGACAATGGCAAGGACTCCAACGGTAATGCCGTAATGGGGTACAAATGGTGGAACTTTACCTACCCGACGCTGGCCGATACCGGCGCCAATGCCGTCTCCGACTTTGTGGCCGCAACCAATGGCGGTGTGGACTTTGGAGGAACCGTTGGTTCAGTGAAGACTTATGGCGTATCTGCCGCGCGATGGGGCGATTCCGCTAACACGACCGGGTGGTCGGTTCCGTGGACCATTCTGTTGCCGGCTCCTGTTCCGCTGGGGACAGTGGCCACGGGGATGGTCAACAACGCATTCACCATGACAGTAGCGGGCGGAACGATGCCGGCAACCGTGGATGTGAGCACCACCACCGGATCCGCGACTCTTGTGTACCAGATCGACAGGTCCAACGGCGTAGTCACCATCAGTCCAGTGGATGTCACTACCAGTGCGGGTCTTCAGACGCTGACGAATGGGCTGTCCGCGGGGACTTCAGTGAAGGTCTACGGGATCCCGCAGCCCGACGGGACGCTGAAGAGCTATGTGATCGACTACTTCACGGGGATGAGCCCGGGCGGCTGATCCGTTCCAATAGGTGGAACACGGGAGGGCTCCGGCTGCCGGAGCCCTTCCAACGCCGGTGGCCGGCTAACACCCCCTCAGTGGCTCTTCTTCTCCTGTGAGCTGAGCCGCCTTGCCAGCATCAGGTGGTGTCGGAGCGTTGGCAGTGTGTTCTCGGCGAAGGACTTGACGTCGGCGTCCTGGCCTTGCTTGACTTCCTTTTCGAACTCGCTGATGTCCTCAACGTGGTCCTTGACCATCATTTGCGAGTAGGTTTGGTCGAAATCGGTACCGACGAGAGCTTCCAGCTTGGCCAGGGCGGCGTTTTCCTCCGGTGACACGGCATCCGGCAATGGCATTTGCCTGGAGTCCGCCAGGGATTTGAGCTTCTCGTTGGCTGCCGTGTGGTCGGTCACCATCTTTTGCCCAAATGCCTTCACCGCGGGGTCCAGGGCGCGCTTCGCGGCGAGGTTGCCCGCGGCCACTTCCATCAGGCCACCGTGCGCGGCTTTGGCTACGAAAGCGCGATCGGCGGGACTCAGGCCCGCATCGGCTGCGACAGCCAGACCGATTGCGGCAACCATCAAACTTGACACAACTGCCACTCCAAACCTTCTGACCTGTACGCTCATGGGGCCTCCATTTGCGCGGGCACCGGCCCGCTAACCGTCGACAGCAGGTAAGACGTAGCAGCTTGCGTGCCGCAGATCCAAAGCCGGTCGGCTGTTAAGCCGCGCAAGGTCGGGTGCAGAGCAGCATCCTGGCGCACTCGGTGCCGCGCACCGGCGTACCATAGGGTCGCAACACATGCACCGGGGGGCGCGTGCGCTACGGCTTTATTGGTCTCGGCAATCTTGGCGGCCATCTCGCGGCGAGTCTGCTGCGCGAGGGTTTCGACCTTACCGTTCACGATCTCAATCAGGAGGCGGCTCGCAATCTCATCGAGCGCGGAGCTCGCTGGGCCCAATCGCCCAAGGACCTCGCGACGGCCGTTGACGCAGTGATCACCTGCCTGCCTTCACCAGCTGCTTCGGCAAAAGTGCTGACGGCAGATAATGGTGTACTGAACGGATTGCGCGCCGGCGGTGTCTGGATCGAGATGAGCACGACGGATCAAAACGAGGTCCACCGGATCGCCGCGCTGGCTGACGCACGCGGCATTGCAACTCTGGAGGCACCCGTTACTGGCGGCGTCCATAGGGCAGCCGCGGGTGAAATTACGGTGCTCGTCGGTGGCGACCACACTGTGTATGAAAAGCATCTACCGGCGCTCGAGGCGATGGGCGGCTCAATCTTCTACATGGGCGAGCTGGGTAACGCTTGCGTGCTGAAGGTGATCACCAACATGCTCGCGTTTATCCACTTGGTCGCTGCGGGCGAGGCCTTGATGCTTGCCAAGCGTGCCGGCCTCGACCTTGCGCAAGTCTTCGCGGCCATCAAGGCGAGCTCGGGCACCAGCTTTGTCCATGAGACTGAAAGCCAGTTGATTCTGAACGGCAGCTACAACATCGGCTTCACGATGGACCTCGCCTGCAAGGACCTGGGCTTCGCGTCTCGCTATGGCCGCGAGCTCGGGGTCCCCCTCGAGCTTGGGGGCCTCACTGAGCAGATCTTCAGGCGTGCGTGCGCGCAGTACGGTGGTGGCGCCTGGTCAACCCAGGTGGTGAAGCTCCTCGAGGACGCGTTGCATACGGACCTGCGCGCACCAGGCTTCCCGGCTGTACTGGAGTCCGAAGAGAAATGAAACTCTCCGACATCAAGACGTTCGTAGTTGGAAACCCGCCGCCGCACTACGGCGGACGCTACTTCGTGTTCGTGAAGCTGATTACAGACGGCAACGTCGAGGGAATCGGCGAGGCGTACTGCGTTCCGTTCGACCCGCATCTGGTCGCGAAGATGATCGAAGATGTCTTCGAGCGGTACCTGCGCAACGAAGATCCTCACGACATCGAAAAGATGTGGCGCCGCGTGTACTCGGCGGGCTTCACGCAGCATCCGGACTTGACCCTGATGGGGGTGTTGAGTGCACTGGAGATGGCGTGTTGGGACATAGTCGGCAAAGAGGCCGGCCAGCCCATTTACAAGCTACTCGGGGGCCGAGTGCACGAGAGGCTGCGATCGTACACGTACATCTATGCCCGGCCCGGCGATCGGACGGACGTCTACCGCGATCCGGATCTTGCGGCCGAGCGCGCCGCCGAATATCTGCAGCAAGGCTTCACGGCGCTCAAATTCGATCCCGCGGGGCCGTATAGCGCGTTCGATGGCCGGCAACTCAGTCTCCTGGATATCGATCGGTGCGTGCGGTTCTGCAAACAGTTGCGCGAGGCGGTGGGATTGAAGGCCGATCTGCTTTTCGGCACACATGGTCAGATGACAGCGGCGGGAGCCATCCGTCTCGCGAAACGGCTGGAGCCCTACGATCCGCTTTGGTTCGAAGAGCCGGTGCCGCCTGATGCCCCGGAAGAAATGGCGAAGGTTGCGCGGGCCACATCGATTCCCATTGCAACGGGCGAACGGCTTGCGACGAAGTACGATTTCGGGCGCCTGCTGCGCGCGGGCGCGGCCGCCATCGTGCAGATGAACCTGGGCCGCGTAGGCGGGCTTCTCGAGGCGAAGAAGATCGCCGCCATGGCAGAGGTCGATCACGTGCAGATCGCCCCGCACCTGTACTGCGGTCCGGTGGTCGGCGCCGCCAACATTCAACTTGCTGCGTGCAGCCCGAACTTCCTGATTCTCGAAAGCATCGAGCGCTGGGACGGATTTCACGCGCAGATCCTTCGCAAGCCGATACGCTGGGAGAATGGCTACGTCATTCCACCAACCGATCCGGGACTTGGCATAGAGCTGAACGAGGATTTCATCAAGGACTTTCCCTACAGCGACAATCGGCTGCACCTGCAGATGCACGATACCCCGGTGAGCTGATCTGCGGGCACGCTTCAGGAGCCGGCGTAGAGTTGATACGCTCCCCAGAAAAGGGGCCTGCGGTAAGCGCCGGAAGAATGAATCAGCGACAACTTCGCGCTGCGCAGCGCCGCATCGGGCGCTTTCCCCGCCTGAAGCTCGTCGTAGAGCCGGTCCATGAGCAATGGCGACGAGACATCGGCGACCTGCCAGAGTGCGGCAATCACATTGTGGGAGCCCGCGCGTAGAAACACCCAGGCCAATCCAACAAGCCCTTCCCCGGCATAGGTGCGGGCGCCCGAGCCGTAGCACCCGGAAATAGTCACCAATCTCGCGTTGAGCGCGTGTTGCACGATGTCGCGCGCGTAGAGCTTGAAGTCTTCCGCACCCTTCTGAGGTGGCGACAGAACCACAGCCGAATCGAGGGGACTCAGGCGACTGGCCGTGCCATGAGCCGCGAAGTGGATGTATCGGAATTGATCCGGCCCACTCGTCGCGTAGGCTGCGGGTATCGCCCGAGCCTGCGTGAGCACCAGCTGGTTTTCAGGTGGGAAGTGCTGTTGTACGCGCTGGATCTCCGTCGCTGCAGCCGGTAGAGCCGCGAAGTCGGCGCGAGCCGGGACAGGATCGCCGATCAACAGCAGATCCCGGGTGGCTGCACTCGCGGTGACTGCCTTCAACCCGGAGAGGATTCGGATTGAGCTTGCGGTCGTCACGGTGACATCCTCGATCCAATACTTGTGGCCATCCGCGGTGGGTACCAGCAGTGTCTCGAAATTGAGCGCGTGCAGGACTCCATCCGGAATGACAAAAACCCTGGAGTCGGGAGGGAGCATCGCGGCGGCAGGCTTGATCAGGGTCTCGTACAAGGATATTGCGGCCGGGCTCGCGGTTCCCAGCGGGTCCCCCGCTTGTTGGATGTCCGCTTGATGCTTCTCGACCCACGACTGAATTTCCTTCTCCTTCGGAAGAGTGAACAGGCGCGTATCGTGCGCGGTCACTGCCCACAAGTGGGACTGCTCCGGCCCCAGTGAATAGAACAAGATCGATGCGTCGAGCTTGCGCGCAACGGCTTGCAGGTCGCTGACATTCTTGTCCTGCGCGCGGGACTGCTCGCCGGCGAAACCCAGGCCCTCTTCCAGCGTCCTGGCCCGGCTGCGGTCCAGGAGTCGCAAGGCATCGATGGGTTTGTCCGTGCTGATGAGAAATTCGGCGTAGTCCCGGTAGATTGCATCGCCATAGGCGAAAGTTGACAGCCGCAGGGCTTCGTCCTTGACGGACGAGCGCTTCTCCTCGAATGTTTGAATCGACCGCAGATACCACAGATTCGCTTGCATGGGCTGGTGTCTGCCGGCATATAAGTTCGCAATGGCATTTTCGATGTCTGTTCGAATATCCGGGTCCGTCACCAATTGCCGGGCCGACATCAATATGCGCTCCGCATCCTTGTCACCGGCCTGACGCGAAGCGAGCAGCCCCTGCGTGAGCCTCGCATAGGCGATCACGTTGCTGTCTTTGGAATTCTGCGCCACGCGCACGGCTTCATCGCTGTAGTGCCTGGCGTCGTCGTATTGACCTTGCCCATAGAGCAACAAGGCCAGATTCGTTTCGATGTTGGCGATCTGATCGATTTCATTCTCAGCAGGGAGTGTCAAGGCGGATCGCAGCGCCTCCTCATCGTATTTTCTGGCTTCTTCCGGATTGCCGAGCCTGTACTGGGCCAAGCCGGCATCCTGGAGCCACAGGACCCTGTAGCTGAGCAAGCCGATTTCCTGCGCTTGCCGTTCAGCCTCCTGGAAGTTGGCGAGCGCGCGATCGAAATCTCCCAGGTTCTGATATGCCCACCCGATGTTTCCGAGTGCCAGTTGCAGCTGGCGGCCGGCTTGAATTGATCGGGCGAATTCAGCGGCCTGCTGCGACGAGGCGAGCGTCTGGTCGAAATGTCTGCTGAGCAGGCTGTCGTAGCCGATATCTACGAGATTGGCTGCCTTCAACAACAGATCGCCGTCTTCGCGAATCGCCGCCAGACTGCTTCTGAACTTATCCGTAGCCTCGTCCAGATGGCCGGAACCGCGCGCAACCAAGCCCTCAGCCCTCAGCACGTCTGCGATCAGCGCGGAATGGGCTGTCTCGGCAAGCCGGCGCGCCTCGCGCAATTCTCGATTGGACTCCTCAGATTGAGCGAGCCGCCAGTGCGCCATGCCGCAAAGCACGTTTCGTTTGATTGCAAGGTCCCCCTGCGGGGGAATGGGAACACCGTCGGCCGTGAGCAGCGCGATCACGTCCCTGGGCTGGCTCTGTCTGAGCAGGATCTCCGCCTCGAGCAGGCGAAATTTCAGTCCCCAAACCGGCGGACTCCCGGAGCCCGCTGCGGAGAATTCCTTGCGAGCCTGTTCCGCTCTTGTATGAGCGACCTCCAGGTTGCCGTGCAGATAGTTAGCGTAAATGCTCTGAAATAAGGTGTCCGGCTCCGGGCTCGAGGCGTGGCATCCCGCCAGACTCCAGGCCGAGAGGATACTCGCCAGCGAGACTGCCCCTATGGCTAATTGTCGCCAGAGCCGCCACCGCCGCCACAGCAAATAGTGACTCCGCCTTTCACCGGGCAACCGAGATCGGCGCGTATCATCACCAGTTGCACCGAATCGCCGGACAGCCGCACCTCGCCGAGAGCGATCCGGCCAAAGCCCGGTATCTGCACGACGTGGCCACCATGGGATGTCTTCGGGTCCCCATCTTCTTCCAACCCATCGATGAGGGAAGACAAGATGTTCCCGGACTTCGGATCGCGTGTTATCCATTCCTGTCTCGGATTCGGCTTCGGGCGGCATTCGCGACCGGCCAGTTGCAGGCCTTCGAAACGGGAGCCGATCAGGGAAATCTGCAGCGGCCCCTTCTCCGGGACCAGGATCGAGACCTGTGCCACGACGCGCCTGGCTGTCACCACCTCCAGGATGTTCACGCCCTCGACCACAGCCGTAATCAAAGTCGAAGCCGACCCGTCCGCGTGCTGACGCCCTGAAACACGCGTATACGCCGATGAAATTCTGACGATTTCATCCAGAGTAAACGCCTCTGACCGTGCCATTGCAACTCCGCCCACCGCTGGCAGACACACTGGGGCGAGTGTGGGGATGCATTTCTCGCATGGCTCTTCCAGGTGGCCGCCCAAGGCGTTTGCGTCGGCTCGAAACGAATAGAACTTTCTATTTAAAGGTTGCATGGTGCAGGGTCTCCGTGCCGCAGATTGTCAGCTTGTCAGGCTGCCTCGAAACACCGCGTCCGTAACAGCACAGCCGCGTCGCAGTTGGCTCTTCAGGGCCGTATTCATCTTCTGTGGCGGGAGCACGATCCATCTCAGGGCGGCGGTATTTTATTGACTACGGAAGCTACGCAGACAAGGCCGGTGATGCCGGTCCGGCCGCAGCGCAACGCCCCAGTCTGCAGTCTTGCGGCCGATTTCCTCCTTGAGTTGTTGATCGGCAATCCTGCGTTCCGACATCAACGCGCTGAGCGGAGATGCACCGATCATTTCGCGCAGGGAGGTCTGCGCGACGCGCAGGATCGCGGACCGGTAGTCAGTGATCTCCAGGGCGGCGCGCTCGAGAATGAGGACGCCTGGGAGAAGATAGCTCAGAAAGAGTCCTGCTCCGCGCGACAGTGTTGCAATGAGCAATGCCGCAACGAGCAACACAATCGAAATGACCGTTGCGGGAGCGTTCTTGCCTGAAGTGTTCATTTCTTAGTCCTTTGTCGCTTCGATATCTGGAGAATCTGCTCGGCGACGTCGACAGGATCGACTCCCGCCGCATTCGAAATGGCGATGGCCTGTTGGGCCAGGCTCTCGACTCGTTTGGCCTGGCGCGTCACGTCGACCGGCGGCGGCCGCTCAGCTACATACGTTCCGCGGGCCCGCAGTATGAGGATGGCACCCGTCTGCTCGAGGTCCGCGTACGCGTGCCGGACCGTATTCAGATCGACTTTCAGGGCGACGGCGACCTGGCGCATGGTGGGCATTTGCTCGCCTGGACGCAGTATTCCGGCACCAATCGCCTGCAGCATCTGGTCACGGATCTGCACGTAGACCGGAACGCCGTTGTCCTGCAGGTGAAGTGTTGGCACCATGTCCGATAGTCTGTATGATAGTATGCATACAGTCCACCACGACGGCGCAAGTGTCAAGCGGCATCGAAGGTGGACGACCGTCCAACTTTGAACTGCGTCTCCCCGACTGGCAGACGAAGTCCGATAGCATGCATTCCATGACTGCCCGGGACCGACTCAACGTTGCGCACATCGCTCAGACCCATCTGCAGCTGTTCCAGCAGATGCGCGACAAGGGCTACTCGCAGGCTGAGTTGGCCATGGTCGCGCAGGCTTACCTGGTTGCGACAAAGTTGTTCGCCAATCGCTTTCGGCCTTGCGGGAGGCCATTCGTTGCGCACCTCGTCGGCGCCAGCGCCATCCTCGTGTGGTTGCAGGCCCCCATCAAAATGGTGGTCGCGGAGCTGCTGCACGCGGCTTACCAGGAAGGTGACTTTCCGAACTCGCTGGAGGGCATGACGCCTCGGAAAAGAAAGGAGCTCAGCGCGGCTATCGGTGCAGATGCTGAGGCTTTGGTCGCGGCGTATACCGTGGGCTCGCGGAGCCTGACCGGCCTGTTGGCCAGCCACGCGAGATTCAAGGAGATGTCATCGTTCGAACGCGACATCCTTTTGATGCAACTGGCCAATGAGCTGGACGACTATCGCGACTTCGCCGGAAACCATGCTGCTAACGCGGATGAGCGCATTGCGGTCATCCGGCAGTGCGGTCAGCATCAGGTGGAAATGGCCGAGTGGCTCGGGCGTCCTGAGCTCGCACGAGCACTGCGCGAAACCTATGGCGAAGCGATCGCAGCGGCCGTCCCGACACCCTTCGTGTCACGTTTCGCGGACGGCTACGCTATTCTTCCCGCGTCCTGTCAGATTCGTTGGAACATCTCGGCGCGGCGGCTCGGTGTGAAAATCCGAAATCGCCTGCGGCGTCATCTCGGACTGTTCTAACACGCCGCGCTCGCGCATCAGGCGAACCGCCTCGAGCCCGACGCCAGTGCTTCGCCCTGCTGAGCCTGGAAAGGCGCGCTAACCGGCGATGTCCTGCCGCGCGGCTACCGCGCGCGATGGAGCAGCGCAAGCTACCTGCCTGGGGAGGTCGATATTGCACATAACTTGCCGGTTGAACCCGCAAGTGCACAGCAGGTCGAATATAGTGCCCCCCTTGCGAACTCGAGGAGATGTCGATGCCCCTTCCGGTGTCTCGATCCGGTAATCCAGGATTGAACGAGAAGACTTTTTCCAGCCAGCCGCGGCCCATGGTCGGCGGCGAGCGCATGACGCTGCAGGGCTCGATCAACAAGGCGTTCCTGCTCCTCGTAGTGCTGCTGGCAGGCGCGCTCTGGCCGTGGTCCCAATATTTGGCGACCGGGGATGCCTCGGTGGTGGGATCGTCCATCATGATCGGCCTCGTTGGCGGGCTCGTACTGGGTCTGGTCATCAGCTTCAAGGCGACGATGGCTCCGTACCTGGCCATTCCGTATGCGGCTCTCGAGGGTCTCGCCATGGGCGGCCTTTCAGCGCTGCTGGAGCGTCGCTACCCCGGGATCGCGATCCAGGCGGTCGGACTCACCTTCGGTGTGCTGGCAGTGATGCTGACGGCCTATTCGATGCGCCTGATTCGTGCCACTCAACAGTTCCGCTCGATCGTCATCGGCGCGACTGGAGCGATCGCCCTCCTGTACCTGGTCACCCTGGTTCTTGGACTCTTCCACGTCAGTGTCCCGGTACTCAATGATTCGACTCCGCTGGGGATCATCGTTTCGCTGGTCATCTGTGGCGTGGCCGCTTTGAACCTCGTGCTCGACTTCGATTTGATCGAATCGGGGGTCGCCCGGGGCGCTCCGCGCTACATGGAGTGGTACTCCGCTTTCGGATTGTTGGTCACGCTGGTGTGGTTGTACATGGAAATTCTGCGGCTGCTGAGCAAGTTGCGCGACAGTAAGTAAGCGCCTTCTCCGGCGGCCACCGTATACCGGATGTCAATTTTGATGATGCCGTTGGAGGCATGGTTGGCTTCGGCTGGCGCTGGATCGGCGTGAGTTATACGAACATCAAGTATCGCGGCCCCTTCTTTGGCAGCGTCGATGCGAGCAACGGCGGCATCACCTTCGCATGGAAGTTTTGAGCTGCGGTTGACTGCCGCTGGGTGTCGCGGCACGGGGAGCTCACTTGCGGCCGAATTTGCCAGCTTCGGTGCCGAGCAACGAACTGGCATCGGCATTTCTGTTTGCGGTCACGGCCAAGCTTGTGGATTCCTGAGTCGGCGCCGCGGGAAGGCACCGCCTAACCACCGGCGCAAACATTAGTGAAGTAAGCGGGGTGCTAGCATCCGGAGATGCGATGCAGTCGCGATAACCCCCTGGGTGTCTACACGCGGCCGACGCCGGGCAGGCGCGCTGGCCACGCGCGGTTGTCCGGGATCCACGGCCGACGTACGGGCATGCAGGTGTGGGCTGCGCTGCTCATGACGATGGCCATTTGCGCTCACGCGCGTGGCGCTTCTGATGACGAGCTGCCGGTTCCACAGGCACGCATCGACTCAAAAATAGTCCACCTGCAAGTAACGGAAGGCACAGACATCCGTTTCACGCGCCTGAGCCGGGCGCAGGGCCTCTCGCAGACGCGGGTCGAAGGGATCGTGCAGGACGACCGTGGGTTCATGTGGTTCGGCAGCCAATACGGTGCAAATCGCTACGACGGCCATGAATTCCGGTCGTTTCGCCACATCGAGGGCGACGCGCGCAGTCTGTGCGGCGTCTATATCCGCACGCTGTTCGAGGATCGCGAGGGGCGGCTATGGCTCGGGTGTGAACGGATGCTCGACCGGTACGAGCCCGCCACGGAAACGTTCACGCACTATCAATTTGAAGCATCCGCATCATCGGAGCTCGCCGCTACCCCGCGCCACATCAGCGAAGGTAATGACGGGATGTTATGGGTTGCGACGGGCCACGGGCTTTACCGGCTCGATCCCTCTTCCGGGCAATCCGTGTCTTTCCATCACGATGCGGCGAATCCTGCCAGCCTCAGCAGCAACGACGTCAAATCTACGTGCATCGATCGCGGCGGCACACTCTGGGTGGCAACTGGTGAGGGAATTGACGCGTTCGATCCGCGAACCGCTCGTGTGACATTTCATGTGCCGCTCCGTGAGTCGCGCGAGATGTCAATGCTGGAAGATCGTGCCGGCGTGTTCTGGATCATTTACGCATCGGACAACGGCCTTGCCGCGCTCGATCGCAAGTCCCGGGTGCTCACGCGCTACTCCTTTGCGAAAACACCGGTATCGTCAGAAACGCTCACGGGCGTCAGCTCGATTCTCGAAGACGCGGAAGGGCAGCTCTGGCTCGGTACCCATTCGGATGGCCTTTTGAAGCTCGACGGCAACCGCCTCAAAGCCACTCGCTACCGCAATGACCCCGCGAATTACGAAAGTCTCGCCGAAAATCGCACCACCACGCTCCAGCAGGATCGCGAAGGCAACATCTGGGTTGGTCTGGGCGCTTCCGAGCCGAACCACTTCTCGCCGAAGCCGGCACCGTTTCGGCCACTGCCATTCGATGCCGGCAATCCTGACAATCTCGGCGAGAAACTCGTCAACGTGCTGTTTGAGGACTCCCACGGCACGCTGTGGATCGGCACCACGGGAGCGCTCAATCGGTACGATCGGGCGACGCGCAGTTATCAACGGTTCCAAATTCCCGGCAACAGTGTCAGCAGCGACGTGCTCTCGATCGTGGAAGATCGCGCGGGAGCGCTGTGGGTGGGCACGTCCGGCCAGGGGCTCGCAAAGCTTGACACCACCACCGGCAAATTGAAGATCTATCGACACCTGACCGGAGACGCACGCACGTTGAGCGACAACGTGGTCACACACCTTAGCATCGACCACAACGGCACACTGTGGGCCAACACCGGGAACGGCCTCAATCGCTATGACGCTGTCACTGAGAGCTTCAGCTCATTCAGGCAGGAGACGGACTTCTGGTCCGCGCTCTACATCGGCCTGGCGGAAGCCAGGGACGGCACATTGTGGATTAGTGGCGTCCCAGGGCTGCTGCATTTCGATCCGGGCAAGAGCGAATTTGTGCCACACAAGGACGGATCGCAGCTCCGGGGCTTCGCCGTGCTCGCCTCTTCCGCAGGGGAAGTCTGGGCGGGCACGCAGAATGGGCTCTACCGATACGATCCGTCGAGCGGCAGGAGCCACGTATACACGCATCGAGACGGCCTCGCGAGCAACGCAATCTCCTGCATTCTCGAAGACGCCTACGGCGACCTGTGGATGAGCACGACCGAAGGAATCTCACGGTTGCGTCCAGACAGCGGCCGTTTTCGCAACTACTCCGTCGCGGACGGACTGCCGGGTCGTGATCTCACCGGCTGGGGAGCCTGCTTCAGAAGTGCGCGTGGAACGCTGTACTTTGGCGGGTTCGCCGGCGCGGTCGAATTCGATCCCAACACGGTGCTGGATGAGTTGTATACGCCCCCGGTCGTGCTGACAGGGCTCGAAGTATCCGGCGATCTGGTACAGCCAGGTCCGGGTTCGCTGCTCACGCACACGATGGGCTACACCAAGGAGCTCACGCTTTCAAACAGTCAGCGTAGTTTCGCGGTGCAGTTTGCCGCTCTCAGCTTCCGCAGCCCCGACACCAACCGATATCGATATCTGCTGGAAGGTCTCGACGCCGATTGGCAGGAAGTGGGCAGCGACCGTCGCTTTGCCAGTTATACGACGCTGCCGCCCGGCGTCTATAACCTTCGCGTACAGGGCGCGACCAACCGAAGCCCCTGGAGCGAGCCTGGCGCATCACTGCGCATCACCGTCGAGCCGCCCTGGTGGGGCATGTGGCAATTCCGCGTCGCTGTTATTTTGGTTTTGGTGGCGCTCGCCATCACCGCCTACGCGTATCGCGTTCGGCACCTCGCCCGCCAGATGGAGATTCGCTTCGAAGAGCGGATGAGCGAGCGCACGCGGATTGCCCGCGATCTACACGATTCGCTGCTGCAGAGTTTCCAGGGGCTGATCCTTCAGCTCCAGGCTATTCTGAACATGTTGCCCAGGCGCGCCGCCGAAGCGGCCCAGGCACTCGGCCTGGCACTCGATCGCGCGGACCAGGCCATCGACGAAGGCCGCGCCGCCGTTCAGCAGCTGCGCACGCCGTCGCTGCTGGAGGCGGACATCGTGAGATCGCTGAAGTTACTCGCGGAAGACACGATCACGGCGCAACCGGTTGCGTTTCGGGTAGTTCTGGAGGGGAGAACCCGTCCGCTCGTTCCGCTCGTGCACGACGAGGCTTGCCGGATTGCGCAGGAGGCATTCCGAAATGCCGTTCAACACGCCAACGCGAGCGCCATCGAGGCCGAGCTGACGTTTGGCGATAAGAGATTCATCCTGCGCATTCGGGATGATGGTGCCGGTTTCGATCCCCGACGGATTGAGCATTCGGAGCGAGGCGGTCACTGGGGAGTGCGTGGTATGCGCGAACGCGCCGGCGCAATCAACGGCAAGCTCGAGGTGTGGAGCCAGAAAGGAGCCGGCACAGAGATCGAACTCACCGTCCCCGCGGGCGTGGCCTATGCAAGAGCCGGCGCGCGGCAGGCGAGTCTCGACCTGAACACGGAACAAGGGCGCTCATGAATACCGATACTTCTGTCGTACGCATTCTGGCGGTGGACGATCATCCCCTGTTGCGCGAGGGTATTGCCGCGCTGATCGGCAACGAGCCGGATATGGAACTCGTTGCCGAAGCGTCGAACGGGCGCGAAGCCATCGAGCAATTCCGAAAGGTACAGCCGGACGTGACGCTGATGGACGTGCAGATGCCCGACATGAGCGGCATCGACGCCCTCATCGCAATTAGGGAAGAGGCGCCGAAGGCAAAAATCATCGTGCTCACGACGTACGGCGGGGACGCACTCGCCATGCGAGCGATCAAGGCAGGTGCCCAGGCCTACGTACTCAAGGGACTGGTGCGTAAAGAGCTCTTGGAAACCATTCGAGCGGTGAACCGCGGTCAGAAGCGTATTCATCCGGACGTTGCGGTCGAACTGGCACAACATACAGGCGAGAGCACCCTTACCGCACGCGAGATCGAGGTGCTCTCACTTGTTGCTGCGGGCAACAGCAACAAGCGTATCGCGATGTGCCTCAGCATCACGGAGGACACGGCGAAGGGTCATCTCAAGAGCATTCTCGCGAAGCTGGGCGCGAGCGACCGCACCCGCGCGGTGACGCTCGCCCTGAAGCGCGGCATCATCGAGCTGTAACCCCCCCAAAAGGGTAACGCGCGCCCCCCCAGCCGCAGGGGCGCGGCGCCAGCGCGCGCCGGCGCAAGCTGTCACAAAGGACGGCGATGCAGCGGCTCTTCTCGACATTCCCGAATTCATGGCCCGGCGGTGGTCTTTTTCTTTTGAGGATTGCCGTCGCTCTTCCGGCGGCGGCGGATGGATTGTCCCTTCTGCCGGCGGTGCACAGCGCCTGGGGCATCGCGACCGGCCTGGTTTCGGTGTTTACATCCGCCTTGGTGCTCGTAGGTCTTTGGACTCCCTATGCCGCTGCGATGTTGGGAGTGGCACAACTCTCGCTTTTCTTGGGCGGATTTCCTCAGGAGACGCACCTCTGCCGCGCTGCGATTGCGGTCGCTCTCGTCATGCTGGGCCCGGGTGCATGGTCGATCGATCGTCGGCTATTCGGTCGTAAACGTATCGACCTGAGCGCCAAGCCCACCTGAAATCGCCCGCGGGCGGGCCAGCGTGTGGCACACTTCCGGACGGGCAGGAACGCCGCGTGCTGACACTTTGCACTTATAATGATCGCGGCAAGAGCGGAGCTGCGGCCGTCCATGTGCCAGGCGCAGCGTTGAATTCGCCAACG
This sequence comes from Gammaproteobacteria bacterium, assembly GCA_028293745.1. Classification (GTDB taxonomy): domain Bacteria; phylum Pseudomonadota; class Gammaproteobacteria; order Steroidobacterales; family Steroidobacteraceae; genus 13-2-20CM-66-19. Next base: position 3,903 of record JAQGOF010000215.1, on the reverse strand, counting down.
AAAATGTAATGTCAAATCCCGTACACGCCTGGTGGTATCTGCTTTGCATGCTTGCCGCATTCAATATCGCGGCCTGGTCACTTGCAGCCCGGGCATTGGGGCGGCGTCGGGCCACCATGTCCGCCGAGTTTTATGCCGCCTGTCGCATCCAGCTCGTGTTGTCGGCGGTGTATGTCTCAGGATGTGCATTCCGTTCTGTTTTTCCCGTCTACGACATTCCGCGGCTGTGCTTGTCAGACACCTGGCTGTCGACTGTGGCTGTGGGGCGCTCCGTTGCGACGGTCGCAGAATTGTGTTTTGTCAGTCAGTGGGCTCTCGTGCTGAACGCGACCGCCAAGTCGACGGGAAGCGCTGTCGCGAGGATGGTGTCGCTGCTGCTCGTGCCCCTCATTGCGGCTGCGGAGGTCTGCTCCTGGTACGCCGTACTGACTACCTCAAACCTGGGACATGTCGCGGAAAACTCGACGTGGGCGACGGCTGCGGTGTTGGTTGTCGGGGCCATGATAGCGATGCTTCCGTACTTTCCCGCACCCCGCCGGCGGGTACTGTTCGGGTGGTGCCTGGCAGGACTGGCCTACGTGGCATTCATGTTCCTGGTTGATGTCCCCACGTACTGGTTGCGGCACGTTGCCGACCAGGCCGGGAATCGACACTACTTGAGCATCGCCCAGGGCCTGGCCGATGTTTCGCATCGCAGAGTCGTCTCGTTCCGCTGGGAAGACTGGAAGAGCGAGGTGGTTTGGATGACGCTGTATTTCAGTATCGGGGTGTGGTTCAGCATCTCCCTCACTCAGCCGCGCGTGCCGGTTACGCGCATCGTGGATGAAGCGAAGCGGTTTCGTGCGGCCCGCTCGTATGCCTTTCGAAGCAAGGCCTGACCGGAAGGTCCGAAGCGGCTTGCCAGACGGTTGCCGCCCAGCACGCCAGAACCCGCCTCTCAGCGGTTCAGTTCGTACACACACATGTTGACCGCAGAGGCCAGATTCAGCGACTCGATAGCGCCGCCACCGGCGATGGTGAACGGCTTCGCATCAAGGGCGGCCAGCTGTTCGCGGGGCAGGCCGCGGGCCTCGTTGCCGAAGAGATAACAGTCGAACGCCTTGAAGCCCGCCGACTGCAAAGACTCTCCAGTCATATCCAGGCAGGCAATGCGCGCAAAGCGCCCGCGCAGCGAATGCAGCTCCACGTCCAGTTCCAGAGGCACATGAAAAATCGCGCCCATGCTGGCGCGTACGACTTTGGAGTTATACGGATCGACGCTGTCGGGGCTCAGGAGGCAGCGGAAATTTCCAAACCAGGCCAGGGTGCGCAGGATGGTCCCGAGATTGCCCGGATCAGAAATTTCGTGCAGATAGATGACGTACTCGCCGGCCCGCGGCGGCGGTGCGGGCCACATCGGCACCAGCGCAATGATCCCCTGTGGCGTGCGGGTGTCCGAGATCTGCGCCATCTGGATTTCATTGATCACGTGGGTTTCGAACGGACTGCGCCAGTGTGCATGCTCCTTCGTCACATACAACTTGCAGGCCTGCAGCGATGAATTGCGTGCGACTGCCTTTTGCAGCTCGAGTACCGGATGCTCGCCTTCCGCGAGGAAATAGCCGAGCTCCTGGCGATATTTTTTTTGATGTAGTTTCTTGAGGTCGTCGAATTTCATTGCTTCGCCGCGGCAGTGCCCTTTGTGCCGCCCAGGATGGATTGTGCCAGTGCTTCAGCGACTTTGATTCCATCCACCCCAGCGGACAGGATGCCACCCGCGTAACCGGCTCCCTCGCCGGCCGGATACAAGCCCCGCACGTTGAGACTCTGCAACGTGTCAGGGTCCCGCGTGATGCGCACTGGCGAGGAGGTGCGGGTTTCGACACCGGTCAATATGGCATCTGCGCGGTCGAAGCCACGAATCTGTCTGCCGAACGCCGGCAGCGCCTCGCGGATGGCCTCGATCGCATAGTCCGGCAGCGCATGAGTCAGATCGCCGAGGCGCACCCCCGGCTTGTAGGAGGGCTCGATCCCGCCCAATTCAGTGGATGGCGTATGGCGGATGAAGTCGCCCACCAACTGGCCCGGGGCGCAATAGTCGCCGCCGCCCAGCTCATAGGCCTGCGACTCCAGCCGCTCCTGCAATTCCACGCCGGCCAGCGGGCCGCCGGGAAAATCCTGCTCCGGATTGATGCCAACCACGATGCCGGCATTGGCGTTGCGCTCGTTGCGGGAGTATTGACTCATGCCGTTCGTCACGACACGTTGCGGTTCAGACGTCGCGGCCACGACGGTGCCTCCAGGGCACATACAGAAGCTGTAGACGGCACGGCCATTCTTTGCGTGATGCACCAACTTGTAGTCAGCGGCACCGATTTCAGGATGCCCCGCGTATTTGCCGAGACGGGCTGCGTCGATCAGGGATTGCGGATGCTCGATGCGGAAACCAACAGAGAAGGGCTTCGGTTCGATGAATACACCGCGCCGTTGCAGCACGCGGAAGATATCGCGGGAGCTATGGCCCGGCGCCAGCACGACATGACGGGTGCGGATGGTCTCATCGTCCGCAAGCACCACTGCCTCGAGGCTCCCGTTCTCGATCAGCAGATCGACGACTTTGCTTTCGAAACGCACCTCGCCACCCAGAGCGATGATTTCGGCGCGCATCGCGGCAACCACGCCCGTGAGCCGGAAGGTGCCGATATGCGGTTTGCTGACATACAGTATTTCCTCCGGCGCGCCTGCACGCACAAACTCCCGCATCACCTTGCGGCCATAGAATTTTGGATCCTTGATCTGGCTGTAGAGCTTGCCGTCCGAGAACAGGCCGGCGCCTCCCTCGCCAAACTGCACGTTGGATTCCGGTGTCAGAATATTTTTGCGCCACAGTGCCCAGGTATCCGCAGTACGGCTGCGCACATTGCGGCCGCGCTCCAGCACGATGGGCTTGAATCCCATCTGTGCCAGCAGGAGTGCGGCAAACAGGCCGCAAGGTCCAAAGCCCACGATCACCGGCCGCTCGCTCAGATTCGCCGGCGCATGCCCGGCCGGGTGGTAATCCGTGTCCGGCGCCGGCCGCACGGTATGATCGTTCGCGAACGCTTGCAGGATCGCGGGTTCGTTGCGCGCCTGCAGATCGATGACATAGACGAACAGGATGGCGCTGTTTTTCTTGCGCGCATCATAGCTGCGCTTGAAGACCGTGAAATCCAACAGATCGGCGTCGTTGATCTTCAGTCGTCTCACGATGGCCCGGCGCAGGGCAGGGTGGTCGGTGTCAAGTGGCAGGGACAGTTCGGTGATCCGAATCATGGCGGTCCTGGCTGAGCGCACGCATGCGTGCGCGCCGGCAGAGCAAGAGAAAGAGGGCTAGAATACGCGCGGCATTATATCGCCGCCGGCTGCGTCCCCACATCAGATGGCCCGATCCAAAAGCAGCCACCATTGGCTGCAAGAACACGTCAACGATCCGTACGTCAAACAGGCCCAGCGGGATGGCTACCGCTCGCGTGCCAGTTACAAACTGCTGCAGCTGAATGAGAAGGACAAGCTGATTCGCCCCGGCATGCTGATCGTGGACCTGGGTTCGGCTCCCGGTGGCTGGTCCCAGGTCGCGGGACGTCTCGTCGGCGAGCACGGCAGGGTGGTGGCCACCGACATCCTGCCCATGGAGCAGCTGGTGAACGTCGAATTCCTGCAAGGCGACTTCACCGAGGAGGCGGTACTCAACCAGGTCCTTGGCCTTCTCGGGGGCCACAAGCCCGACCTCATTCTCTGCGACATCGCTCCCAACATCACCGGCATCGACTCCGCCGACCAGGCCTCTTCCATGTACCTGGCCGAGCTCGCGCTCGATTTTGCGCGCCAGGCGCTGAAGCGGCAGGGCGACTTCGTAGTGAAGGTGTTCCAGGGCGCAGGCTCGGA
>JAQGOF010000208.1 GCA_028293745.1 Gammaproteobacteria bacterium | reverse complement strand
ACGCATTCGTTTTGTTTGAGAGCCTTGATCACTGCGCGGATATCGTCCCGTGGAATCGGGTGCCCGCCGAACCGGGAGCGGCAGCGCGCCAGGGACCAGGCGAGCACCTCGTTCCTGGTCGGCCGATCGAGGAAGCTGGTTGGTTCGACCGACGCCAGGATGCGAGCACCGATCTCGAGCGTGGTAAAGTGAGCAGTGAGCAGGATGACGCCCTGGCCGCGAGCGAGCGCCGCCTCGAGATGCTCGCGGCCTTGGACTTCGACGATCCTCCCGAACCGCGTCGGGGATGCCCACCAGGTGAAGGCCGTCTCGAACAGACTGATGCCGAGGCTTGCAAAGTGCCGGGCGAGCAGCTTCTCCCGCTCCGCAGCGCTCAACTGCGGCAGACACAATTCCATGTTCCGCCGGGCGGTGCGGGTAAAGGGCAGCCGCAGGCGAAGCATCAGGGCGCCGAGGCCCGTGCCCATCGGGATCAGCCACCCGAATGGGAGCAGCGCGAAGGTCCGCAACAGGCCGAGGGCCAGCCACGTGGGCCAGTATCGAGGTGCGAACAGCCGAATGGGCATTACCGGCCTCCTGGCGTGCGAGAATAGTCCATCCAATAGTTGGAACTGTGAATCAATGCGGCGATCCGGAAAGTCGGACTCCCGCCATGTCGAAGTGCGCCTCAAACACCTGGCGCTCGCGCGACAGGGGCGGGTCGTTCTCGATGATGTGAGTTGGACCGTAAAGCCTGGCGAGCGCTGGGTGCTGGCAGGCGGTAACGGGGCCGGGAAGACTCAGCTGCTGAAGATCATCGCAGGAGCGGTCTGGCCCACGCCCGCCGATACCACCTCGTCCTCGGCCGTGGCAAACACCGCGCGGCGCTATCGCTGGCGCGGTGAGACTTTCCCCTCGCCCTTCGAGGTGAAGGAGGAGATCGGTTATATCGGGCCCGAGCGGCAGGACAAGTACGAGCGCTACGGTTGGAATCATTCGGTGGAGCAGATTGTCGGCACGGGCCTGTATCGTACCGACATCCCTCTGAATCCGCTCAGTCTTGCCGATCGCCGGCGGGTTGCCGCGCTGTTGGTGCGGCTCGCCATTGCGCCGCTCGCCGCACGTCCGCTCCTGTCGCTTTCTTACGGCGAACGGCGCCTCACCCTGCTGGCCCGCGTGCTGGCCTCGCAGCCGAAGTTATTGTTACTGGACGAATTGTTGAGCGGGCTCGATGCGACCAACCACGCGCGGGCGCTGCGTTGGCTTTGCGATACAAAGCGATCCGAAATGCCGTGGGTCCTGGCTACTCACCGGGTGGACGACGTACCGGCGTCGGCGACTCATGCACTCGTTTTGGAGAAAGGACGCGTGGTGTATCGCGGGATATTGCGCAATGCGCCTCTGCAGAAATGGCTGAACAGGCACGAGCCGGTTTCTACAGGCCGCCGCTCCATGGGTAAGTCGCCATCCGTAAAGCCCGCGTCACGCCGCAGTGCCGGTGGCCCGGGGGAGCCGCTGCTTCGACTCACTCGTGCGTCCGTGTATCTCGACGAGCATCGCGTGCTCGAAGACCTGTCATTCGAGGTTCGTCTGGGCGATTGCTGGGTCGTCCACGGACACAACGGTTCGGGTAAGACCACGCTCTTGCGGATGCTGTATGGTGATCACGGCGTGGCTAGCGGTGGCCGCATCGAACGTGCCGGCATCGTGCCCGGTGTGCCGCTACAGGAGTTCAAGCGAAAGGTTGGCATTGTCGCTCCGCACCTGCAATCCGATCATCCGCAGGAGCTGACGGTGGCGGCAGTCGTCCAGTCGGGACGTCACGCGAGCATTGGGCTGAACGATGCTCCGGATGCTGCCGATCGGGCCGCGGCGAATCGCTCACTCCAATTCTTCGGGCTAACGAATCTCTCGTCCCGGACGCTCAGGGAGCTGTCGTATGGACAGCTTCGGCGCGTTCTTTTTGCGCGGGCGTGGGCGTGCCGGCCGAGCCTGCTGCTCCTGGATGAGCCTTTTTCCGGCGTGGACAGTCCTACCCGATTAAGTCTAATGACCCATGTCGCGACCATGGTGGCCTCGGGAACCGCCGTCCTCATGACGACGCACCACCCTTCAGAGTGGCCCGCGTGTGTCACTCACGAGCTCGAGCTCACGGGCGGGCGCGCGATCTATTGCGGTCCGGTACGATCGTCCGCCGCCAATTCCAGCGGCTCGGCCGGAGGCCTGAATTGAGGACCTTGATTAAGTGGACCGCACTGGCGCTGGTCGTTGCCGCGGTACTGGTGATTGCGCGGGAGCCGCTGTATTGGTTGCGGCGTCTGAACGTCCCAGTGCACGCCAGCGGTGAGCTGCGACAGTCGTCCTATACGCCTCGAGTCGTAGTGCAAGGCGGCAACCAGCCTCCGGCACCCCGGGAGTCCCCAGCCGCCGAACAGCTTGATGCCGCAGCCCTGCAGGCCGCTGCGGACTACGCGGAAAGACAGCAGAGCCGCTCGCTCATTGTCACTCGCCACGGCTATATCGTCTTCGAGAAATACTGGCAGGGGTCGAACCTCGACACGGTGGTGGAGTCTGCCGGGCTTGGTCGCGTGGTCGCCGCGCTTGCCACGGGCGTGGCCATCTCCGACCGGAAGATCGGGTGGCCGGATGAGCCGATCGGCTACCTCATTCCAGCCTGGAGCAAGGACCCGCGAGGCGAGATCACGGTCCGCAATCTGCTGCAGATGTCCAGTGGGCTCCGATCGTCAACTTCGCCATACAGCACGAACATCATCGGCCGGTATCTCAATCTTCCATCGGAAGCACCGCCCGGTACGCGCTGGCTCGATCAGGGTATTGATCCTGATCTTCTCGCATACGTAATTCAAAAGGCGACCGGGCAGCCGTACGCTCAGTATTTGTCGCAAGCAATCTGGGCACGCATCGGCGCTGGGGACGCCTCGCTATGGCTCGACGGCCCAGGCGGGGACGCACACGTGGACGCGGGATTCTTCGCGCGTCAGGGTGATTGGCTTCGCGTGGCCGAGCTTCTTTTGCAGAACGGCAACTACCAGGGTGACGAAGTCATCGTTCCGCGCTGGGTGCCGCAGTTGCTGCAGCCGGCGAAGAGCAACCCCAACTATGGTTCCTATGTGCGCCTGGGCACCCACCCGGCGCCGGGAATGTCGCCGTATGCAACGGAGGACGTGTTTGTGGTCGAGGGCGGCGGCAACCGGCTGTGGCTGGCGCCCTCGCTGCAGATCGCCATTCTGCGTACCGGCGGTCAGCCAACGTCAGACTGGGATGACGGCCGCATTCCCAATCTCGTCATCCGCGGGGCGCGCGACTTTGTTCCCGCTGCGCGGCCAGGTGCCGATATCCGGCAACTGGTTCCGAATCATTGATGCGCCATCTTTGATGAAAGCGCGACTCGGCTCTCTTTTCATTGTCAGCGTGATCGACATCCTCGGCTTCGGCATCCTGATTCCGCTCGTGCCGTACATGGGTGTACGCTTCAACGCGCCGCCCGAGTGGATTACGCCCATCATGGGCGCGTATTCGCTCTGCCAGTTGGTCGCGGCGCCGTTCTGGGGCAATTTGAGCGATCGCTACGGCCGCCGTCCCATACTGATGACGAGTCTTGCGGGCGCCTGCGTTTCCTATCTTGTACTCGGATTCGCCAACAGCATCTGGTGGCTGCTCGTATCGCGCATGCTCGGCGGCTTCATGGCAGGCAACATCTCGGCTGCATTTGCCTATGCTTCCGATGTCAGCGAGCCGCAGCAGCGGGCGGCCTCCCTCGGCCTCATAGGCGCGGCCATCGGAATCGGGTTCACAGTCGGTCCCGCAATCGGCGGTGTGTTGGCGGGCAACGATCTGCAGACAGCGAGCTTCCTGCTGCCCGCGAGCGTGTCGGCAGGCCTGAGTGTGCTGGCCATATTGCTCGTAGCCTTCATGCTCCCTGAGAGCAACACCCGGGAGCTCAGAGCGCAGCGGCGCGAGGGGCCGCGCGCAGGACCGATCAGGCTGTTGTTGGAACGCCCCGCGCTGCGTCTCATTGCTGGCGCAGCTCTTCTCGTGACCACGGCCCAGTCCATACTGGACTCGATCCTCGGGCTGTGGGCTCTCGACAAATACGGTTTCGGTCCACGTACCGTCGGACTGCTGATCTTCTGCGTAGCCGTTCTGGCGGTACTCACGCAAGGGGTGTTGGTGCGCGTGCTGGTCCCGCGTTTGGGTGAGCCAAAGCTGGCAACCATCGGCGTGCTGACATTCGTGACGGGACTGTTGATCGTGTCTGAGGCACCCGGTGTTGGATTTACGGTGATGGGCCTCGCCCTGTGTGGAGTGGGTGTCGGAGCGTTCACGCCGAGCAATTCGGCGCTGGCTTCCAAGCAGTCGGACGCGCATGACCGGGGCGCGGTCATGGGGACCTATCAATCGAGCAGCAGTCTTGCGAGAGTCATTGGCCCGTTTGCTTCCGGGCCGATGTATGCGGCGCTGGGCTCAAAAGCGCCGTTTCTGGCCGGCGCTTGTGTGGCGCTGCCGGCGGCCTGGCTCATCTGGCGGCTCAGACGGCGACTTCGATTGTCCCATCCACAATCCGCACCTGAAAGATAGGCAGGGGTAGGATCGCGGGAGGTCCCAACACCTTGCCGTCGCGAATGTCGAACGAGGCGCCATGCAGCGGGCAGACCAACCGTGTGGCTCGCAGACGGCCCTCGCACATCCTTGCATGCGCATGCGTGCAGATATTGTCGAGCGCATAAACCCCTTCGCGGGTGTGGCAGATCACGATCTCCCGCCCTCCGATGGTGACCGGACGCATGCTGCCCTGGGGGATGTCGCTGAGGGGCATGACGCGCTCGAAACGGGGTTCGCTCATTTGGGGGGATGTCTTCGCACCGGAAGGAGGGCGCACTTTAACCGGGACCCCCGGCCCCACGCATTGAATTTATCCGCCGTTTGCTGGAATCGCAGCCCTAGATTTCGATTTCCGTCTCGAAGATCGATACGGCCTGGCCGATGATCCAGACCCCTTCGATGACGCCGTCCTTGATTTCGAGCTCCACGTTCACGCGCCCGGGCCGATGCAGTTGATGCCCCTGTACGCCGCTGAACGAAACACGCTGCTCGTTTCGCGGCAGGAATCCGTGGTGCGCAAGATAGACACCGAGCAGGCCATGGGCGTTGCCGCTTACCGGGTCTTCCGAGATTCCGAGCGCTGGGCAGAACATTCGCGACTCGGTCAGGTGGCTGCCGCCGGTCGTCGCGAGCGTGAATACGAAGTAGCCGGCCGCGCCCAACTGCGCCGACAGCGTGGTCAGCCTGCTGAAGTCAGGTTTGAGATGTTTGAGCGCTTCTTCGCTGCGCACGCCAATCAGAAGGCGCGTGCTGCTCGATCCAACGATGCGCAGCGGGCAGCGCGGGTCGAGGTCATCCGTTGCGAGCGCAAGCGCGTCGAGTACGGCGAGGCGTTCGCGATCATTCAACTCGCGACCCATGGGAGGGGTGCTCTGGCGAATCGCAATACTGCGATCCTCCTCAACACCTCTCACCTCGATATCCACAACGCCCGCTTTTGACTTCTGTCGGACGTATCGCGGCGCACTGGCCCGCCGTGACAGCACATAGTGCGCTGCCACCGTCGCGTGTCCAACGAAACCGACCTCTGTCCTGGGCGTGAAGAAGCGTGCACGCACGCCGTACTCGCTGTTGTCCGGCGCAAGAATGAATGCGGTATCGGCGTTGTTGAGCTCGCGTGCAATGGCGAGCATCTGTGCTTCGGAGAGTCCATCTGCGTTGAGCACGACCCCGGCTGGGTTACCGGTGAAGCGTTCGCGCGTGAAGGCATCTACCTGGTGAACCTGGATCTTTCTTGTCATGAGTGAATTCTAAACCTTTTGCGTGAAGCCCGCGCACACCGCGCAAGCGCCGTGTTAACATACGTGCGCACAAACCTTGGGGTGGTCCCCGCAGGACCTGAGACGTCGGTATTCGCCGGCGAACCCGTTGAACCTGATCCGGTTAGTACCGGCGTAGGGAGCAGGTAATCTTGCGAAGTCTCGTCTGCGTCTTTCTTCTATTCTTTTCATACCAGGCCCTCGCGATATCCCCCGAGTCCCAGCCAGCGCTTGATGAAGTCGTCATCACGGGCACCTTCCGGCCGGCATCCGCGCTGGATGTTCCGGCAAGCGTGTCCGTGCTCGATGCCACGACTTTGAGAGAGGCGGGGCAGGAGCACCTGGAAGATGTGCTCGCGCTCATACCGAATCTCAACTGGGCCGGCGATACCTCGCGGCCGCGGTATTTTCAGATCCGCGGCATCGGCGAGCTCGAACAATATCAGGGCGCGCCCAATCCGTCCGTGGGTCTGCTCATTGACGACATCGATTTCAGCGGTCTGGGCAGCGCCGCAACCCTGTTCGATGTCGATCACATCGAAGTGCTGCGGGGCCCGCAGGGCCTGCGCTATGGAGCCAACGCGCTGGGCGGTCTCATTTATGCACAAAGCGCGGAGCCTGCAGATACAGCGGGCGGGCACGTTGAGTTGGGCGCGGGCAACTACGGTGAGCGCTCTTATGGTGCCGTATTGACGGGTCCTGTTCCGGAGCTCGATTCTTCGTTCCGGCTGGCCGCCCAGCATTACAGGAGTGACGGCTACTACCGCGATGTGTACCTGAATCGGAACGACACCGACCGGCGCGGCGAGTTAACATTGCGCGGCCGGTGGCGCTACCAGCCCTCAGATCGGTTGCGGGTGGACCTGACGCTGCTGCACGTTCAAATCGACAACGGTTACGACGCGTTCACGCTCGACGGCTCGCGCAACACCCAGTCGGACAATCCTGGCATCGACTCGCAGCATTCCACGGGTGCGTCACTGCGCCTGGCCCTTTCCGAAATAGACCTGGCCGGGCTCGGGGCGGCCACTCTGACTGTCATTGGCAGCTATGCCGATACCCGGGTCAAATATGGCTTTGACGGTGACTGGGGAAATCCCATCCTCTGGTCCCCTTATGTCTATAACTACACCGATGTGCAGAACCGGGATCGAGCCACCCACAGCCTGGAGGCGCGGCTGGGGACGAACGCCGAGCATGGGTTGAACTGGTTGGTGGGAGTGTACGGGCAGCAACTGCACGAGAGCCTGAACGAGGACAGCGCTGGTATCTTCTTCGACCCCGCGGCGGGCGGTGATGTTCCACCCATTTCGCACACCTTGACCAGCAGCCACTTCCAGTCGCGGACGGGTGCCGTGTTTGGCGAGCTCGACGGCGACCTGCCCGGGAACTGGCACTGGACTGTTGGTGTACGCGGCGAGCGTTGGACGGCCCGCTATGCGGATGTCATCCTGAACCCCGACTCGGCGCATGATTTCCACCCTTCCAACAATCTATGGGGAGGATCGGCGTCGCTCACGCGGAAGCTCGCAGCGAATGCGAGCGCTTACGCAACTGTGAGCCGCGGCTATAAGGCAGGGGGCTTCAATCTCAACACCGAGTTCCTGCTGCCCAGCCAGATTCAATTCGGTCCCGAGTCCGACCTCAACTTCGAGGTCGGTTACAAGGCGGAGCTGCTCGAGCACACTCTGCGCGTGAACACCGATGTGTTCTACATGCGGCGCAAGTCACTGCAGGTCAAGACCAGTGAGCAACTGGTTCCCAGCGATCCGAACACGTTTGTCCTCTTCACGGGCAACGCCGACAGCGGCTTCAACTACGGAATGGAAAGCGAGCTGCAATGGCAGGCAACCCAGGCGATTGCCTTCGGCGCCTCGCTCGGTCTTCTGCAGACGCGATACCACGGTTTCGTTCAAGGCGGAGAAGGGTTGCCAGATCGAGCGTTGCCTCATGCGCCGAGCTGGCAGGCTGCGGTCAATGCGACCTACCGCGATCCGCGCGGTCCGTTCGCGCGCGTGGATGTGACGGGAATGGGGCCTTACTACTTCGACCTGCCGCCCAACCCGACGACCTCCAAGCCGTACGGTCTGGTGAATGGCCGAGTCGGCTGGCAGGCTCAGAAATGGTCCGCGAGCGTGTGGGGCCGCAACCTGCTCGACAAGAAATATCCCGTGCGCGGGTTCTACTTCTCGGACGCGCCGCAGGACTTTCTCGCGAGTCCGCCGGTCAACCGGCTCTACACCCAACTGGGTGATCCGCGCGCCTGGGGCGTGGATGTCAGTTATTTCTTCCGTTAGGAGGCCCGTATGGACATCGCAGTCGAGCTCAGTCTGTATCCGCTCAACGCGCAGTACATCCCCCCGATCAAGGACTTCATCGACCGGCTGAATGCCGACCCGCAGCTCAAAGTGGTGACGAACAGCCTGAGCACCCAGGTGTTCGGTCCCTACGAGGCCGTCTTCGGGGCGCTGACTCGCGAGTTGCGTGTGACGTTCGAGAGCAACGACAAGGCCGTCTTCGTCATGAAGGTCCTGGGACCCCTGGCACCCACATGACCGATTGGGCCCATACGATCGATGCGGTTTGGAGCGGGTTGGTGGCAACGTCTCCGCTCGAAGCCGCATCCGTTGCGCTGGGGCTCGCTTATGCCGTGTTGGCCATCAGGCGAAGCCGCTGGTGTTGGGTGACCGGCGGGCTGAGCTCGGCGATCCTGATTTACCTGGCGCTGCATGCACGCTTGCCGATGCAGGCGGCGCTCCAGGTTTATTACGTCGTGATCTCGGTTTACGGTTGGTGGCACTGGACACGCGAGGAGGAGGCACAGGGCACCCTTATTGTGAGCACTTGGCCGATCCGCTGGCATCTGGCCGCGTGCGCCGCTGTCATGCTCATCAGTGTGCTCACCGCACGCTGGCTCGCCAGCCAGACTCAGGCCGCATGGCCCTTCCTGGACTCGCTCACTACGTGGGGCAGTCTGTATGCGACGTGGCTGCAGGCTCGCGTCAAGCTCGAAAATTGGCTGTATTGGATCTTCATCGACTCGGTGCTGAGCTTCTTATTCGGCACTCAGGGGCTCTATTTCGTTGCGCTATTGTCTGTGGTCTATCTGGGCGTTTCTGCCGTCGGATTCATGAGATGGTTGAAGACCTATCGGACTCCCGTGCACGCGAGCTAATGCTCGCCGAAGCCTTGGCGCACGTGCCTGGCTATAGCCCCGCTATTGAGACGTCTGAGCTGTCGGGCGGCAGCGTAAATCGCAGCTATGAGGTGTCTACGCCTGCGGGGCGATTTGTGTTGCGGCTGAGTCGGGGGCCTGACGCCTGGCTCACGGCGGATCGATCGGTCGAGCGGGAGCTGCATCGGATCGCCTCTGATGCTGGTATCGCACCACGGATCGTCCACGCCAACGACCGCTGGTTAATAACGGATTACGTGGCCGGGCGGCTGTGGCTGGAGCCGGATTTTGCCAACCCGGAACGGCTTGCGGGGTTGGGAGATACGTTGCGCCGCCTGCATCAATTGCCGGCGCCGGCATGTGGCCGGTTCGACCTCCTGGAGGCGCTGAAAGGGTACTCGGAGCGAGTAGGGGCACAGAGCCGCAACCCGGCCGACAATGCGGCCGAGTATTTGGGCACCGCGGCAGCGGCGTGGCGTATTTCCGGCGCCGCCGAGCGGCCATTGGCCATCCTGCATCACGATCTGCACGGCTCGAACATCATCGAAAGCGGACGAGCGCTGGTCCTGATCGACTGGGAGTGCGCCGCCGTCTCCGATCCCCTGCTGGATATCGCCTGCATACTGTCGTACCACGAATCTGCCCGGCCCCACGCGTCTCTTCTGCTGCAGCACTCAGGGCTCGAGGAGGTCACGCCACGGCAGCTCGCCGCCTCCGTTTGGCTCTTCGACCTCCACACATATCTCTGGTACCGGGAGCGGCGTATGCGCCTGTCGCCTACGGGCGCCGAACTCGAGGCCGAACACCGTTTATCGCTGCGCCTGCCGGGCACCCTTGAAGACTGGCGTTCGGGAGCCAGTTAGAGGGGGGCGCCTAGCCCCCTGACTGGCGCCTCCCGCGTCGAATCGGCAAACTACGCAGGCCCGGGTCCTTTCGTGCCCGGGTCCCCCACCCACAATCAGAGGTAATTTCATGGCGCTTTTGCGTGTCGTCGATCGCGACGGGGTCGAGCATGAGGTGGATGCGAAGCCTGGACTGAAAGTGATGGAGACGCTTCGTGAGCTCGACTATGGTGTCGCGGCCATTTGCGGCGGCATGTGTTCCTGCGCCACCTGCCACGTGTACGTGGACCCCGACTGGACGTCGAAACTACCCGCGCCTATGTCGGATGAACGCGAACTGCTCACCGAGCTGTCGCACCACGAGCAGAATTCCCGGCTCTCCTGTCAGATCGAATTCACCAACGAGATGGCGGGCCTGCGCGTCACGATCGCGCCGGACGAGTAATCCAGGACTAGGACCACCCGCATGTCCACACCCAGCGTTCAAGTGGAGAGCCGGGGCGCAGTCGCGCTCGTGACTCTCAACCGGCCCGATAGCGCTAACACGCTCAACATCGAAATCGCCATGGATTTGCTGGCGGCCGCCATGACCTGTGGCCGCAATCCGGCCGTGCGGGCTGTCGTGTTGACCGGTGCGGGCCGTCAATTCTGTCTTGGTGGCGACCTGCGCGCGATGGCTTCGCGAGGCGGCGCCGTTGACGGCTATCTGCGCGAGCTGACGGGCTACCTGCACTCCGCCATCTCGCATTTCGTGCGGATGGATGCGCCCGTCATTGCGGCCGTGAATGGAACTGCGGCCGGTGCCGGTGTTGGGCTGGTCACCATGGCGGACCTGGCCGTGTGCGGCGAGAGCTCCAGGTTCAAGCTCGCCTACACGGGCGTTGGGTTGACGCCGGATGGTGGCACCTCATTCCTGCTGCCGCGTACCATCGGCATAAAACGTACCATGGAGTTGCTGTTGCTCGACCGCGCGCTGACATCCGGCGAAGCGCTGGAGTGGGGCCTGGTCAACTCGGTTGTTGAGGACTCACAGGTGCTGGATGAGGCTTTGCGGGTGGCCGAGCGTCTCTCGGCCGGACCCACGCAGGCGTTTGGCAGGACGAAGCGCCTGCTGGCGGCCTCGATTGCCGGTTTCGAATCGCAGATGGTGCTCGAGAGCGAGACGATTGCGTCGCAGGCGGTCACGGAGCAAGGGGCGGAAGGTATCAACGCCTTCCTGCAGAAGCGCAAGCCTGACTTCTCCCCGGGGCGCGTCAGCGTCGGACGCGACAGCCGGCAGCTCCTCAGCAGCGGGACTGACGAGACATGACCTGGGTCATTGTCAGCTTTGTCGTTGCTGCCGCCATCATCATCGCGCGAATCTATTTCAAGCTCCGCAGCATCCAGGGAACGAAGCAGGAGAGTTGGGACGCGAAGATCATCGAGCAGCTGCGTTCCAAGGGCTACGCGCCGTTCAACGAGTATAAGGTCGACTTCTTCCTCGCGCTGCCGGATGAGGCGGCGTGCCAGGCCGTGCGCTCCCGGCTCGAGCCCGATGGGTTCAGCGTTGACGCGAAGCCGATGGCGGAAAAGACCGACCTGCCGTTCAGCCTGCACGCATCCAAGTCGATGCGGCTGATCGTTCCTGACATGCAGGATCTGAGTCAGCGGTTTACGGTCCTCGCCGGGGAGTTCGGCGGGCGGTATGATGGTTGGACTGCCTGATGCGCTGCGCGCCGGTAAGATAGCTCGTCCTACCGCTTTTCTGTTTGACGCCTAACTGCCTCGGCAGCCGCTGCAATGGCTTGGGGGTCACCCAGGTACCGGCTGCTGATCGGTGTCAGCCTCGCATCCAACTCGTAGAGCAGGGGTACGCCGGTGGGGATGTTGAGTTCGACGATATCCTTTTCCGGGACGTTGTCCAACATCTTGACCATGGCGCGCAGGCTGTTGCCATGCGCCGCCACCATCACGTTGCGGCCGGCACGCAGCTCAGGGGCGATTCGGCTGTGCCAGTAGGGGAGTACGCGCTGTAACGTGTCCTTGAGCGACTCGGCGGCGGGTAGCTCGGCGACGTCCACGCCCTGATAACGCATGTCGAATTTCGGGTGCCGCGGATCACTCGGCTCGAGAACGGGCGGTGGAATGTCATAGCTGCGGCGCCAGATTTTCACCTGCGCCTCGCCGTGCTTCTCGACCGTTTGCGCCTTGTTGAGACCCTGCAGAGCGCCGTAGTGCCGCTCGTTCAGGCGCCAGGAGGTCTCGATGGGAATCCACATCCGGTCCATCTCGTCGAGAATCAGCCAGAGCGTGCGGATGGCGCGCTTCAGGACGGACGTGAAGGCGATATCGATCGCGAGATGCTCCTTCAACAGCTCGCGGCCGGCCTGTGCAGCCTCCCTGCGGCCCTGGTCCGACAGGTCAACGTCGTGCCAGCCGGTGAACAGGTTCTCCACGTTCCAGGTGCTTTGGCCGTGGCGAACCAGAATCAGTTTCCCGGGCATACTTCGGCTCCCTCAGGTGCAGTGCGCTACCAGTCCATGCCCCATATAGCACAACGTCCCCGCCCTAGTCCGCGAGCTTCCGCACTGATTCCACGCCGACCGACAGCAATGCAAAGTCGGTTGCACCGGAGGCGCGCATTTCAGTAAGCGTACGCTGCCAGTGGGTCAGCTCATCACCGCCCGCCTCGAGCCAGGTCGTGACGCGAGCGTGGGCAGCGCCTTGATCCGTCCGTGACAACACTCGTTCAGCCAGGCGCCGATGAATACGCATCGCCCCGTCGCGCAGGCCCGTGCGAGCAGTCGCCTGCCAGGGTCCCTCGACCGAGAGTTGCTCGATCTGGTCGCGCAGCCAGTCCAGTCCTACTCGCGAGCCGATTTCGAAATACACGCGTGCGGCCTCGGCAACACCCACTTTGTGGGTCGTGGCGATTTCGACTATGTCCAAGGCGGCGTTGTGCGCAGGCAGGCCCGCGATGCGTGCTGCGAGATCAGCAGGCACGCCTGCTTCAACGTGTTCCTTGCGCACCTTTTCGAAGCGTTCCCGATCCGAGCCGCCCAGCACGTTGACGACTTCAGCTTCGAGCTGACGGACACCCTTGCGGAATTCCGCCACGGCCGCGTCGACCTGGAGCTGGAGTCTGCGATGTGCCAGCAGCCAATAGGTGACGTGACGCAGCAGCCGGCTCGTCTGAAATGCCATTGAATATTGCAGCTTCGCGGGGACCTTGGTGTCGAGCGCTTCTATCTCCGCCCAGGTCTTGCGCATGTCGAAGATCTCGCGCGCGGCCGTGTAGGCGCGTGCAATCTGGGCCGGCTCGGCGCCCGTGTCTTCCTGAGCACGTGGCACGAAGGCCGGACCCATGCGGTTCACGAGGCTGTTTGTCGTCGCCGTGGTGATGATTTCCCGGCGCAGCCGATGCTGCGAGATTGCGCGCGGGAAGCCTTCCTGTACGGGTTCGGGGAAGTAGCGAACGAGTTCCGACGACAGGTACGGATCTTCTGGAACGTTGGACGCGAGCAGATGATTGGTCAGCCAGATCTTGCTATACGCCAGCAGGATCGCCAGCTCCGGCCGCGTCAGGCCGGCTCCGCGCTTGCGGCGATCGGCCAACTCGTCATCGGCAGGGAGGAATTCCAGGGAGCGGTTGAGATCTCCGGATCGCTCCAGCGAACGTATCAGGTACTGGTATTCGGGGAGGCGCGCACGGGCCTGCAGCTCGAGTGTGCTGATCGCCTGGCTCTGCAGGTAATTGTTGCGCAGTACGAGACTCGCAACCTCGTTGGTCATCCGTGCGAGCAGCTTGTTCCGCTCGCCGCGCGTCAGCTTTCCCGCCTGCATCAGCGGGTTGAGCAGTATCTTGATGTTGACCTCGACATCCGACGTGTTTACACCGGCAGAGTTGTCGATGAAGTCAGTGTTGAGGCGACCGCCTCCAAGTGCGTACTCGACCCGCCCGCGCTGCGTGAGGCCCAGGTTGCCGCCTTCGCCGACCACCTTGGCGCGCAGATCGCTGCCATTGATGCGTACCGCATCGTTGGCCCGGTCACCCACCTCCGGGTTGGACTCTTCGCTCGACTTGACGTACGTGCCGATACCGCCGTTCCAGAGCAGGTCCGCCGGCATGCGCAAGATAGCGCGAATGATCTCGTTGGGTGCAGCGGCAGTTGCCTGGATTCCGAGCAGGGCGCTGGATTCGGGCGACAGGGGAATCGACTTCGCGGT
Source organism: Gammaproteobacteria bacterium (assembly GCA_028293745.1). Classification (GTDB taxonomy): domain Bacteria; phylum Pseudomonadota; class Gammaproteobacteria; order Steroidobacterales; family Steroidobacteraceae; genus 13-2-20CM-66-19. The sequence continues at coordinate 15,200 of JAQGOF010000208.1, read as the reverse complement.
GCGCGGGAAGACTCCGCCGCCCTTGGAGATCTTCTTGCGGTCGTAGTCGTCCCAACTCGAGCGCGGCAGATTGAACAACCGCTCGCGTTCCGCAAAGCCGGTTGCCGCATCCGCGCCCGGATCAAGAAAGATGTGGCGATGGTCGAATGCTGCCGGTAACCGGATATGGCGTGACAGCAACATTCCATTACCAAAGACATCACCGGACATGTCGCCGATGCCGACGACGGTGAAATCCTTCTTCTGGATATCGATGCCGATTTCGCGGAAGTGGCGCTTGACGCATTCCCAGGCGCCACGAGCCGTGATCGCCATTTTCTTGTGGTCGTAGCCGGCCGACCCACCTGATGCGCAGGCGTCTCCCAGCCAGTAACCGTACTCCAGGGAGATTGCGTTGGCGATATCGGAGAATGTTGCCGTGCCCTTGTCCGCTGCGACAACCATGTACGTATCGTCAGGATCGCGGCGTATCACACTTGGCGGCGGCACGACCTTGCCGCCCACGATGTTATCCGTGAGATCCAGAAGGCTGCGAATCAACGTCTGGTAGCAGGCGACCACCTCTGCCTGCACTTCTTCGCGAGTACCGTTGGGAAGTTTCTTGCAGACGAACCCACCCTTGGCTCCCACCGGAACGATCAGGGTGTTCTTGACGTTCTGAGCCTTCATGAGCCCGAGAATCTCGGTCCGAAAGTCTTCGCGGCGGTCGGACCAACGGATGCCGCCGCGAGCAACGTAGCCCATGCGCAGGTGCACCGCCTCTACGCGCGGGCTATAGACGAACACTTCGAACTTCGGACGGGGCAGGGGCAGATCGGGAATCCTGGAGGGATCGAGTTTGAAGGCGAAATAGCTCTTCGGACGCCCGTTCTGGACCTGGTAGAAGTTGGTCCGCAGCGTCGCCTCCACTACATTGAGGTACCCACGCAGGATGCGGTCCTCATCGAGGCTGGCAACGGCATCGAGGTCGGTGCGCAGCTGTGCCACCAGCTTGTCACTGTCGCGCTGCGCTCCCTTGGCCGACTTCGCGGCAGCGGGATCGAACCGCCGCTCAAAGAGCCGGACGAGGTTGCGCGCTATGGCCGGATTGCTGGCCAGCGTTCGTTCCATGTATGCCTGGCTGAACGGCACACCCGTCTGCAGCAGGTATCGGCAATAGGCACGCAGTATCACTATCTCGCGCGCCTTGAGGCCTGCAACCAGCAACAACCTGTTGAAGCCGTCGTTTTCGACATCGCCGCGCCAGGTCGCCAGGAATGCGTCGGTAAAGTCCATTTCAACCTTCGCAATCTCGAGAGCCAAGCGGTCGCGGTGCTCGAGCTCGAAATCCTGGATCCAGGCCGAGCCGCCCTCCGGCCAGGCAAGCTCGTAGGGGCGCTCGGAGATCACCCGCAGCCCGAAGTTCTCCAACATGGGCAGCAGGTCCGAGATCGGTACGGGGTCGCCGAGCTTGACGACTTTCAAGTGCGCTCGCTCCGGCTTTTGCGCGGGCGGGCGATGCAGGCTCAAACGCAGTGCGCCGGTCTTGGCGGAATCGGGAAGCGACGCGGATTGCTCACGCAGAGCTTCCAGGGCAGCGAGATCGTCGAGCGCGTCGCGCGGATCGACGTCTTCCTCATAGGCCATTGGAAAGGCGCGGCGATAACGATTGGCGAGCGCGATCCCGGCGGCCTCGCCCTTGTTCTCCACGACCACGTCGCGCAAACGGTCTGCCCATGTCAGCGCCGCTTCGGCGATCCTGCCCTCAATCGCGGCCAGATCAACCTTGGGGCGGGAATCGGCATCGGTATGAACGACTACATGCACGCGGGCATGGTTGGAGCCGGAAATCTGTACCTGGGTTTCGACGCTCTTGCCGGCGAAGCCTTCGAGGACGATCCGCTCGATGCGCTGACGCACTTCGGTGTTGTACCGATCGCGTGGCACATAGATGAGGCATGAATAAAAGCGATGATACGGGTCACGGCGGACTAACAGTCGAACGGTGCGACGTTCGTAGAGGTTGACCACGCCACGTGCGATGCGTATCAGGTCGTCGACGCTGGCCTGGAACAGCTCGTCCCGCGGATAGGTCTCGAGGACGTGCAACACCGCCTTGCCGTCATGGCTTGCGGGGTCAAGGCCGAAATACTCTATGACTCGCTCGACTTTTCTTCGCAGGACCGGGATGTCGCGCGGGCTGCGATTGTAGGCGATGGAGGTCCACAGGCCGAGAAACCGGTGCTCGCCGTTGACTTTGCCGCGCTCGTCGAAGGTTTTGACGCCGATGTAGTCCAGGTATTCGCCTCGATGTACGGTCGCAGTCGAATTCGCCTTAGTCAGGATCAGCAGTTCGTTCTCGCGCGCGCGTGCGCGCACGTCGCCGCGCAGGGTCGTTGTGCCGGAGCGGGATGTTCCGCGATTGCCGTTGCGCAGAATGCCCAGTCCGGTGCGAGTGTCGGGGACGAGTTTGTCCTCGCTGGAGCCGCGCTCCAGGTTGTAGTACCGGTAGCCGAGGAAGACGAAGTGGCGGCCTTCCATCCACTCGAGCAGGCGGCGTCCTTCGCTGACTTCGTCGGCTGGGAGCGGTGGGGGGTTGGATTCGAGCAGGGTGACAATGGTCTTGACCTTGTCACGCATGCGTCCCCAGTCTTCGACGGCGACATGGACATCCGCGAGCGTCGATTCGATCTCGCGCTTCAACTTCTCGAGTTGAGCGGGGTCGGTCTGACGGTCGAGTTCGTAGAGCTGCCAGGATTCTGCGTGTGTCTTGTCGGAGCCGTTGGCGCCCAGCTCGAGGAGTCGGCCGCGACCGTCGCGGCGGACGTCCAGTACCGGGTGAACAATCAGGTGGACCGCAACTTCGGCTCGCCGGAACACAATACCGAGTGAGTCAACGAGGAAAGGTGCATCGTCGGTGACGAGCATGACAACGGTATGCGGTGACTCGAATCCATCGCGCTGCGGATCCGGGTTGAATACACGCACCAGCGACTGTCCGGGGGGGCGGCGCTCCGAGCCGAAGGCGAGATGGTCCATCGCCGCCTTGGCGAGCACCGCGGGTGTACGCTCTGCGAGGTCCTCCTCGCCTACGCCGCGGAAGTAGGAGCGGACAAAACGCTGTTGCAGGCTGTTTTGAGCCTTGGCGCTCCTGGGAGTCGCCTGCGCGATCCGCTCGATGAGCGCTACTCGCGCCGGGGGAATGCTGTGCAGAAGACGGCTGTCTTCGGGGGTTACCTGCGCGTGCATAATCAACTGCCTTTCTGAAGATCTCGAATGACCGCCGCCATGAAGCGGGCGGCCTCGCCGCCCGTGACGCAGCGGTGATCGAACGTGAGCGATAGCGGCATCCGAAGGTGCGCCTCGATTGCTCCACCTCGTGTTGCGACGACGTCTCGACTGAGGCGGCCGGAGCCCAGGATGGCAACGGCCGGCGGCACTACGACTGGCGTCGCATAACGGCCCGCGATCATACCGAAGTTGGACAACATGAAGGTGAAGTTGCGGAGGTCTTCCGGGGCCAGCGCACGGGAGTGGGTGTTGCGTTTCAATTTGTCAACATCGCCGCGCAACTGCGCAAGGGGCCGTCCTGCGATGTTGCGGATTACGGGGGCGATCAGGCCCTCGGGCGTGTCGACCGCGATCGCGACATCGATATGCTGCAGCGTTTTGCGGGTTTGTGCAGTGCCGTCGAACCAGGCATTGAGGCCGGGCTCCGCAGCGCAGCCTGCCCCGATCGCGCGCAGCAAGCGGCCGGTGATGTCCTGGTCCTCGTGCCATTCGTGCAGGTCGGCATCATCAAACAGAGTACATCCCATCACGTTGTCGCGCGCGAGGGCCATGCTTTGGGCCATGGCGCGCCGGGGGCCGCGAAGTTGTCCGGCGTCGCCGGGCGGGGTTGCAACAGGCACATGCGGCGTCGCGTTCCCATCCGCGAACATGTTTTGCGGGTTGGCCGGCGTACCTGCCGCCCTTGCTGTCGCCGTCGCGATTGCCGCAGGCGCGGCCGCCGCCAGTGTGGCTGAGGCGAGTGCGTTCGGGGTGCCTGTTGCGGCACCTGTTGGAAGCGGCGAGTGGGTGCCGTGTGACGCATGTAGTACGTCATCGACGGTTACCAACTGTCCGCGGCCAGTGCCGCGAATTTGCATCAAATCGATACCCAGCCGGGTGGCCAACGCGCGCGCGGCAGGCACGGCCTTCACGCGACCTGTTTGCGGCGCAGCATCGTTGACCGCGGCAGAGCCGCCGCCGTTGGAACTGTGATTCTCCAGGAAATCCTCATCACTCGTGGGCATGCGGCCCACCACGGTGCCGGAATCCGCTGAGCTGTCTGCCTCGAACTCCACGAGCAGCGCGCCTGTGGCAACCGTGTCGCCCGGTTTGCCGTGAGTTGCCTTGATGACGCCGGAAAAGGGTGACGGCACTTCAACAATTGCCTTCGCCGTCTCCACTGCCAGCATGGGCTCGTCAATTTTGATGTGATCGCCGGCGTTGACATGCCAGCGGACGATTTCGGCTTCGGCGAGTCCCTCGCCCAGGTCCGGAAGATTGAAGATTTTCATGGAGGCTCGAGTGCGAGGCGGGGACAGGCTATTCGGCAAGTGTGGCGCGTACGGCGTCGGCAATCCGGGCCGTGCTGGGGATGTAATCGTATTCGAGGCGTGAAAGCGGAATGATGGTGTCGTATCCGGTTACCCGCCTGATGGGGGCGTGCAGATCGTAAAGCCCCTGTTCGGCTACCGTTGCGGCGATTTCCGCGCCGATGCCGCAGTTTCGCGGGGCTTCGTGAACGATTACGAGTCGGCCGGTCTTTGCCACCGACTCCAGGATGGTGTCGTGGTCGATGGGTGAGAGTGTGGCGAGGTCAATGACCTCGCAGCTGATACCGTCTCGTTCCAATTGCTGGGCGACCTTCAATGTCTCTACCGTCATTGCGCCCCAGGTCACGATTGTGACATCCGTACCGTCGCGCAACTTGTAACACACGTCCAATTGCATGGCCTGGCCGTCGTCGGCGACTTCCTGGCGTGTCAGTCGATACAGGCGCACGGGCTCGAGAAATATCACGGGATCCGGGTCCCGGATCGCCGCGAGCAGTAATCCGTACGCACGCGCAGGCGATGACGGACAAACCACGCGCAGACCCGCGTGATGCGCCAACATCGCCTCGAGGCACTCGGAGTGGTGTTCGGGAGCATGAATACCGCCACCGTGCGGCATGCGTATGACGACGGGGCAAGTCAATCGGCCGCGGGTTCTATTCCGCAGGCGTGCCAGGTGGTTGGCGATCTGGTCCATGGCAGGATAGATGAAGCCCATGAACTGGATTTCGGCCACCGGGCGCAATCCCTGTGTGGCCATCCCAATCGACATCCCGGCAATCATGCCTTCGGCGAGGGGCGTGTCCTGCACGCGCTCTTTGCCGAACTGCTCCTGCAGTCCCGCCGTCGCGCGGAATACGCCGCCATTGATACCCACATCCTCGCCGAGCACGATTACGGAGGCATCGTGACTCATCTCCCACGCGTGTGCGCGCGTGATGGCTTCCAACATCGTGATCTTCGCCATGGGACTGATCAGTGTTCTTGCTTGTTCGCGTAGCGGCGAGCCACTTCGCGCTGCTGCAGCAGGCTTTTGGGCGGCTTGGCGAACAGATGGTCGAACATTGCATCCGTTGATGGCTTGGGAGCGCTCAAATACTCGTCGACCGCCGCTTCGACCTGGCGCGCGCACTCGGATTTCAATTCTTCCTCCTGGCGGTCGTCCCATGCGCCGGTTTTCCTGAGGAATGCCCGGATGCGCAGCAAGGGTTCTCGTTGCCAGGCCTCGTTCACTTCATCTGCCGGCCGATAGCGACTCGCGTCGTCTGCGGTGGTGTGGTCGCTCAAGCGATAGGTAAGTGCTTCGATCACTGTCGGACCGCCGCCGCTGCGTGCTCTTTCCAGGGACTCTGCGACAACATGACGGACAGCGATCACGTCGTTGCCATCAACTTGCACGCCTGGGATGCCTGCGGCGATCGCTTTTTGTGCCAACGTGCGCGTGGCTGTCTGGCTTTCGATGGGCACGGAAATGGCCCATCGGTTGTTGACTACGACAAAAACCGCTGGAAGGGCACGAGCTCCGGCGAGGTTGATACCTTCATAGAAGGCGCCTTCGGATGTACCACCGTCACCAATGTAAGTAACGGAGCAACGGGCCTCGCCGCGGATCTTGAACGCCATCGCAACGCCGGCCCCATGCAACATCTGCGAGGCGATGGGTATGCACCAGGGAAAATCCTGGCGCGGAACGCTGAAATTGCAGCCGCGCTCGTCACCGCCCCAATAGATGAGGATCTCGGAGAGCTTCACGCCGCGCCAAAGCTGAGTTCCGAACTCGCGGTACACCGGTGCCAGGACGTCTTCCGGGCGCATGGCCGCGCCGACACCGACGTGGGTGGCTTCATGACCTAAACAGGAGGCGTATGTGCCCAGCTTGCCGGTGCGTTGCAGGTTCACCGCCTTGGTGTCGAAGGTCCTCACCAGGGTCATCAGGCGGTACATCTTGATGAGCTCGGCACTGTCGCGGGCCACGGCGGGCGCGGGTTCGCGCAAGGTGCCTGCCGCGTCCAGAAACTGGTGATGCTTGATCTCGAACTCTGCGACCGTGGTCAAAATGCCCCCCAAAGCCACTCCGGGCCGGGTAGTTGAACGGCCGTCCCGGCAGTCCCATTTACGGGGGCCGGATTATACATGAGAGCCGGTCGGTGCCCCGTTTTGGGGCGGTACAATGGTGGCCACTATGACTCCTGCGGTAAGCACATGAACGATTCACTGTCGAATCCGATGGGCACGGATGGTTTCGAGTTCGTGGAGTACACGGCTGCGGATCCGCAGCTGTTGCGCACTCTCTTCGAGCGGCTGGGCTTCCCCGTGGTCGCACGGCATCGATCCAAGAATGTGACTCTGCACACCCAGGGTGATGTCAATTTCATCATCAATGCGGAGACAGACTCGTTCGCTCAGGCCTTTGCGCGCGAGCACGGACCTTCGGCGTGCGCCATGGCTTTTCGCGTCAAGGACGCGGCATTCGCCTACCGGCGGGCCCTGGAGCTCGGCGCGAAGCCCGGGCCGCAGAGTGCCGGGCCGATGGAACTCAACATTCCGAGTATCGAGGGGATTGGCGGCTCGCTGATCTATCTCGTCGATCTGTATGGCGACAGATCGATCTACGATGTGGATTTCCGGCCGGAAGCCGCGGCTGCAAGCACCGGGACAGCAGGGCTCGTGTGCATCGATCATCTGACCCACAACGTCATGCGGGGGAGGATGGATGTCTGGGCGGGGTTCTACGAGAAGTTATTCAACTTTCGGGAAATCCGCTACTTCGACATCGAGGGCAAGCAGACCGGGCTGGTGTCGCGTGCGATGACGAGCCCGTGCGGCAAGATCCGGATCCCGATCAACGAATCGCAGGATGACAAGAGCCAGATAGAGGAATACCTGCGTGAGTATCATGGCGAGGGCATTCAGCACATCGCATTGGGAACGAATGACATTTATCGGACAGTCGACGTACTGCGGCAGCATGGCGTGGCGTTCCAGAGCGCGCCTGACAGTTACTACGAGGGTGTCGATGCCCGCGTTCAGGGACATGGCGAGTCGCTGGCGGCGCTCCAGGAGCGCGCCATTCTGATCGATGGCAATCCGAGCAAGGGCGAGGGTGTGCTGCTGCAGATTTTCACGCAGAATGTCATCGGCCCGATTTTCTTCGAGATCATCCAGCGCAAGGGCAACGAGGGCTTCGGCGAGGGTAATTTCCGTGCCCTGTTCGAGTCGATCGAGCTGGACCAGATGCGGCGCGGAGTCATCTAGGCGCCCCTGGCGTAGAAAATATTGCGGCTCGAGTACGACCCCGCCTTACCGATCACTGCACATCGAGTCGAGATTCTCGAGGCTCTCGCACGTCATCCTGTCATGGTTGTCTGTGGGGCAACCGGGTCGGGCAAGACCACCCAGTTGCCCAAGTTTTGCCTGGAAGCGGGGCGGGGGACGAACGGGCTGATCGGGCACACTCAACCCCGGCGCATCGCTGCACGCGCGCTGGCGGCGCGGCTTGCCCAGGAGTTAGGCACTACTGTTGATGTGCCTGGGAAGCGGAAGGGGCGGGGCGGCGCCGGTGGGCGGTTGCCAACCCCCGCCAACTCCATTGGACTGGTCGGCTACAAAGTCCGCTTCAACGATCGCACCGGCCCCAACACACGCGTCAAGCTGATGACGGATGGCATCCTGCTCAAGGAACTGGAGAGCGATCGCAACCTGCGCCGGTATGACACCCTGATCATTGACGAGGCTCACGAGCGCAGCCTCAACATCGATCTGCTGTTAGGTGTGCTCAAGCAACTTTCCCCGCGGCGCCCCGACCTGCGCGTCATCGTGACGTCGGCCACCATCGACCCCGCCAAGTTCTCCAACTTCTTCGGCGGCGCGCCGGTGATCGAGGTCTCGGGTCGAAGCTATCCGGTGGAGATTCGCTATCGCCCCCTGATTGCCGAGGATGAAGACGCTGCCGAGTTGTCCCTGCCCGAGGGCATTGTCGAGGCCGTGCGCGACCTTGACCGCAATGGCAACGGCATGCGCGGCGACACCTTGGTGTTCCTGCCGGGTGAGAAGCACATTCGCGAGGCGAGCGAGGCTCTCGGCAAGGCGCAACTCCGCCACACCGAGGTTCTGCCCCTGTTTGCGCGGCTCTCCGCTCGCGACCAGGAACGAATCTTTGCGCCTCATACAGGACGGCGCGTCGTGCTCGCCACCAACGTTGCCGAAACGTCTCTCACGGTGCCCGGCATTCGCTTTGTCGTTGATTCGGGCCTCGCACGAATCAGCCGCTACAGCGTTCGCGGCAAAGTGCAGCGCCTGCCCATCGAGCGCATCTCCAAGGCGAGCGCAGACCAGCGCAAAGGTCGTTGCGGCCGTGAAGCGGCAGGTATCTGCATCCGGCTCTACTCCGAAGAAGAGTTCTCGCGGCAGGAGGACTTCACGCCACCCGAGGTCCTGCGCACCAACCTCGCCAGCGTGATCCTGCGCATGGCGGCACTCGGCTTGGGAGAGCCTGAGAACTTTCCATTTCTCGATGCGCCGGATACGCGCCTCGTCAACGATGGCGTGCGGTTGTTACAAGAGCTGAAGGCCATGGATGACCAGCGCCGTGTGACCAGCCTCGGCGCGAAGATCGCCGGCCTGCCTGTTGATCCCCGGCTGGGCAGGATGCTGCTTGCGGCCTCACATCACAACTGCGTGACAGAAATGTTGGCCATCACGGCCTTTCTCGAGGCGCAGGATCCGCGTGAACGGCCCTCCGATGCGCAACAGCAGTCCGCGGAAAAACACGCGCTGTTCGCTGATGCGCGCTCGGACTTCGTTACGGTGCTCAATCTCTGGCGCGCGTTCAAGGACCAATCCGCCGCTCTGTCGGGCAGCCAGCTGCGAAAATGGTGCCGCGAGCATTTCCTGTCGTTCATGCGCATGCGCGAGTGGCAGGAGCTGCATTCGCAGCTCTCGCAGAGCGTGCGTGAGTTGGAGCTGCGCCCCAGCCAGGCTGAGGCCAGTTATACGGACTTGCACCAGGCGATCCTGACAGGGTTTCTGGGATCGATCGGCAACCTGGATGAGAAGCGTGAATATGACGGCCCCCGAGGCATGCGGTTCGTGATTGCACCGGGGACGCCGCTGGCGTCCAAGCCGCCGAAGTGGGTAGTCGCGGGCAGCCTGTTGGAGACGACACGGCTGTATGCGCGGATGGTGGCTGCGGTTGACTCGAGTTGGATCGAGTCGGCTGGGGCGCATCTGATCAAGCGCAGCTACAGCGAGCCGCATTGGGTTGAGGGGCGCGGGTTTGTTGCGGCGTTTGAGTCGGTTTCGCTGTATGGGTTGACGCTGGCGTCGCGGCGACGCGTGAACTACGGCGCGATTGCGCCGATTGAGGCGCGGGAGATATTCATTCGGGAGGCGCTCATTGGGGGCGATGACGCTGGCCGGCGTGCGGGTGCGAATGGTGCTGTTCGCGGCGACTTCCTCCACGAAAATCGCAAGCTCCGCGAGGAAATCGAGGCGCTCGAGGCGAAGATTCGCCGACGCGACATCCTCGTGGACGAGCAGGCGCAAATGGAGTTTTACGCGAAGCGCATCCCCGAGCGCGTGAGTTCGGTGTCGGCGTTTGAGCACTGGCGCGCTGGCGCGGAGCGTGAGAATCCTCGTGTGTTGTATATGTCGCGCGAAGACCTCATGCAGCGTGACGCTCCCGATGCCTCAGCGGAACGGTCTCCCGATGACTTCCCGGTTGGCGGGAATCGCTTGCCGCTGAAATACAAATTCGAGCCAGCTGAACCTGACGACGGTGTCACATTGGTTGTGCCTGAACCGCTGGTGGACATGCTTCAGCCAGATGGCCTGGCGTGGCTAGTGCCCGGTATGCGGTTGGAGAAAGTTACCGCGGTGTTCCGAGCTCTGCCGAAGGCGCTGCGTAAGCCGTTGGTTCCGGTGCCGGATCACGCGCGTGAGGCACTTGCCGGGATTGAGGGGCGATCGGGTAGCGATCTGCCGGGCTTTTATGAATGGCTCGCCCATTGGGTCACGCAGCGTGTGGGCGCGCCGGTCACGGCCGCCGATCTCGCAGCGCTGGCGCTCCCCGGCCACCTCCGAATGAACATTCGCGTTGTCGATGCGCAGGACCGCGTGCTCGCCGAGGGCCGTGATCTCGCGGCGATCAGGAAGAAGTTGTACGGCGCCGCCGGAAGCCCGGCCCTGACGGATGCCGGACGTTTGGGCCGGAGCGGCGCAGGCGGCAGCGACTCGGGCCGCATCGGCGCAAAGTCAGCCCCGCACGACGCGTCCCGTCTTCATCGCCAGTGGGACTTTGGCGACCTTGCTGAGACGGCCGAGGTCGAACGCAACCGATTGCGACTGGCTGTCTACCCCGCCGTGGAGGACCGCACTGTTGGCGTTGCGCTCGTTGAAGCGCGCAGTCCCGCCGATGCAGAGTTGATTTCACGCACCGGACTGGCTCGGCTCGCGATGCTCTTGCTGCCGCAGCAGGCGAAGTATGTCGCCAAGCGCATGGCCGATGATCGCGAGCTGGTATTGCTCAGCCGCGGCCTGCCGCTGGAGGGCTCGGTGGCGGACGCGTTGACCAGGCGCGCCTTCAGGGAATGTTTCCTGCCCGCCGACCACCCGCTGCCGCGCAGCGAACGGGTATTCGCGAGCCTGCTCGAAAGCCGCCGCTCGCAGCTGAATGAAGTTGCAGATCGCCTGACCGCGATTGTGACCTCTACGTTCAAGGAGTGGCGGGCAGTCCGAATTGGCCTGGAGAAGCTGGGGTCACCGTCTTTCGCGGGTGCCGCCGGCGATATCAAGTCGCAGCTCGGGACCTTGTTGCCGCCCGACTTTATCGAGTCGGTGCCGCGCCCGTGGCTGGACTACCTGCCGCGCTACCTGAAAGCCATAGGGCGGCGCATGGAGCGGTTGCCCGCGAACACGAAGCGTGACGAGGAGTTGGCCGCGAAGGTGAAGCCATTTATCGCAGGCGTGCACGATCTGGTCGCGAAGTTGACCAGGCCAACAGTTCCGCCCCAGCTGTTCCAGTTGCGTTGGATGATTGAGGAGTATCGTGTCTCGCTGTTCGCGCAGGAGCTGAAGACCCCGATGAAGGTTTCGGACAAGCGATTGGCCGAGCAGTTGGAAGCCGCGCGCGTGGAGGCGCGGGGGTAGGTTGGCCGGCGACCCGCACGAGCCGGGTCGCCGCCTGGAACATCAGAGCCAGTTACTCCGTCGCCTGCTGGGATCTTGCAACGCTGTCCAGGGCGTCGTCCTCAGCCTTCGTGGCAGCGAACTTCTGCACGATGTTGTTCAGCGCTGTCGTATCGATCGTTGCGCTCACGGCAACGCCCTGCGCGTCCACTGTGACACTGACTGGATCCGCCTCGTTGACCAGGGCCGCGCAATCAAGAAGCTGATAGGTCGCGACGAATCGTTGTGCTAGAAATGTGTACAGCGAGTTCGCGGCGCCCGTATCCGGACTGGCGAACGCGGCCAAGGCTCCTTTATTGGCCAACGTTCTCTGTGGAGCGATCCGCAAGAGCTGGCGGCAGTAACGTGCGGTGTCGATGTCGTTGTACGAATTCGTGACGGGTTGATCGACTCCCTGGCGATACAAGTTGGTCTTGGCAAGACTTGCGGTGCCGTTGACCTGGGTCATCGGGTCGCCGCCCGGAACGATCGCCACGGGCGCGACCTGCCCAACCCGCGCCGACAGCTCGTTCAGAGCCAGGGCGGAAACCATGGATCCCGGGTCGGCCAGGTCCGGCGCGGTCCACGGCTTGCAGCCCATGGCGGGGTCCACAAAGGCGTCAGTGAGCCGATTGTCACTGGGATTACCCAGCGGTGTACCGTTCGGATGCCGCGCCACGTTCCTTTTTGTCAATTGAGCGATGTGACCGAGCCGCGACACGTAGTACATCGTAGGCAGATTGTCGCTCTGATCCTGATCGACGACGAAGAAATCGCGTACCGTCGGGCAGGGTTTGCCATCCTTGGCGGTTCCCACCGCCGGAACCGTCAACTTGCCGCTCGCGATCGCGGCATTGGCCGCGGCGAAAAAGGCGGGAGCGTTGCAGTACGCAAACTGTCCGAACACGCTGCCGGTGGTGCCATTTACGCAATTATTACTTTGCAGGACATTCCCCGATGCTTCTCGCAGGGTCAGATCACTGCCGTTGAATCCAAACCAAGTCGCGACGATGGCGCCAGCCGGCAGCGTTACACGCTCAGGCTGTTCCCAAGGCTTGCCGCCCTGATCAATGACGAGCGGGCTGTACACCGAGATCGTACTGGTGGCGGGGTCGAATATCGCCGCCTGAACGAAAGCCGATTGCGCCGAATTCGATTCGTTGCAGGGGCCTTGGCCGGGATCGGTCGCGACAAGCTCGTACGGCGTCGCCAGCCCCGCGGCGGTGAGCGGATCCGCAGGCACGATCAGCGTGCAATTGGGATTGGGCACTGCGGGGGGAGGAGGCGCTTTCTTTGCTGCGTTTTGCATCTGCGCATTGAGGCGTTCCGTGCCGGATGACGCGGATGCACCGGTCTGCGCCGAGGCTGCTTGGCAAAACAAAGACGTCATGCACAGCAACAGGCTCGCGGTAGCGATGGCCTGGCTGCTGCATGATCCCCTCGAATTGCGGGTCCGTTGACCCGCTGACTGTTCGATAGTCATGATCTTGAAATCCTTCGTGTTGGAGCTCGGCTGTTTGTTGGCGGCGTGTCTGCATTGCCCGACATGTTGTTCAAAAACAAACATCAAACGGCGCGCCGCCGGACACGGGTGCGACCGTACGGCATGTAAAGTCAAATTGCGATGTCCGAAAACGGAAACACTCCGGCCACGCCAAGCCTTCGGCGATGCTTGCGGGCCCGCTCCGCAACGAATCACCCGCTTATGTTGGTGTCGCCGGATAGGAACGATGATTGCCGCACCGGATCATGAACGTCCTTCGGTCAGGTGGACGCCACACGCACGGACGGTACAAGCGCAGAGCGCAACATCGACACAGCCGCGTAAATGATCACGATGATCACGAGCCAACGCATCAAAGTGAGATGAGCCGCAATTGCATTCACCAGGGGAAAGGCGCTAAGCGTACCGACCACGCCGCCTGCCGTCAGACCAACCGCGGGACCGTGCGCGAATCGGCCTGACCTGAAGAAGCCGAGGCTCGCGACCGGAATCAGCACTCCGTCGCTTCCGATGCTCGGACGATGAAATGAAATCTTCGGCGAGGGCTGCGGAAAAAGGCGTTGACAGCACGTTCGCAGGGAAAGGACCATGCTTATACAACTTACTCGTGCAACGAATCTCATTCTATTGTTTGCATGGCAGTTCTCCAAAGCGACTGAGCGAAGTTATAGTCGGTGGTCCTCAAGGTTTATGTTCTCGCGCCAGGTATTCCTCGCTCTGCATTTCAATCAGCCTGCTGACGGTCCGCTCGAACTGGAAGGCGACGCGGTCGCCGCGGTACAGCTCCGTGGGAGGCGCGGCTGCGGAAATGATGAGATTGACGTTGCGGTCATAGAGCTCATCAACGAGCGCAATGAAGCGACGTGCCTCGTCCTCGTGCAACGCATCGAGCACAGGTACGTCTGACACGATGACGGATTGGTAGTCCCGCGCGATTTCGATGTAGTCGTCCTGGCTGCGCGGGCCGGAGCATAGGGCCATGAAGTCGAACCAGACGACACCACCGCTTTCGCTCACAACGGGGATACGACGGCCCTCGATCTCGATCGAGTTCACGGGGTCAACTGTCTGCCCGGGCCACGGGCGACCAGTTTGGTTAACGACGCGAGTCACGGAAGCGATGTGCGGGTCGACGCGCGCTGCCGCGGGGTGTTCAGCGTGGCGGTCTGTCGTTGAGCCGCCGGGGTCGTCACCTGTAATGGTGCCGTGGACGGATGGCCCGCCCGAGTTGGCGCTTGGAATGGCGCCGTGGTTGGTGGGGTCGCGCTGGTCCGCGAGCTCGCCAAACAGCTCCTTCAAGCGTTGCACCGTGTCTGGTGCGCTGCTGGGTAGGTATGTGCCCGCTTGTGTCAGGCGTCGCAGGCGGTAGTCGGTCGCGCCATCGACAGCAACGACGTCCGCGTGTTGCTCCAGCAGCTCGATGGTTGGAATGAAGCGCTGGCGCTGAAGGCCATTCTTGTAAAGGTCGCGCGGCTGCACGTTCGACGTCGACACCAGCGTGACGCCGCGTTTGAATAAGGCGGCGAACAGGCCGCCTAGGATCATCGCGTCGGCGATGTCCGCGACAAACAGCTCATCGAAACACAACACACGTGCATCTTGAGCGATGCGGTCGGCCACGACGTCCAGGGGTGCTTCACGGTGTTGAAGGGTTTTGAGCTCGGCGTGCACGTCGTGCATGAAACGGTGGAAATGCCTGCGGCGGCGTTCGGGGAAGGGCAAGCTTTGGTAAAACAGATCCATCATCCACGTCTTACCGCGCCCGACACCTCCCCAGAGATAGATGCCGCGAGCTGGCTCGGAGACGGCCTTGCTGCCGAAGGCACTGAACCAGCGGCGCACGAGTGAAGAGTCGGCCTCGCGGGCGGTGATCAGGCGCTGTTGCAAGTCGCTGAGGCGATCGACCACCGCGGACTGCACGGGGTCAGCGCGAAAGCCGCGCTCGGCTACCT
>JAQGOF010000194.1 GCA_028293745.1 Gammaproteobacteria bacterium | reverse complement strand
TTGCAGCAGGACTGGCCGCAGCACTCGGGTGTATTGGCCTCGTGCCGATACAAACCACCTCGCGCGACGAGATCTTCGTGATCCCCAAGGGAACCTGGGCGCGGCGCATGTCCGGCGACAAAGTCGAGATCCTGCCGGACCATATCCGCCTGACGCTCGGGTTGCGTGATATCCTGGTTCTGCGAAATCACGACGATGTGCCGCAGATTTTCGGTCCAACGCTGATGATGCCCGGACAGAGCTTCCGGCTCCCCTTCGAGCGGGCGTCCGAATACCAGTTCGCCTGCACGGCGCACGCCAGCGGCCAGATGACGATCATCGTGGAGCCCAACCCGGCGACGCCCTGGGCACGAATGGCCTGGCGCGTACGCGAGCTGTTGCACTCACCCCGCTAGCGTTCTCAACAGACACATGGCCCGAATCAAGGAAATGTTGCCCGCGCTCGCCCTGATCGCCGTTTTGATTGCTGCCTGGTGGGGCGCGGTCGCCGCAACACACAGTGTGATCTTTCCAACTCCGTGGGACGTCGTCACCGGCACGCTGGAGTTACTCGAGAACGGCACCCTGTGGCGGCACATTGCCGCATCGCTGCTGCGCGTAGGCGCGGGATTCGGGCTGGCCGTGTGCGTGGCGGTACCCTTGGGGCTGTGGATGGGCTGGGTTGCGGGCGCCTATCGGACCTTGAACCCGATTTTTCAGATCCTGCGGCCGATCTCGCCGATTGCGTGGATTCCGATCGCCATCCTGTGGTTTGGGGTGGGCGATGCCTCGCCCATCTACCTGATATTCATCTCCTCCGTGTTCCCCATGGTCGTCCAGACGACCGCAGGGGTGCACACGATCGAGAAGCGCTACCTGCGGGCCGCGGAGAACTTCGGGGTTTCGCGCCGCACCTTGTTCAGGCAGGTCGTCATTCCGGCCGTGCTGCCCCAGGTCATCGTCGGCATGCGCATTGGGCTCGGAGTCGCCTGGCTGGTGGTGGTGGCCGCCGAAATGATCGCCCTGCACTCCGGGCTCGGCTACATGATCATGGACGCGCGCAATGCCGGCAACCGCTACGACCTCGTGATTGCCGGCATGATCATCATCGGTTTGATCGGGCTGTCACTCGACTCGACGATGCGGATCCTGGAGGGCACCCGCTGGGCCCGGTGGCGCTATGCGCACTAAGATCGAAGTCCGTGCTCTGAAGAAGAGCTTCGAATCCGACAAAGGCCCGCTGCCGGTCGTCGAGGATGTCAGCCTCACGGTGCGGGATGGCGAATTCATCGCCCTCGTGGGTCCTTCGGGCTGCGGCAAGTCCACCCTGATGAACATGATGGCGGGCTTCATACAACCCGATGCGGGCTCGATCATCATCGATGGAATGCTGCGCACGCGGCCGGACTCCAGGGGCATCCTGATCTCGCAGCAAGGCTCGGTGTTTCCATGGCTCACCGTCCGCGAGAACCTGATGTTCGGCCTGAACGGGCATGCGTTGCCCGACAAACGGGCGATCGCCGACCACTACGCCGACATCGTCGGCTTGAAAGGTTTCGAGGACAGTTACGCGCACGAATTGTCGGGTGGAATGTTGAAGCGCACCGAGCTTGCCCGCGCACTGGTGGTGAAGCCCGAGATCCTCTTCATGGACGAGCCCTTCTCTGCCCTGGACGCGCTCATGAGCCTGCGCATGCGCAACGAGCTGCTGCGGATTCTCGCGAAGGAGCGCCATACGACTCTGTTGATTACACATGACGTCGAAGAGGCGATTCACCTGGCCGACCGCGTCGTCGTCCTGTCTCCCCGGCCAACGCGTATCCAGGCGGTATTCGATGTGCCCATCCAGCATCCCCGCAGGCTCTCGAGCAGAGAGGCACAGGAGCTGCGCGTCACGATCTTGAGCGAGCTCGGAGTGGCTCGCGAGGAGCTCGGGTCCTAGTATGGTACCAACATGAAAATCGTCACCTACAACGTCAACGGCATTACTGCGCGACTTCCCAGCCTGCTGCGCTGGCTCGGCGAGACCCAGCCGGATGTTGTTTGTCTCCAGGAATTGAAGGCGCCGCAGGAGAAGTTCCCGGAAAGTGCGATCCGGGACGCCGGCTACGGCGTGATCTGGCACGGGCAGAAAAGCTGGAATGGCGTTGCCATACTCTCCCGTGGCTCCGATCCAGTGGAGATCAGGCGAGCCCTGCCGGGAGATCCGCAGGACATCCATAGCCGCTACATCGAGGCGACCGTAAAGGGGCTGCAGGTCGGTTGTCTGTATCTGCCGAATGGCAATCCGGCACCAGGGCCGAAATACGACTACAAACTGCGGTGGCTGGATCGTTTCATTGCGCACGCGGCCGAGCTCGTCAACAGTACGTCTCCAGTGGTTCTCGCAGGTGACTACAACGTCATCCCCACCGAGCGTGACGTATACAAACCCGAACGATGGGTCGATGACGCCCTCTTCCGAGTTGAAATCCGCGAGGCGTTTGCGCGCCTGACAAAACAGGGATGGACCGATTCGATACGAGCACTGCATCCGGAAGCGCAGATCTATACGTTCTGGGATTATTTTCGCAACGCCTACGGCCGGGATGCCGGCTTGCGCATTGATCATCTGCTGCTCAATCCGGCAGTCGCCGGCCGCCTCGTGGCAGCGAACGTGGATCGGACCGTGCGCGGGTGGGACAAAGCCAGCGATCACGCGCCGACGTGGGTGGAACTGCGCGACTGACCCTGAACGGTCAGTTCTTGAACGGAAACGGCGCAGCCGATGAGTAGTGCCGGGACTCGTACTTGACTTCATGATTTCCGGGGCGCAGGGGCTTGCGCACAAAGCTTTCCTTGACTCTCGTCGCCCAGGAATACTCATCGATGGTGCTCACATCCGCGTAATTCTGCGGGATGGTGATGATGATCTCCCCGCTCGCGCGCCGGCCTTCCACCATCCAACCCAACTTCGCAAGATCCAGGCGGTAGTCGGACTCCTCCACGGGCAAGGGCTCCTGGGGTGCGCTCCAGAATTGATCGCCGGCCGGATGCATGAAAGCCAGCACCAGCGACCGCAATCCCCAGTGACAACTACCGCTGCCCGAGTATCGGTCCAGCAGGCGCGGATCCGCCTTGAAATAGCCCTGCGTGAGCGCGCCGTCGCGCAAGCTGCCGTTGGCGACGAAATACCGCCAGACGACATCCAACCCGCGCATGGCACGGCCCGCCGGGAATTTACCGGGATCCAGAAACGTAGCTGCAACCAGTGGAACCGGGACGGCTGTCCTATAGCAGATGCTGCGCCCCATGATGGGAATTCCCTGGGGACTGATCAGGTGTTGCGTCAAATCCGCGGACTTCTCGAGAGCTGCGACCACGAAGTCCGGCTCGAACGCCGGATCGACAGTGTGGATCCAGAACAGATCGTAGGTGATGCCCCAGGCGTTGTAGAAGTCGACACCATGCGGCCGATCGTAGAACCAACCGTAGTCCAGGTAATACTGTTTGTAGTCTGTGAAGACCTGGTGGGCACGCTGCAGCAGCTGGTCTCGTGATGCGTTGTCCGGGGCCAGGCTCGCGAGGACTACGCTGATGACGACCGGGAACAACATCCAGTTGCTGGCCGGCGTCTGCGCGCGGGCTCCGGCAAGCAGCCACGCACAGATCATATGCTTCTGTTCCCTATCCAACTTGTCCCAGATGCTCGCGCGGGTCAGCCATAGAACGCGGGCCACATCGGCAGCTTCAACGATTCGTTGATCCTGATCCCGGATATCGCCCCAGTACGCGCTCGAGTGGGGATCGACGCCGCCGAGAATTCCCGCTCGCAACATCGCAAGCCTCTCGCTGGTTCGCCCGCCCCCAGGTCCGCCGACAGCCGCGTCATGTCCAGAGTAGATCCACGCTGCCAGCAAGGGTGCGGTACGGGCGAACCCCTCCAGGCCATCCATCGCGTAGCCGGCCCTGCTGCCCATCCCCCCATATTGCACTCGTGAATAATCGCGAGCCGCGTGGCGGACGAAGCCGTTCGCGAAATACTCGAACAGTCCCGTAAACCGCATTTCGATCGGCTGGTCGCCGAGAACGAGCTGGCGAACGCGCTCCTCTTCAGGGCCGACAGGCGCAGGCTCCTGGTACTGACCCCACCCCCGGGCCGCCATATGCTTCAATTTTGGCGCGCCGAGAAGGACCCCGGCGCCGATGGCCACGATGGTGCAACCAAGAAAGAGCCTGGAGAGAATCGGGGGCATAATGTTCTTGTGGTGTACCCTCGAGAATCATAATGCCAGAGAACGTCGACGCGATCATCGTTGGGGGCGGACACAACGGCCTGGTCTGTGCGGCGTACCTGGCTAAGCATGGTCTGAGGCCGCTGGTCCTCGAGCGCCGCTCTGTCATCGGCGGCGCTGCCGTTACACAGGAGATCGCACCGGGATTTCGCGCCTCGACATTCTCATATCTCATGAGCCTCCTGCATCCACGCATTCAGGCCGAGTTGGACCTGAAACGGCATGGACTGCAGATCATGCCCTGCAGTGACATGTTGGCGCCGCTGGATGACGGCAACTACATCGTCTTCTCCGACAGTGTCGAGCGTACACAGGCGAGCTTCGCCCGGTTCAACGAGGCGGACGCGCGGATCTATCCCGAGTTCGACCGGTTCCTGAACGAAAACGCCCGTCTCTTCCGCAGGCTTCTGTGGGAAACACCGTTCGATCCCACCGGGCGCGATTGGCGGACCTTCAAACAGGCTTCGGGCTTCCTACATCGAAACTGGCGTATCGGCGGCAAGCTCTTCCGTGTTCTCGACATGTTGTCGATGAGTGCCTACGACTTCCTGTCGGAGTGGTTCCGCGACGATCGAATCAAGGCCGTGCTGGCGTACTATGCCTCCATCGGAACGTTTGCCGGTCCGAAAACGCCCGGTTCGGCCTACGTCATCATGCATCACATCATGGGAGAAAATGCCGGGGCAGGCGGCTGGGGCTTCGTCAGGGGCGGAATGGGCTCGATCACTCAGTCAATCGCGGCGGCCGCGCGCGAGCTGGGGGCCGACATCAGGACCGATAGCCCGATCGCCGAAGTCAGGGTGGGCGACACTGGGGTGACCGGTGTCGTGACCGAGGACGGCCGCAGCTACGAGTCGAAGCTCGTCGTTTCCAATGTCAACGCGAAAACACTGTATCTGAAGATGGTTGGACAGCGGCACCTGCCCGCTGAAGTGGTACGTGACATCAGCACCTACCGTACATTCAGCACGGCCTTCAAGATGAACATCGCCTGCGAGCGGCCACCTCAATACACGTGCCTGGAGCGAGCCATCCGGGACGATGCGCTGGCCGGCTGGTCATATCCAACTTACGTCCACATTGGGCCCGACATCGACTACCTCGAGAGAGCCTACGACGATGCAAAGTATGGTTCGTATTCGAAGAGTCCCTTCATCACACCGGTGTGTCCAACGATCGTTGATACCACGCTCGCTCCCGAGGGAAAGCACGTCGTGAATCTATTCGGCGGCCACGCCCCGTACCAGTTGAAGAACGCGGACTGGAGCCAGGAAAAAGCCCGCTTCGAGAAGATCGTGTTGCAGACTGTGGAGCGCTTCGCGCCGGGTTTCTCCAATGACGTGATTGCCAATCAGTTTCTCATCGCCCCGGACATCGAGGCGATCGTCGGCCTGCCTCAAGGGCATATTTTCCAGGGCGAGCTGTCCCTGGATCAGCTGTTCTTCCAACGGCCCGTGCCTCATTTTGCCGACTACAGAACCCCCATCAAGGGCCTGTACCTGTGCGGAGGCTCGGTGCACCCGGGTGGCGGCGTCTCGGGAATTCCGGGGTACAACGCTGCTCGTGAGGTTCTGCGGGACCTGGGGCGGGAATCGACGCTGCGCTTCGCGGATTGAGGCGCGCCAGAGGCATCGATACATGACCACTCGCCAGAACAAGTACGGGCAGCCCATCGGACCTGCAGTGGACGGCTGGTCGCCTCGTCCACGTCCTCAACGAACTGACATGCTGGGTCGGTATTGCCGCCTCGAGCCCGTCAGCACGCGGCACGAGGCCGATCTGTTCGCTGCCTACATGGAAGCGCCGGATGATCGCGACTGGACCTACCTGTTCCCCGGGCGTCCCGAGCGAGCGGAGGACTTCCATTCGTACCTGACCGCGCTCGAGAAGAGCGAGGATCCTCTTCACTTTGCAATTGTTGCGGCAGACACGGGGAAGCCGGTGGGGACCGCAGCACTGATGCGAATCGAGCCCACCCACGGGGTCATCGAAGTTGGTTCGATCGCCTTTGCGCCGCGGTTGAAACAAACGCGCGCGGCCACCGAATCCATGTACCTGATGATGCGCCGGGCATTCGATGAGTTGGGGTATCGCAGGTACGAATGGAAATGCGACAGCCTGAACGCCCCATCGCGCTCGGCCGCGGAGCGCTATGGGTTCACGTTCGAGGGGATTTTCAGGAAGGCCATCGTGTACAAAGGGCGCAGCCGTGACACGGCCTGGTACTCCATCACCGCGGACGAATGGCCCCGGGTGCGTTCCGCGTTCGAAGCCTGGCTGAGCCCCGCCAACTTCGACACCCAAGGACAGCAGAAACGGCGGCTCGCGGACCTGCGCAGTGGCGGATCCGCGTAACGGGCTGAACCTGCAGCTGCAGATCCAGCCACTTGCCAGCGGCGCACACGCGCCGGTATCGGCCTGTGTATGCTGCCGTTAGCGCTCGCCTGTTTAGTGCCTGCCGCGCTTTTCGAGCTCCCTCAGCTCGACTTCCGTCAGCGCCTCGAGGGTGACGGTATCCTCGTCCGCAGGCCCCTTCTGTGCTGTCGCTTCGAGGCGTCCGAAGGTATGCTCCAGAGCGCGCTCGAGCTTCTTGCTGGCGCCCTCAATTGCTTCGAGCAAGCTCGCCGCCTCATTGGTTACAGCGACCGGGGCGCGTCCCGCCACCCGTGCCTCCATTGTGACTCGCTTGTCGCGCTCGCCATGCTTGGGTCCATTTACATCGTTAAGATGAACTTCGACGCGGGTGAGCCGGTCGGCAAACCGATCGACGGAGGGCATAAGGATGGCTTCAACCCGCTGGGCGACCGACTCGCTGCTGGTGATGTGATGGTCGGAATTGACGAGTACTTGCATAGGGACTGCTCCTGGCAATCGATGGCAACCGGTGTCGCTTCCGCAATAGTCGTACCTGCGGGATATGGATCCAGTCGCGCCAGCCGCTCCGAATCGCATAGTGATTTCCAGGTACGTAAGAACAGGGACGGATTTCCGATGTCACCCGTGCGCTCGACCCTGTGCATACTGGCATTGTGCTTCAGCGGCTGCGGCGGCTCTGGCACAGGGCCGGCTTCTGCGCCTCCACCGCCCACGAACGGTGGGACCGCAAGCTCCGTTACTCTGAGCCCGCATCTGCTGGTTGATCAGTTTGGATATCGGAACGCCGATCCCAAGGTCGCCGTCATTCGCAACCCGCATGCGGGTTTCGATTCGGCAAATACCTTCTCGCCTGGAACCACGTATCAGGTGCGCAAGGCGGACGACGGTACGGTGGTCTTCTCGGGAGCCATCAGTCCGTGGAACGGTGGAGAAGTGCAGGCTTCCTCGGGTGACAATGGCTGGTGGTTCGACTTTTCTTCGGTGAACGCCTCCGGAACATACTTCGTCTATGACGTCGACAAACAGGTCCGTTCTGCGACGTTCCCGGTCGCCGCGCAGCCGTATGCAAACCTGCTGAAGGCAGCGATGCGGATGTACTTCTATCAGCGTGCCGGCAACAGCAGCGGCGGCGGATCGAAACAGCCGCCCTACGCCGATTCATGCTGGACGGACACGGCAGCCTATGTCGGCCCCAACCAGGACACTCAGGCGCACGATGCAACCGATCAAGGGAACGCGTCCAAGGTCCATGACCTCAGCGGCGGCTGGTTCGATGCCGGCGATACGAACAAGTACGTCACGTTCGCAACAGTTGCCGTGCATCAGCTGTTGAGCGCCTACCAGGAGAACCCGGCCGCCTTCACCGACGACTTCAACATCCCGGAGTCGGGCAACGGCACTCCCGATTTGATCGACGAGGTCAAATACGAAACGGATTGGATCAAGAAGATGCAATACAGCGCCGATGGCAGCGTGGCGCTGAAGGTGGGCTCGCTCGGCTATCCTCTGGCAGATCCACCCAGCTCTGACAGCTCGGCGCGTTTTTACGTACCGAGCTGCACGTCTTCGACGATTGCGGCGGCGGGCATGCTGGCGCACGCCGCTTATGTGTACGGACGGATGCCATCATTGGCAGCCGAGGCTACTGACCTGAAGAACCGGGCAATCAAGGCGTGGAACAACTACCAGGGCAGCGCGACGAAGCAGGAACACTGCGATACCGGCATCGTGAAGGCAGGCAATGCGGACTGGAGCACGGCTGACCAGGAAGCCGAGGCTGTCGTCGCGGCCGTCTGGCTATTCGCCGTCACCAGCGACCAGGCGTACGACACGCATGTCAAGAACAACTACAAGAACACTCGACCTTACAATGATGTCGGCTGGTCCCGCTATCAGCCGGAGCAGGGCAAGGCGTTGCTCTTCTACACCACGCTGCCGCAAGCTGACTCAACCCTGAAAGCGGGCATACTCGCTGACAAGCTGAACGATGTGAACGCGGGCAACCAGATTTACGGATTGACTGCGAGCGACGATCTGTATCGAAACTACCTCCACGATGCTCAATACACCTGGGGCAGCAACGAGACACGCGGCAACTACGGCAACACGAACGTCGATGTCGCGAACTACGGCATCGTCGTATCAAGCACTACACCATTCATCAACCGCGCGCTCGAAACGTTGCACTACTTTCATGGCGTGAACCCGTTTGCGAAGGTCTACATGACCAACATGAGCTCCTCCGGCGCAACCTCGTCCCTCAACGAGCTCTATCACACCTGGTTCTGGCCGGGCACCAGGTGGGCTGATGCCAAAACTTCACAGTGCGGACCGGCTCCCGGCTACATCCCGGGCGGTCCGAACGCCGAGGCCGTACAGAACGGCGTGCCTGCCTCAGTCGCCCCGCCCGCCGGGCAACCGCCGCAAAAGTCCTATAGGGACTGGAACGGGACGACGACCGATACCCAGGCTTCGTATGCGGTCACGGAAACGGGGATCTACTACGAGTCGGCGTACGTTGAGCTTCTCGCCCAGTTCGCGCACTGAGATTCCCGGGATCACGGTAAAGTCTGCACCGCGGCTTCTTTTGACGGGTGGGACTGAATGAAGGATTTCACGGATCAGGAGATCGCGGCCATTTATCGCGTAGTCGCCTTGCGGCGAGACATGCGGCATTTTCTGCCTGATCCCCTGGACGATGCCCTGATGGAGCGGCTGCTGGGCGCCGCGCATCTCGCCCCCAGCGTCGGATTCATGCAGCCCTGGCGGTTCATCCGGATTCGGGATCGCGAGCTGCGCAACCAGATTCACAGCTTGGTCGAAGCGGAGCGCAAGGCCACGGCGCAGGCACTTGGGGAACGCGAGGATGAATTCATGCGCCTCAAGGTGGAGGGCATCCGCGAATGCGGGGAAGTCCTCGTGGTCGCGCTGACGCACGATCGCGAACATCACATATTCGGGCGCCGGACGCTGCCGGAAATGGACCTGGCCTCCGTCGCGTGCGCGATTCAGAACCTCTGGCTGGTCGCGCGCGCCGAGAATGTTGGGATGGGCTGGGTGTCACTGTTTGAGCCGGAGGGCCTGCGGCAACTGCTGCGTATGCCCGAAGGCAGCCGACCCGTTGCCATTCTTTGCCTGGGCTACGTGCCCGAGTTCTACCGGCTGCCGATGCTCGAAGAGAGCGGGTGGGCACACCGCGCCGACCTGCGGGAACTGGTCAAGACCGACTATTGGGTTCCGTAGGGGGCAGTAAAGGTGCTGGGCCGGGTGGCCCAAACGCGCCTACCGAATGCTATGGGACGCGGTCGAGCCGCTGTAGGATGGAGGGATTGCACCGTACGGAAGATTGCGATGACCCCTCCTTCAAGCGCAGCCGCCGCCTCCCTCAAAGCGGCAACACCGAGCACTGCAGCACCCGCGCGTCCCGCCTTCGGCACAATCCTGGCTCCGACCATGGCCGTTGCCCGCTTTCGTGACGGCAAATGGAGCTCCCACGAGGCTCGGCCGGTCGGGCCCATCGAACTTCATCCCGCGGCCCACGTGCTTCACTACGCCAGCTCCTGTTTTGAGGGGTTCAAGGCCTATCGCTGGGCTGACGGCAGCATCAACGTATTTCGCATGGACCGGCACATCGAGCGGATGCGGCAGAGCGCACGGGCACTCGTCCTCCCCGAGCCGGACCCGGCTCAACTGGCTCAGATGATCCGCCTCACGATCGAGCAGAACCGGGATGAAGTCCCGGAAGCCCCCGGCGCGCTGTACCTGCGGCCCCTGCTCTTCGGGACCACCCCGAACATCGGCGCCGCCGCAACCCCGGCGGACGAGGCTTCGCTCGTCGTGCTGGCGAGCCCGGTCTGGGACTATTTCGCGGGGGGTATGCAAGCCTTGCGGATTTTCGTGGAGGATGTGAACTCCCGGACGGCCTCCCAGACCGGCCGGGTCAAAACCGGGGGCAACTACGCCGCGGCGCTCGGCCCAACGCTCGAAGCGCGCAAGCAGTACAAATCCGACCAGGTGTTGTTCGCCCCGGGGGGGCAAGTGCAGGAAACGGGCGCTGCGAATTTCATTCTCATTCGCAAAGGCCAACTCCTGACCCGCAGCCTCGATGCGACCTTCCTGCATGGCGTGACACGCGATTCGCTTCTCACGATGGCTCGGGACGACGGCTACAAGGTCGAAGAGCGCACGTTTGATGTGTCAGAGATGCTCGAATGGGCGCGTGATGGAGAAGCCGCGCTGTCAGGCACGGCTGCGGTGTTGGCGGGCGTGGGTGTCCTGATACACCGGGGCAAGGAATACCGGCTGTCGGGAGGCGAAGTGGGACCTGTGACTCAGGAGCTTCGTCAGAAGTTGGTTTCCATCCAGCGTGGCGAAATCGCTGACAGCCACGGGTGGTTCACCCGGATCTGAGCGCGGGTGTTCGCGGCCCCCCTGCTCAGATCGTCACCCAGACGTTGCCGTTGCGGGAAGAATCCAACGCGGCTTCGACGAAGCGCATGCCCCGGACTCCCGCTTCGATGTCGGGGAAAGCGCCGGGGTCCACCGGCAGGCCATTGATGGCCCTTGCGACCCCACGATAAATATTTCCCATGGCGTCGAAGATCCCTTCCGGATGGCCCGGCGGCATCTTCGTGGCCGCGCGCGCCTCGGGAAGATTGAACGCATGTCCCGGCTTGATCACGCTCAGAGGCTTGCCTTCCTGCAGGAACTCGAGCTGATTGGGATTTTCCTGTGCCCACCGCAAGCCCCCGGTTCGTCCGTAGACCGCCAGACTCAAGTTGTTCTCCTCGGCCGTCGCAATCTGGCTGGCGCATAACACGCCCTTCACGCCCTTGCCGAATCGCAACAGTACCGAGCCGTCGACATCGAGCTCGTTGTCAGGATACAGCGTGTCGACATCCGCCAGAGCCTGCTCAACCTGCAGCCCCGTCGTGTATTCAATGAGGTTGAATGCATGCACGCCGATATCACCGATACAGCAACTCGGACCGCCCTTGGCCGGATCGAGCCGCCACACGGTCTTGCGCCGCGCCGGCTCGTGAATGACCGCGTTGATCCACCCCTGGTAGTAGCGGGCATCCACCTTCTGGATCGGACCGATCATCCCGGCGGCGATCATGCCCCGCATCTGCCGGACCATGGGATAGCCCGTGTAGGTGTGGGTGACTGCAAATATCTGTTGCCGTGATTTCAGGAGGCTCGCCAGGCTGCGCGCCTCGGCCGCCCTGAACGTGACCGGCTTCTCGCAGATCACGTGAAATCCCGCCTGGATCAGCTTGGATGCCATCTCGTAGTGCAGGTAGTTGGGCGTTGCAATAGTCACTACCTTCACACGTTCATCGGCCGGCAACGCCATCTCACCCGCTATGAACGCATCGATGTCAGCGTACGTGCGGCGCAGATCGAGCTCGAGATCGCGGGCGAATTGCAGTCCGGCGGCCGGCTCGTGGTTGAATACGCCGCCAACGAGCTGATAGTCATCGCCCATGCCGGCTGCGATCCGATGCACGATGCCGATGAGCGAGCCCGCTCCACCGCCCAGCAGTGCCCATTTGATCTTACTCATAGCGCACGTTCTCGTTCCTGAACGACAGCGCGAACAGCACGAAAATGACGGCGGCGAAGCCGGCCGGGAACTGCCAGATCGACTTCCAGTCGTGGACGGCGCCGGTGGCGTAGTGATCGGTGATTTTGCCGGCGGCCCAGAATCCGATCAACATGCCGGCGCCGTAGGTGGCAAGGGTGATCAGGCCCTGAGCAGCGCTCTTGATGTGGGGCCCTGCTTTCGAGTCGATGTAGATCTGTCCCGACACGAAGAAAAAGTCGTAGCACACGCCGTGCAGAGCTATCCCTAACAGCAACAGCATTACCAGATCGCCGGCGTTGCCGAACGCAAACAAGGCGTACCGCACGGCCCACGCCAGCATGCCCACCAGCAGGGTCGTCTTCATCCCGAAACGGTGCAGGAATACGGGGATCAGGAGCATGAACAACACTTCGGACATCTGGCCGAGCGTCTGCTTCCCCGTGGCGTTCGGAACACGCAGCTCCGTCAGGAATTGATTCGCATTCTGATAATAGAAGGCCAGCGGGATGCAGATCAGGATGGAGGCGGCGAAAAATATCAGAAAGTTGCGATTCGCGAGCAGCCGCAGCGCCTCGAGCCCCAGTATGTCGCGCAGCTCGGGACGTGCCGCGCGGTCCGCGGCAGGTGGAGTCTTCGGCAGAGTCAGGCTGTAAAGACCCAGGACCAGCGAGGCTATGCCACACATGAGAAACGTGTTGCGGAGCATTCCGCGCGCAATCGATGGCGGGGAGTCCCACGAAAAGACGTAGCTGATACAAAGACCCGCGACGATCCAACCGACCGTGCCCCATACCCGGATGCTCGAGAATTCCCGCGAGGGGTCCCGCAACTGGCGGAATGCGACCGAGTTGGCCAGCGCCAGGGTGGGCATGTAGAGAATCATGTACACCAGCAACAGGGGGTAGAACGCCGCGAAACTGGCTGAGCGAGCCAGTGTCAGCATGAGCACGCCTCCTGCGAGGTGGGCTGCCGCAAGCACTCGCTCGGCGTTGAAGTAACGATCCGCGATCAGGCCAAAAATGAAAGGCGCCACGATGGCACCCCAGGACTGGGTTGCATACGCAAGGCCGATCTGCGAGCCGCTCGCCGACACAGTGGCCCCAAGATAGCTCCCCAGCGTGACGAACCAGCCGCCCCACACGAAGAACTCCAGGAACATCATCAAGCTCAGCCGGAACTTCATTTCCGGCAATGTAATCAATTACATCAGGGTTGTCGAGCCGCCGGCCGCGGCGGCGCCCCCGTGCTGGCGCGAATTTCCAACTTGTGCGGCAATGTAATGGACACCGGGCTCGTAACAGTACCCTGCAACACTCCAAGCAGCAGCCGTACGGTTTCCCGCCCGATGTCGAGCATGGGCTGACTGATGGTAGTCAACGCCGGCCGCATGTAGCGAGCGAAGCGAATGTCGTCAAAGCCGATTACGGAAAGTAACTCGGGGACGGACTTGCCGACGCGGCCGGCATAGTCCAGCACGCCTATTGCCATCTCATCGTTGAAGCAGAAGACAGCGGTTGGCGGTGTCTCTTGTGCAAGCAGACGCGCCGCACCCGCGATACCCGACTCGATCGAGAAGTCTCCGTTGACGACCATCACCTGGCGCCCCGCTCCATTGTCCTTCGCGCATGACTGAGCACCGCGCAGCCGGTCGCGGCTCAACGGGCTCGCGAGCGGACCGGTGATGATACCGATCTGGCGATGGCCGAGCCCGTACAGGTGGCTCATTGCCTCGTAGGCGGCCGCCTCGTTGTCAACGTGCGCGCTGGGCACGCCGAGACTCGGGCTGTACTCGCAACCGTTGACGATGGGAGCCAACTGGCCCTTCTTCATCAGGGCACTGATCGACTTGCTCATGCTGTGCCCGAGAAAAATCAGGCCATCGGCCTCACGACGCAGCAGCATTTCTCCATAACGTTCCTCACGCTCCGCATCGTGATGGGTGTCACCCAGCACGACCGCGTAGCCTTCCCGAAGCGCAGCCTCTTCGATCCCCTGGATGATCAGCGAGAAAAACGGGTTTGCGATATCCGGCACGGTGACGAGCAACTTGCGCGTCGTCAGCGTACGCAGGCTCTTGGCGGCGGCGTTAGGGGAATACCCGAGCTGGTGTACAGCCTTCAGCACGCGGCGCCGGGTGGCTTCCGAGACCTTCTCCGGATTGCTGAGCACTCGCGACACTGTTGCCGTAGAGACTTCGGCACGCGCTGCGACATCGTGGATGGTAGTCATCAGTATGTCCGTAAATAACCTAGTTCCCAGTATATGCTCACTACTCGCGCGGACCCGGAACCGCTCGTACGGAGTGCGAAATGCGAAGAATAGCTTCGATTGCAGGGGTTCTCGCCCTGATCGTGGTTCTGGCGTTTGCTGTTTGGCTGTGGATGCGGCCCGGACGCGGTACTACCGGGGAGGTCAGCACGAAGTTCCGTTGGATTGGTCCCAATGACAGGATAGTCGTGGACGGATTCGATGATCCGAAGGTGCACGGTGTTGCCTGCCATATCAGCCGCGCCGTCACCGGCGGCATCAAGGGAGGGCTGGGACTCGCCGAAGACACCAGCGATGCCAGCATCGCCTGCCGGCAAGTGGGCCCCATTCAGATTCCCGCTGACCTGAAAGACGGCGAGTCGGTGTTCGAGGAGCGCCGGAGTTTGATCTTCAAGCGCCTGCACGTCGTGCGCTTCTACGACAAAGCCCGGAACGTACTCGTGTACGTGTCTTACAGCGATCGCGTGATCGAAGGTAGTCCGAAGAACGCCATCAGCTCGGTGCCCGTGATGGGTTGGGTTGCGCCTTAGGCGCTGTTAGCGTTGCACCGTTCGCGTATCCATCGCGGCCTCCCGCAGCGGCTCGTAGGCCGCCGCCCCTAACTTGACCTTCCCATCCGGTTGCGGAACGGCAATCGGCGCAACGACCACTAGCGCAACACCCTTGCGCTGAGTAATGCCGATCTGCCGGGCGGTCGCCGGAGACAGGTCTACGATCCGGCCGGGCACGTACGGCCCCCGGTCCTGGATGGTGACTACTGCGCTCTTGCCGGTTTCAAGGTTCGTCACCTTGGCAACTGTGCCCAATGGCAGTGTCTTGCTCGCAGCATTGTCGCCGCCCGGATCCATGGGAGCGCCATCCGCCATCGGTCTGCCGGCAAATTGCTCTGCGTAGAACGAGGCCTTTCCCATGCGCTTCTTTGCGGAGAAATCACGCTCGTGATGCCCTGCCTTCTCGGCAGCCCGGGTTTCCGGAGTATTTTTGAGGCTCTGAGCCGGAGGCGGCTCCTCCGCGCGGCAGCGGTGGGAGAAGCCCCCCACCATTGCCACGACCGCACACAGCGCCAACGGCAACCACTGCCGGGAGCGCAACCGTGCGTGCAAGTCGTTGGTATCCATGAGGAAACAACGAAGGTACATCGCTGCGGTTCCGCCCCGCGTGCTTGCCGGTACGCGCGCCTGTTTGTCAGTCGATGCCTACAGAAGGCTGGTTCATCGCGCCCCGAGTCCGACAGTCGCCAGCTCAGGACGACGGCGGAAATTTGGCCAGCACGGATTGGACCGCTTTGCGGATGGGCTCTTCAGACTGCTCAACGTCGCTGCGGCTGAGCTCCTTCTTGGCCCAGCCGTGCCATACCGGCCGATGGGTATGCGCATCGAAAATATCGATCGACAGGGTCCCTTCGCGGTATTGGCGCACATCGAGGTTGCTACCCCAATACGAGCCGCCCCACCAGCCGGGCCGGCCCCAGCCCCAGCCCAGACCAACATAGGGATCGGGGTACGAGTTGATATCGGTCCGCTCCTGCGACCCGATCGTAAAGTCGACAATAAAGTCCGCCGCAGCGGGGTCGGTCGCCAGCTGGTAGCCCTTGCGTTGCAACTCTGCTTTGATGGCGTCTTCCGCGCGCTGTATGACCAACGGGTTCGTGGCGGCGTTCGTGCCGTGATGCTCACGTTTCATCAGGGTGAAGGAGTGGTAGTTTGCGAAGCTCGCGCTCCTGTCGTAATCGCTGCCAACCTGGACGGTTGCGCAGCCGGCCGCAATGACAGCCGCGAGCATGAGGGCGAACACCCAGGCCCAGGTCGGCGCGGCCCACTGCGGCGCGGCGGTGACGTTCCTGACTTTCATATGCAACTCCTTGGATGCCCGCACGCACGCGTGTTCGGCGAGAGGGAGCCGGGTACCGCGTCGCTCCCCCTCGCCGTTGGCGTCGAACAACGCCGTGCCTGGGCCGCGAGCTCGCGTGCCCAGGCTCATTCCGTCGATCAGCCGATCATTCCTCGTATCAGCCGCTGTTACCCTTCATCTGCGCCTTGCAGGCCTTCTTGGCATCGGCTTTGGACATGCCCTGGTTGTCCGCCTGCTGCTTGGCAATGCAATCCCTCATCGACGCCTTGCTGGCCATATGAGTCGAGTCCTTCGTCGACTGCTGCTGGTGCGGCGAGGACGCGGCCGACGGGTTCGTGCTGCTCGTACTATCGGTTGACGAGGCCTCAGGCGAATTCGTCTGCGTGGAATCCCGCTGGTGCGGGCTCGACGCAGAGCTGGGCGACGTCGTACTAGTCTGAGGATCCGTTTGCGCCAAAACCAGCGCGGTGGGCGCCATCGAGATCAACGCTGTTAACAAAAGTGTTCGACGCAGGGTCATGAAACCTCTCCTCGTGGTTGGACGTAGGGTGAAGCTTGAAGCGCCAAGCCTCCAGGGACAATCGGACCTGTCTGAGCCTCGCGTGGGACCGGTCCTACCTCATGTGTCATATCTGACATGGTGCGGACGCTGTTAAGCTTGCGATACTTCCGTCCCGGTGCCGTCAAAGGTCAACCAATGCCAATAGCATGCGTACTGCGCAGTTCGCTCCTCACTGTCTCGCTCGTGTTGCCTCTGACCGAGGCCCTGTCCGCCCAGCCCGCGGCTGCGGAGCCCGCCGCGCAGCACGCGACGATTGCGATCCGTGCAGGCAGGCTCCTCGATGTCGAATCCGGACGGGTATCAACCGACCAGGTGATCCTGGTCCGCGACGGACGCATCCAGGCTGTTGGTCCCAATCTGAAGGCTCCAGAAGACTCCAGCCTGATCGACCTTTCGAAGCAGACGGTGCTTCCGGGCCTGATCGATTGCCACACTCATCTGGCCGATCTCGCCGATTCCGAGCCTTTGAGCCTGTTGCGAAAGTCAGCGGTGGAGACCGCGTACGCCGCGATTCCCAATGCGCGCCTCACACTGATGGCTGGCTTTACCACGGTGCGCGATGTCGGTGTCTATCGCGCGTTCAACGACGTCGCCATGCGCGATGCGATTGCAAATGGGATCATCGCAGGCCCGCGTATGTATGTTGCGGGCGCGTACGTGACAATCAGTGAAGGCGCGGGCGCAATGACCGGCCTGCCACCTGACATTCAACTTCCACTGGATTACCGGTTTGGCGTAGCGAACAGCCCGTGGGAAGTGCGGCAGAAGATCCGCGAGCTGGCGCATCGCGGCGCCGATCACATCAAGATCCTGACGACGGGAGCGGTCCTCACCCATGGGAGCAACCCCAAGTCCATCGAGTTCACGCCGGAGGAAATCCAGGCGGCGGTGGACGAAGCCAACAATTTCGGCTTACGGGTGGAGGCGCATGCCCACGCGGCAGAAGGTATCAAGAACGCCATTCGCGCCGGCGTCGCCTCGATCGAGCATGCGACACTGATTGACGATGAAGGGATCGCCCTTGCGAAGAAGCGCGGGACCTATCTCGACATGGACATCTACGACGAGGAATGCATCCAGTCATCTGCGAGCATGCCCGCCGACTTCCTGCAGCACGACCGCGATCTTGCCGAAGCCCAGCGGCAGAACTTCACCAAGGCTGTAAGAGCCGGGGTGAAAATGACTTTCGGCACGGACGCAGGCGTTTGCCCGCACGGAATCAATGCGCGACAGTTCGCCTTCATGGTCAAGTACGGCATGACACCGTTGCAGGCGATCCAGGCCGCGACGGTGAATGCCGCGGACCTCATCGGCCACCCCGAGCTCTTCGGCTCCCTGAGGGCGGGCAAATCAGCCGACATCATCGCGGTCGCTGGCGATCCTCTCACGGACATCCGGGTCCTCGAGAACGTGGCATTCGTGATGAAGGAAGGCACCGTCTACAAACAGGATGGCCGCCCGCTGCGCTGACCCCGGTTGCGCCGCAAGTGAAGGTTTCCCTGAGCCGACCAGTTCACATCCGCACCGCGGCCAGCGCCTGGTTTTTTGTCATATTCGCGCCAAAGCCTACAATGGCGAATGCTCCAGCAAACGCACAAAAGCAGCCGTCTCGCCCGGGTCGAATGGATCCTGTTCTGCACGGCATTTGCAGCGGGCGCCGTCGACATCATCGGCTTCACCAATCTGGGCGGCGTGTTTGCATCGGCCATGACAGGCAACTTCGCGTTGCTCGCCTACCATGTTGCCCAAGGCAACACACTCTCTGCGATCGGCTCGGTGATTGCGCTGGCGGGATTCGTGATGGGCTGCGTCATCGGCTTCAGCCTGCGCCGCGGCCGCTCGGAACGGACCACGATCAACCTTCTGCTGGGCACTGAAACAGGGTTGCTGTTGTTGTTTGCGTTGTATGTGCTGTGGGGTGGGCATACCGCTGCCGTACCGGGAATGCGCTTGCAGATCGTCGTTCTCGCAGTCGCGATGGGCCTGCAGGCGGTGGTGGGCCAGATGACCAGCCTTTCAACCATCGTCTTCACGACCACCCTCACCCGCCTCGTCGGAGGCATTACTGAGGCAATCGCCACTGCCGACTGGACAGCGTTGCACGAGGTCAGAGTTCAGATCGCGCTGGTCGCCTCTTATCTGCTGGGAGCCCTGCTGGCCGGTGTGCTGGCGGTTCACAAGATGAATGCGGTTGCGTTCCTGCCGCTGATCGGCGTCGCGATGGCTTTCACGGCGCACTATTCTGGTGGCTTCCCCGGCGCGGCGAATCCGACCGCCGCAGAGGGGGATCTGCCGCCTCAAGGAGCCGCGCCGAGGAGCCGGGATACAAGGTAACCGCGCCGTACGATTCCGACCAACGACGATTTCTCATATGCACATGACCTGATCGGATGTCACCCGCTTGTCACCCGTGGCCCGTGTCGTTACCGTTTTCAAACGCCAATAACCTTACGCGCGTAGCTGCTGCAGAAGTATCTTGACCGCGTGTTAACCCAATCGGCAAAGGCAGAACGCATGTCATCCAACTCCGATACACCCAGACACACGATCGCGGCAGCGCAACCGGCGACTTCAGTCCGGACCAATTCGTACAGCCGCAAGCGCTGGAGCGCCTTCGATGCGTGGCAGGAGCACGTCCGCAAATCGGCAGGTGCGACGCATGCGTCGCACCTCGGCGTGACGTTCTCCGAGCGACACGACCGGGACTTGCGACGCGCCGCTGTTACGGGCTAGACGCCGAAGGACGTTGCCACCTTCGCACCACTACCGCGGTTTTGTTCAAGAAAACGACCCTGTGAGCGACTTATACTTCGCCTGGGCCATGTGGCCCTCAGAACGAACCCAACTCGCAGGCAGTTACTATGCATTCAGCTCGCCCTTTCCAGGCTGCGGTCGGCGGTGGCGCGTTCCCGGCTGCGCGGGCAGCCCTCGCGCTGGCCCTGAGCGCCATCCCTGCCACTCTAGTGACCTTTCTGGCCGCAATCCCTGTCGCATTCGCCGCCGACTCACCACCGGCTGATCAGAAGCCGCTGCCGGTAGCCCTGGTCAATGCACTGAACACACTGGCCGGCGGCCCGCACGCGGGCTTTCGTGCCAATCACGCCAAGGGCGTCCTGGTGACCGGCACCTTCACACCTGCCAAAACGGCCCCCTCGTTCAGCTCGGCGCCGCACTTCGCGAAGGCAGTACCCGTGCTCGTACGTTTCTCTGATACGACGGGAGTACCGACCATTCCCGATGCGAGCCCGGACGCCAGCCCGCATGGCATGGCAATCCGATTCAAGCTGCCAGAGGGCGGATCCACGGACATCGTCAGCATCTCGGCCAACGGCTTTCCCGTGGGAACCCCCGAGGACTTCCTCGCCCTCCTGACTGCTATCTCCAAGAGCGGCCCAGGCGTGCCGAAACCAACACCGGTGGAGCAGTTCCTGGGCACTCATCCGGCGGCGCTGAAATTCGTGAGCACGCCGAAGCCACCGCCACAGAGTTTTGGAACGCTCGCGTTCTTCGGTGTCAACGCATTCAAGTTCACGAATGCCAAGGGCGTCAGCCATTTTGCCCGCTACCAGATCCTGCCGGTCGCGGGCGAGCATGCGCTGACCGCTGCGGAAGCCGCGAAGGCTGACCCGAATTACCTCATCGACGAGCTGCCCAAAAGGCTTGCCAGCCCGGTCAAGTTCCGGCTGGTGGCGCAAGTCGCCAAGGAAGGTGACGTGACCAACGATGCCACTGCAGTGTGGCCCCCGGACCGCGAGATCGTCGAGCTGGGAGTCATCAGCCTGACGGCGACCGAGAAGGAGCAGGCCAAGGAGCAGAAAGCGCTTCTGTACAACCCCTTGTCACTGACATCCGGCATCGAGGCTTCTGCGGACCCGATTCTGGCGGCCCGCCCGCCGGCATATGCCGTCAGCTTCGCGCAGCGGGCCGGGCAGTGACGTAATCGCGTCCATCCCGGGATTTTGGCGCTGTGCCTAAGCCCGGCGCCAGCTCGTCGTACCGCCCGGTTTGTCTTCCAGGACGATTCCCGCCTTCACGAGCTCATCACGGATGCGGTCAGACTCAGCCCAGTTCTTCGTTTTGCGCGCGGCAATCCGCGCGGCAATCAGCTCATCGATCGCAGCGTCGGTCAGCGTAGCTCCCGGCTTGGAAACTCCCAGTCTGGCCCACACCTGCGGGTCCACCTGCGCAAGTCCCAACACGCCGCCCAGCGACCGCAGCTCCGCACCCAGCGCCGCTGCCTTCGCCTCCTGGCCCGCCGCCTTCGCGGAGTTCACTTCGCGAGTTATGTTCTGCAGCACGGCGATCGCTTCCGGCGTGTTGAAGTCATCATCCATCACCTCGCGGAAGCGCGCCGAGTACGCGCTTTCGGCCGCGGCAACCACCGGCAGATCGCGTAACGCCGTGTAGATGCGCAGCAGCGCGCTATCAGCCTGCTCGAGCTGCTCGAGTGAATAGTTGATCGGCCCGCGGTAGTGACTCGACAGGATGAAATAGCGCAGCACTTCCGCATGCCGCAACCTCGGCAGCACCTCGCGCACCGTGAAGAAGTTGCCCAGCGACTTCGACATCTTCTCGTCATCGATGTTGACGAAGCCGTTGTGTATCCAGATGTCCGCAAACTTGTCGCCGTTGGCCCCGCACGACTGGGCGATCTCATTCTCGTGATGAGGAAACTTCAGATCCATGCCGCCACCATGGATGTCGAAATGGGTACCCAGAATGGCGGTGGACATGGCTGAGCACTCTATGTGCCAACCCGGGCGCCCTGATCCCCACGGAGAATCCCACGCGGGCTCTCCAGGCTTCGCATGCTTCCACAGCACAAAGTCCAGGGGATCGCGCTTACCCTCATCCACCTCGACACGCGCACCGGCGCGCAGATCTGCCAGCCGTTTCCCGGAAAGCTTGCCGTAGCCCTCGAACTTCGCGACCGCATACAACACATCGCCGTCGGCCGCGACATACGCGTAACCCCGATCTATCAACTGCCCGATCATCGTGATGATGTTGGGTACGTATTGAGTTGCGCGCGGCTCGAAATCAGGCCGCGTCAATCCCAACGCTGCGGCATCCTCGTTCATCGCCTGGATGAACCGTCCCGTGACCGCGCCGATCGGTTCGCCGTTCTCGGCGGCACGCTTGATGATCTTGTCGTCGATGTCCGTAATGTTCCGTACGTAGGTGACCTCGAGCCCCCGATACCGCAGATAGCGGCTGACCATGTCAAATGCGGTCAACATCCGCGCATGCCCGATGTGAATGTAGTCGTACACGGTCATGCCGCAGACGTACATGCGCACCTGACCCGGTATGATGGGCTGCAGCGGCTGCTTCTCGCCAGTCATTGAATTGTGGATACGAATCATGATTCCTCAGGCGAAACGCGCGAGCCGCTCACGGGCCTTGCCGGGCGGCATCGCCTTCAACAGTGGAGCAAGCTCTGGTCCGTGAGCGCGACCCGTCAGTGCTACACGTAACGGCATGTACAACGCGGCACCCTTCTTCCCGGTCGCCGAGCGGACCGCGTTCGCGATAGCCGCGAGGTCGTTCCCGTTGGCGGCCGCGGCCTCGGCAGCCGCGGAAAAATACCCCTTGCCCGCTTCCAATACCAGCTGTTGTTCCGCCGGCTCGAGATCCGGCAGATCACCAAACACGACATTGACCCATGCGCGCGCGTCTTCCGGCAGGACCAGGTTCGGCAGAACGGCTGCAACGAATACAGCGCGGGTCTTCTCATCGAGCCGGGCCGGCAGGAGCGGCCCCAACCAACGCAACGCCTCGTCGGTGCTCAAGCGATGCACAGCTTCCTTCTGCCAGACGAGCAACTGCTGCTCGTCGAATCGCGCCGGCGCGCGTCCCAGGTGAGCCGCATCAAATGCGCGCGCCATCTCCTCCAGCGACACAAACCCATGCTCCGATGTGGAATGTCCCAGACGGAACAGGTGATTCGTCATCGCCTGCGGAAGAAAGCCCCGCTCGCGATACTCACGCACGCTCGTAGCACCATGTCGCTTTGACAACGGTGAGCCATCATTGCCCACGATCAGCGAGACGTGACCGTAACTCGGCGCGCGCAACCCAAGCGCCTCGAGGATCATCAACTGACGAGGTGTATTCGTCAGATGATCTTCGCCGCGCAGCACGTGCGTGACGCCCATGTCCGCATCATCTACTGCATTGCAAAAGAAGAAGGCGGCGGTCCCATCCGCTCGCCGGATCACGAAGTCTCCGATGTCGTCTGAGAGAAAACTCTGCGGCCCGTGCACGAAGTCCAGAAACTCGATGCGACGGCCCAGTGGCACTCTGAAGCGCATGGTCGGCGAGAGGCCTTCCAGGCTTCTCTTCTGCCGCTGCTCGGCAGACAGATTGCGACAGGTGCCCGCGTAACGTGGCGGGCGACCTGACGCAAGCTGCGCCCGCCGCGAGGCTTCGAGCTCCAGCGGAGTGCAGAAGCATAGATAGACCGCGCCACGCTTTTCCAGCTCGGCGAAATAACGATCGTAGCGCGCGCCGCGCTGCGACTGCCGGTAAGGACCCTTGGAATCCTCATGATCCGGACCCGCATCCCAATTCATCCCGAGCCACCGCAGGTCCGCAATCAAGGCCTCTACATGCTGTTCGCGACTACGCTCCGTGTCAGTGTCCTCGATGCGCAGCAGAAACCGCCCTGCCTGCTGCCGTGCCAGCAGAAAGTTAAATAGCGCCGTGCGCGCATTTCCCAGGTGCAGCTCGCCCGTGGGGCTCGGCGCGAAGCGCGTCGTGTGTGGCTGACCGAACGTCCCGGCCGCCGAAATGTCCATTCCGCTCATAACGTAATGTTACGGGACGCGGCAGCCGCCGCGCTTGCTAGAATTGCCGGCCGGTTGGCGCCACGAGCGCGCGCATGCGCGCGCGGCGCCCCCGCCGGCATCATTATGGAGGCTAGATGCGAATACCCCCTCGGAATTGGCCCCGCAACCCGCTGGCGTCCGCGCTGCTGGTGCTTGCAGGGCTGCTGGTCCATACCACGGCTCCCGCTGCGGACCAGGCTGCCCAAGTTCGGGTCTCGACGAACATGGGGGATTTCGTCGTCGAATTGATGCCGGAGCGCGCGCCGCTTACGGTCGCGAACTACCTACGCTACGTGCGGGAGGGCTACTACTCCGGCACGCTGATGCATCGCGTGGTTGCGAATTTCGTCATCCAGGGCGGCGGTCACTCCGCCAGCGATCTGAAGCTCAAACCCGTGCACGACCCGGTCAACAACGAAGCGGGCAACGGCCTGCAGAACAAGCGCGGCATGGTGGGATTGGCGCGCGGCGAAAGCGCCCACTCGGGCAACGCCCAGTTCTACGTAAACCTCGTTGACAATCCCGACCTCGATCCGCTACCTACCCGGTGGGGATATGCGGTCTTCGGTCGCGTCGTACAAGGCATGGACGTCGTTGACCGGATCGGCGTCACGCCCACGGGCGCTTCGGGGCCGTTCAAGTCCGACACCCCGCTGAAGCCCGTCATCATCGAGAAGGTGGAAGTCCTGGATGGAGCCAGTCAGGCATCTACGCCCACCCCTGCGCCCATAGCGACTCCAATTGCGACTCCTTCTCAGGACACCATTCTCTCGCCGAAGTAGCTTCGGCATTTCCAGGTACTGCAATGACCCGGCTGTTCGTATCCGATCTGCATCTCGATGCTGCCGCGCCGCAGGCGGTGGAGCAGTTCCTCGATTTCCTGCGGACACAGGCTGCGGATGCTGAAGCGTTGTACATCCTGGGCGATCTGTTCGAGGTATGGGTGGGCGACGATGATCCTGATCCAACCAAGGCGCGCGTTTGCGAGGGCCTGCGGACGCTCACGGCGAATGGCGTCGGCTGCTTCGTACTGCACGGGAATCGGGATTTCCTGATCGGACGGGATTTCTGCCGCAAAACCGGCAGCAGGCTGCTGGCGGATCCGGTCGTCGCCGATCTGGACGGCGAGAGAGTGTTGCTGACTCACGGTGATGCGCTTTGTACCGACGACCATTCTTATCAGGAGTTGCGCAGTACCGTCAGGACACCCGAGTGGCAACGCCGCTTTCTTGCATTACCCCTGGCCGATCGCGAGCTGATCGCCAATCAGGCACGCGCAGGCAGCAAGGAGCATACGTCGAGGGTTATCCCTAACATCATGGATGTAAATCAGGACGCGGTATCAACAGCCTACCGCGCGACGAGGGTCCGCCGAATCATTCACGGACACACGCATCGCCCAGGTGTCCACGACACTGCAATAGAAGGCGAACCTGCCCAGCGGATGGTGCTCGGGGCGTGGTATGAACAGGGAAGTTATATCCGATACGAGAGCGGCCGCTACGAATTGCGCGAGCTGCCGCGCTGATCAGTCCATAGCGGACTGATCAGCGGACAACTCCTGCTGATGGCGCACGCGGCCTGCTTCAGTGCGGTCCGCCTGGTGGACCTCGCTCCTCCGTCAATACTTGAAACTTCTTCAGCTGCGCTGGGGTGAGCACGGGCGTCAGTTTCGCGAGCGTGTCCTGCCGCAGCTGGTCATGCGCGGCCTTCATCCGATCGAACGTTGGTTTCTGGCCCGATGCCTGCATAGCGTCGTGCTGTGCCTTCATCTTGGCGTGCTGTTCATCGAGGATCGCCTGCACCTGCGCTTTCTGCCCATCCGTCAGATCGAGCAGAACGGCCAGGTGATCCATGCGCTCCGCTGGGCTCTCGTGCCGAAATCCCGGGCCCGGTCCGCCGCCACCGGGTGCGTCGGGCGGCTGGGCGGCGGCGATTCCCATCCACAGGACAGCCACTGCGACTGAAGTGATTTTCATTGTTCCTCCCAACTGGTTTGTCCAGCGGGAAGAAACTAGAGCGGCGCGGAGCCTGCGGGGGTAATCAATCGTGAGCGAATGTTATTTGTCTCAACCCGGGCGCAGGCGGGCCATCACGCCCGGGGCAGCGTTACCACCGCTTCCAGTCCGCGCAGGGGCAGGTTCGCGAGAACGAGCGAGCCGCCGTGCGCCTGGACGACATCACGCGCAATGCTCAGGCCCAGGCCGCTGCCGCCAGTGTCGCGATTGCGCGAGGACTCGAGGCGATAGAATGGCTCGAACACGCGCTCCAACTCGGCTTCGGGTATTCCCGGTCCATCGTCGCGCACGCGGATGACCAGGGCCGGCCCATCCTCGACGAGCACCGTGGCCTGCGAACCAAACTTGACTGCGTTGGCAATCAGGTTGGTGAGACACCGCCTGAGAGCCTGCGGCTTGCCGAGGATGGATCGGGTCGCGCGGCCCTCGATCGAGACTTTGGCGCTCATCTCGGCAAATTCGGACTGCAGGGTTGCCAGCATTTCATTGACGTCGAGCGGCGTGAACGCCTCGTTATCATCCAGGCCGCGAAACAGGGCCAGCGCGCCGTGCACCATGCTTTCCATTTCGTCGAGCTGCTTGCCGATGCGCGCCTGCGCGGCGGTGTCATCCAACATCTCCACCTGCAAGCGTAGACGGGTGAGAGGCGTCTTGAGGTCATGCGACATCGCCGCGAGCACCCTGCTGCGGCTGTCGAGGTAGCGTTGCAGCCGATCCTGCATGGTGTTGAACGCTCGAGCGGCGTTACGCAGCTCGAGCGCGCCGCGCTCCGCAATTTTCGGCTGCCGCAGGTTGCGGCCAACACTGTCGGCGGCACTCGCCAGTTCCGAGAGCGGACGCGTGATGCTGCGAGCGGTTGCGAACAACGCGACCGACATGACGATGACCAGGAACCCGAGGTTCATGAAGAGACCGCGAGGCAGAGGAGCCCCCCGGGCAAGCCGCGTCACGCGGAATAGCGCGGTATAACCGTCGGGGAACTTGACCGTCGCGTCGTACAGCTCGGTGCCACTCTCGCGCCCTTCGGAGAAGAACGGACCCGAGATCGAGATTGCCTTCTTCGCCGGATCGGCGGTCGGCGTGACATGGACATCGAATCCCGTTCCCAGCGTCGCGCGCAGCTGTTGCTCGAATGTTCCTTCGAAGTCGCCCGCTTTCGAGAACGGCACGACCAGCCCATCAGAGGGGGGACCGGCCGGGTGCAGCCCACCGGCACCGGGCGGGCCCAATCCACCGGCTCCGGGTGGACCCAGCTCTTCAGACCCGGGCGGACCCGGTGGGCCGCCTGGGGGGGAAGGCGTTGACGGTGGCGGCACTCGTCCCGGGGGCTCGGCACCCTGCTGCGGCGGCGGCTCTGGGCCCAGGCGTAGCGCCTCTCGGCCCCGCAGCGGTGGATCTACACCGCTCAGCGGCGGCCCCAGGGCGGCCGGGGGCCGCCCCACCCCCTCGACCTCCGGAGCGGGAAACAGCCCATCGCGGAATATGACCACATCGCGAAGGCGGCGCCCGAAGTGCCAGGGCCGCTCGCTCAGCCTGGCAACCGCGGCCGATCGCTCGGTGTCATCCATGCCCTGCAACATGGCGGTCACCTCCGCAATCCGCCGCGACCACTCCCGCACGCTGCCTTGCAATATGAAACGTTCGCGCTCACGCGCGACGAACATCATGCCGACGAGTTGAGCCAGCAACAATGCGAGGATGGAAGCGGCGATCAGCCGCCCAAAAAGCGACTGAGGCCACAGGGACAGGCGCATCTTCAATGCCTTCGTGCGGACCGGTCAGTGTTGCTGGACTGGAACGCCGACAACATACCCCTCGCCATATACCGTTTTAATGATCTGCGGCGCGCGCGCATCGTCGCCCAGAATCTGACGCAGCCGACTGACCCGAACATCGATACTGCGATCGAATGGATCCGCTTCCCGACCCCGCAGCAGTTCCGTGAGTTGGGCGCGACCGAGCACGCGGTTCGCGGACGACAGCAGAACCGCGAGCAGCCGATACTCCGCGCCGCTCAATGCAACCTCTTTCCCGTCTGCGTCAGTCAACGTGCGCGTCGTTGTATCAAGCTTCCAGTT
The DNA here is from genome assembly GCA_028293745.1 of Gammaproteobacteria bacterium. Lineage (GTDB taxonomy): Bacteria > Pseudomonadota > Gammaproteobacteria > Steroidobacterales > Steroidobacteraceae > 13-2-20CM-66-19. Next base: position 21,225 of record JAQGOF010000194.1, on the reverse strand, counting down.
GCTGAATGTAAACGACCGCACGGTTTCCGGACTTGGATCGCGCGGTGCATGCGCCGTTCTCCTGAGTACCGCCCTGATCCGCCCCAGCAGCTCGCGGGGATTGAAGGGTTTCGGCAGGTAGTCGTCCGCTCCGAGCTCGAGCCCGACGATCCGGTCAACATCCTCGCCTCTGGCAGTCAACATGATGATCGGCACTTGCGACCGTGTGCGCAGCTCGCGGCAGATCGACAGTCCATCCTCGCCCGGGAGCATCAGATCGAGTACGACGAGATCAACGCGGGATCGTTCCATCACACGCCGCATCTCTCTTCCCTCCGCAACTGCTGTCGTGCGGAAATCGTGTTTCTCCAGGTACTGGCTCAGCAGCGTGCGGATTTCGCGGTCGTCATCGACAATGACGAGATGGGGGCGATCGCTCATCGGGCCTCGGCGGTTGTAACAAACTGTTAAGGACGGCAGGACCGTCGTTGAGGCAACTGTAGTCTACATTTCGCAGTTGTGCTAACAGTGAACTTGCCGGCCAGCACTGGGTCGAAGCCGGCACGTTCCACGCGACCTCCCCCATGCCAACACGAGAGCGAGTGATGCGCCCCGTTTCAATTGCCGTCTATCCCCTGGCCTGCCTGGTTGCTGCGTGGATCGCCGGTTGTGCGACAGAGCGTCTGGATGCAGCGGCACCGAGCGGCGTCAACCTGACGGGCGAATGGAAGTTCAACCCGAACCTGAGCGATGACCCCGACAAGCTCGCAGACCCTGACAAGGCTGCCCCGCAGCGCTCCCCGGGCAGCCACCGTGGTCACGGCGGAGGACGGGGCGGCGGCGGCGGGGGCATGCCGCCGATGGGGGGGCCCGGCGGCACAGGCTTCCTGCCCGTAAGCTTGACGGCTCCCGGGGTCGAGGAGACCGCCCCACCACCACCCGTCAGTACACCCCCCACGGGTGGTACCCCGAGGAGCCGGGGCGTGAGCATCAATCGTCTCCTGAAGCCGCCCGTGCATCTGTCGATCAGCCAGAACGAAGGCACCTTGACCATCGAGACCGACATGCCCGATGGCACACACACCGCGGACCAGTACACGGCGGGCACATCGAACACCATTCCTTACGGACCGGACGCTACCGCCGATCGAAGTGTTGGTTGGCGCGGCCCGGTGTTTGTAGTCACGATCACCGCGAAGAAAGCTGGTTGGCGCGAAGACGACTTTGCGCTCGATGAGGATGGCCGCCTGATCATGACGACGCAGACGAAAGGCGGCCGCCTCGGGAGTCTCGAAATCAAGCGGGTGTATGATCGAGTCCGCGGGCCGCCGCTATAGCGGCGGCCCGGAATGAAACCGGAACACGGTATCGGGCCCGGTGGCCAGCTCGGCCTCACGCTGCGCGAGCGTATCGAGCCGCTCGCGCCAGCGGTCCGGTGCTGCGGCGCGCGCCAGGTTCACATACAACTCGAAATGCCGCGCCTCGGATCGCTCGAGCTGCGCATAGAAGTCCGCCAGCGGCGGCTGCAACCGGCTGCTCAACAGCCTGAACCGCTCGGACGAGCGCGCCTCGATCAGCGCCCCGGCCAACAGCAAATCCAGCTTCCTGCCCGGCTCTGACGTCCTGAGCGCAGTACGCAGCCCGGAGGCGTAACGTCCCGGCTGCTGGCGCTCGAAATCAACACCCAGGCTGATCATCATCTTCTGCACTTGTTCGAAATGGCGCAACTCCTCACGCGCAAGACGCGACAAGGCCATGGCGAGCGCGTGATCCTCAGGATACGCAAACATCAGCGCCAACGCAGTAGATGCCGCCTTCTTCTCACAGTTGGCATGATCAACGAGCAATTCGCGCCATCGCCCGATCGCCGTCGCGACCCACGCTTGCGGCGTTGGCGCACGAAGTATTGACATTGCAGGGGCCGACATCACGTCACTTCAGCTGCCGTCTTCAACATGCGATACGCCTTGCGCAATGCAACTCTCGCTTCCTTCGCATCCTGGTAGCGATCCTGGGGATCCTTCGCCAGAAAGCGCTCGATCATGGGCTGAAAGGCTTCGAAGGGCTCGGGCAGGCGCGGCACCGGCTCCTTGCGATGCTTGTAGATGATCGCCATCGGATTTTCGGCCGCGAAGGGCTTCGCGCGCGCCAGCATCTCGAACACGATCACCCCAAGGCTGTACAAGTCGCTGCGGGCATCGATGGGCTCGCCATGACCCTGCTCCGGGCTCATGTAGTGAGGCGTACCGAAGATCAGGCCAGAGTCGGTGACCTCGTGAGCGAGGGCCGTGTCCTTGGACATCCCGAAGTCGATGAGGGCGGGAGATCCGTCCTCGCGCAACATGACATTGCCGGGCTTGAGATCCCTGTGCAGCACTCCGCAGGCGTGCATCGCCTCCAGAGCCCGGGCCATGGCAATTGCTGTCCGAAGCGCAGGACGCGGCTTCATGCCGCCTCGCATACGCCGCCGCAGGTCACCTCCCGGGAAATACTCCATCACCAGCCACGCATGCTCGTCGCTGATACCGAGATCGTGGAGTTGGACGATGCTCGGGTGACGGATACGTTGGACAATTGCGTATTCCTGCAGAAAGCGCCGGAACGTATGGTCGAGATCGTATTGATCCTTGTGCCGGTCCCGGACCACCTTCAGTGCAACCAACGCTCCCGCAGATTCGCTCTCCGCAAGATACAAGTCAGCTACGGGGCTCGTGGCGATTCGCCGGATACATCGATACCCGCGAATGAAGGCGGTGCCGAACCGTTGCGTCTCACGCCCGACCGCGCTGGTGCGCCACTTCGTGCGCGCGCGCGATTGCACCCACTCGGCGTCGTCGAGAATCTGAAAGAACTTCTCGGTGTCGATCTCGTCACGGCCGATTGCGGAGTGTGCGCCGATCTCGAGGGCCTCGGAGGAATCCACATGGCCGGAGGTCACGGCGATGAAGACGACAGGTGCGAAACCGGCCCGAGCCGTCAGCTCTCTGAGCTCATCGAGACCGCGGCCGTGCCCAAACAAAACTGCGTCGAATCCCTGTGCGAGAAATTCCGGCGCAAGCGGGCCGTGCAGATCGGGGCTGCGGACCACAATCTGTGCATCTGGCTTACGCGACGCCAGACGATGTTGGATGATTTCGCACTGCGCCGCGTCGTCTTCAATCAGCAACAAACGCATCGCGCAATTACAGCACGTGCGTATCGAGCCCGTCACGGCCTTCGACTACGATCTGGGCCGCGGCGTCCGACAGCTTCAGGCCGATCACGAGGTCACCGACATTCGTTCCTGTCGGTCCTGTATGGACGAGATCGCCGCTGGCTGCGAGGGCCGTGCCCGAGTCTGCACGGCGCATACAATCGTCAGCATCTATCTCTGCAAGGGCGAGACGCGCACATGTCTCGCTGTCTACAAGCGCCCCGGCGTCATCGGTCACGCCGTCAGTTCCATCCGTCCCTGCGGCGAGCAGCATCATCTGCGGCTGCCCTGCGAGTAATCGTGCTGCTGCCAATGCAAGATGCTGATTTCGGCCGCCGCGCCCGGGATTGGGGGGCAACTGCACGGTCGACTCTCCGCCCCACACGCACACCTGAGCCGGATTCAGGTGCAGCTCGTGCGTGAAGCGCACAGCAAGTCGGGCGGCGTCATCATCGAAGCGGCTGGCCGGTCTGCGCACGTCGAGGCCCAATTTCTCGGCGGCCACACAAACAGCCTCTACGGCGTGATCCAGCGAGGCAACGATGGTTCGTTCAATCCGGTCCTGAGAACCGCCAGCGGGCCCGAGGAGCCCCGATCCAATCACGGCAGGGTCATCGCCGGGAACGTCGGAAATCAATAGCGCCCGCGCAGGGCGGTCGCCCAGAAGCCGGGCAATGCCGCCTCCCTTGATCCGCGAGAGCTTTGATCGGCGCGCGTTGAGCTCCGCGATCGGGATCCCGCTCGCGAGGCCCTCCGCATTGAGCTTCCCCAGCTGCTCGAAGGTCACGCCGTCCTCGAGCACCTCGACGAGACTCGAGGCTCCACCGGAGACCAGAAATAGCGGTTCTACGGACCGGGGCAGCTCACTCAGCCACTTGAGCAGGCTCTGGCCCGCTGCGAGCGAGCGCTTGTCAGGTACCGGGTGGGCGCTCTCGTGGATTTCGACGTTGGGCAGCGCGTGAATCTGCGGAGCGACGTGGCCGTCTTTCGTGATAACCAGCGTCCGCTCTACCGATACCCCCAATACGTCATGGGCGCCGAGAGCCATGGCTGATGCAGCCTTCCCTATTGCTGCGATCCAGACTGTGCCGGAGGGCGCGCTCAGCGCACGGGCAACCGAACGGCGGCCAGCTACCCTATCAAGGCCAGCCTGAAACAGCTCCAGAAGAAGGCGCCGCCGGATTGAATTCACGTCTGTCGAGCTAGCTGCCTCGAATGACCTTGAGTCTACCTCGACGCTCGCGCCGCAACGACTTCGCGGCATCCGAGCGCTCCACCTGCAACCGCTCGAGATACTCGGGCGTCACATCGCCCGTAACGTACTCCCCGGAGAAGCAGGACGTGTCGAACTCGGCGACGCGTGCATCATCGTGCTGACAAGCGGCAACGAGATCCTCGAGGTCCTGGTAGACCAGCCAATCTGCACCGATGAGGTGCGCAACCTCATCGACACTGCGATCGGCGGCGACGAGCTCGCTCGTCGCGGGCATGTCGATTCCGTACACGTTGGGGAAGCGCACGGGCGGAGCCGCAGATGCAAAGTAAACCTTCTTCGCGCCTGCCTCGCGAGCCAGCTCGATGATCTGTGCCGACGTCGTGCCGCGGACAATGGAGTCGTCGACCAGCAGTACGTTCTTGCCGCGGAATTCCAGGTCGATGGCATTCAGCTTGCGGCGCACTGATTTCTCGCGCTGCTCCTGCCCTGGCATGATGAACGTGCGGCCGATGTAGCGGTTCTTGATGAAGCCTTCACGATATTTCAGGTTGAGCTTCTGTGCGAGCTGCAACGCGCTCGTGCGGCTCGTATCCGGAATAGGGATGACGACGTCGATATCGTGATTGGGCCGTTCGCGGAGTATTTTTTCCGCCAGCCGATCACCCATGCGCATGCGTGCGCGATACACCGATATGTTATCGATCTTCGTGTCAGGACGAGCGAAGTAGACGTACTCGAAGATACACGGCGTGTGGCGCACCGTCGGTACGAGCTGTTGGGAATGCAGCCGGCCCTGCTCGTCAATGAATACTGCCTCGCCGGGCGCAATGTCGCGTACGAACTTGAACAACAGCGAGTCGAGGGCGACGCTCTCGGACGCCAGCATCCACTCGGGTCCACGTGGTGTATCGCGCTGCCCGAGCACCAGGGGGCGGATGCCATGGGGGTCACGGAACCCAAGAATCCCGTGGCCGATAACCATTGCGACCACTGCATAGCCACCGCGGCATCGCCGATAGACCGCATTGAGTGCAGCAAAGACGTCCGCCGGTGTAACGCGCGGCGTTCCGATGCGCTGCAACTCGGACGCGAACACGTTCAACAGGACTTCCGAGTCGGAAGTGGTGTTGAGATGCCGGCGATCTTCACGAATGATCACCTCGGCAAGCTCCGTAGCGTTAGTCAGGTTGCCGTTATGCGCAATGCAGATCCCGTAGGGGGCATTCACATAGAACGGCTGTGCCTCGGAGGCCGAATCGCACCCGGCGGTCGGATAGCGCACATGGCCGATGCCGTAGTTGCCCCTGAGCTCCAGCATGTGGTGCTGCTGGAAAACATCGCGTACGAGACCACTCCCCTTGCGGGTGTAGAGCTCACCGTCCACCGATGTTGCAATGCCAGCCGCGTCTTGCCCGCGATGTTGCAGGACCGTCAGCGCGTCATAGATTCGCTGGTTGACCGCGCTGGTTCCGACAATACCTACAATCCCGCACATGCTGTGGCACCTTCTTCGGTTGATTCAGTTCTTTGCGCTCGCGCCGCCCGTGTGCCTCACCCGCTGCTCGCCAACCAACGCGCGCAATCCATTCGCGACGGATTCGCCGTAGGGAACCAGCAGGGACCGGGCCCACCACCTCTCGCCATCGAGGCGCAGCAGTTGACCCAGGATGACAAATACGCCGAGCAGTACCACTCCGCGCAAAAGGCCGAAAACCATCCCAAGGAAGCGGTCCATGCCGCTGAAGATCGACAACCGTACGAAGTGATCCAGCATCGCCCCAATGGCCGCGCCGAGTAGCAGTATCAGCAGCACGATGATGACGCGGGCCGCCCACGGCTTGACATATGAGCCAGACAACAGGCCGCCCAGATGCGGCTCGACCAATTCCGCGAAGTGCCACGCAATGAACAGCGCAACGAGCCACGCCGCGAGCGCCACCGCTTCGCGCAGAAAACCGCGCATCGCACCGACAACTGCCGAAATGACGACGGCGGCAATCACCAGATAATCGGTAACATTCATCCGCGGGTCTTAGTCCGGTAGCTGATTGCGGCGCGGATTGTACAAGAGCGAGACCCAACCTGCGCGGACCTCCGCCATGGCTTGCCGCAATTGTGGAGCGTATCAAGAATAAGGGACCACAGTTCCGCCCGGGCGCCCCACAGCCTTCAGTCGCCCCTGCAGTTCTTGCGCCGCTGCGCGATCGGCCGTCGGTCCAACCCGCACTCTGTAGAGTTTGCGGCTCCCACTCGTGACGGGCGACACAGACGCCTTGAAGCCCTTTACTCGTACTTCCAGGGCCAGCCGCTCTGCGTTCTCGCGGCTGGCGAACACGCCCAATTGCACTGCCCAACCGGACTCCGAAGTCGACGCCGCGGCTGCCGGATGAGCTTTGGTGGGCTTCTCCAACGCGGCGGCCGCGTGAGCTGGTTTCGGGGCCTCCGATCGAGAGGCAGCTGCGGGAGTAGGTTTTTGCGCCAACGCACTGGACGCCTGCGATGCGCCGGCTGACTGCGAATTCGGCGCCTGCGACCTTGCAGCCGGCGAGCTGGCGGCCTGCGGTGCACCTGACAACTGGGGCGTGCCGGACGATTGCGGTGCGCCGGTCGGCTGCGAACTCGTCGCCGACGAACCGGGCGCCGCCGTTTCGCTCTGCGTCTTCGATGCGTCCGATGTGGCCGCGCCAGGCTGCAAGGTCGGCTGCTCGGGTCCGCTGGGCTGCGGCATCGCCGGTCCGCTGCTCTCGGCTGACTCGGATCGCGAGTGCGAGTCGTCGCCCAAGTTGATCGTGTACGACCTTAATGGCGGTTCCTCGGATGAATTCGGGGCAGGACCGGCCGGCACGGGGGCCGAAGGGCCCTTCGGGCCCGACAACAGCTCGGGCACCAACAACACGATCAGGACTACGAGAATGATCGCGCCGGTCAGTCGCTCTTTCACCAGAAGTTCCACAGTGGGGACGAAGCCGCCTCAATCAAGCGAACGGCGACCTAGGAGGCCTATCACCATAGGTCTGACAGGCCGCTAGTATACGCGAAGCCACTGCAGAGCCGGACCCACGGTGTAGACCGAGCCAAAGACAATAACTCGGTCACCCGGCACCGCAGCCGCCCGCGCGACTTCGCAACCCTCCTCGACGGACGTTGCGAGCGTGACGTCATCGGGTTGCAGCCGAAGCCTCTGTGCCAGATCCGACGCCGAGCTGCCGCGCGGCCCGGGTAACGAGCACAGTATCCAATGGTCAACGAGGGGTTCGAGCGCAGCAGCAATCTCACGCGCGTCCTTGTCCGCGAGAATACCCACTACCGCGAACGTGTGACCGCCATCAGGTAGCACCCGTTCTCGCACATGCTCCGCGAACACACGGGCCGCGGGCTCGTTGTGTGCGATGTCGAGAATCCATTCAACCGGCCCCGAAACCACCTGAAATCGGCCCGCAAGCCTGACGTTTCGAAGCGCCTCACTGACTGTTTCCTCGTCCAGCGTATATCCGGCATCGAGCGATTCGATCGCCGCAAGAGACGCAGAGGCGTTGCGATATTGAATGGAACCCGCAAGGGCCGACGCAGGTAGGTTGCTGAGCGCGCTCCGGAGCCCTCGATAACTCCAGCGGACGCGATCGCCTGCAATGCTCTGGCCTTCCCCCGACTCGACCTGCCAACTGAAATCCCGTTCGGCGACTACGGCGCGTGCACCCAGCCGTTGGATCGTCGAATAGACGGTTTCCGGCACATCCGGAGTGCTCAACACCGCGGGCCGGCCCGAACGGAAGATGCCCGCCTTCTCGGCGCCGATCTGCTCCAGGCTGTCTCCGAGGTAATCGCGGTGATCGAATCCGATCGAGCACACGATGGAGACATCCGCATCCACCAGGTTGACCGCATCGAGTCTGCCGCCTAATCCCACCTCGAGAATGGCCACGTCGACGTGACGATCGGCGAAGATCAGCAGAGCCGCCAGGGCGTTGTACTCAAAAAAGGTGAGGGTCTCTCTGCGCGCTGCCTCGATCCGCTCAAACGCGCTGATCAGCTCAGCATCTTCAACCTCGACGCCTCCGACCCGAATCCGTTCGTTGTAGCGGATGAAGTGAGGTGAGGTGAACATGCCGGTGGACGCCCCCGCGGCACGAAGAATCGCATCCAGGTGTGCGACGGTGGAACCCTTCCCGTTCGTTCCACCGACCGTAATGACGCGAGAGGCAGGTTTGTCCACCCCCAGGATTCGCGCGACGGAGACGACACGCTCCAGACCCATGTCAATGGTTTTTGGATGCACCGACTCCTGATGAGCCAGCCATTGCGCAAGAGTGCGCAATTTCAGGCAGCAGCGGCGGCGACGGGTGGCAGCTTCAGCAGCATGCGCAGCACACCGCCTATTCGGTCCCGCATGTCGCGACGGTCCACGATCATGTCGAGCACGCCGTGCTCGAGGAGGAACTCGCTGCGCTGGAAGCCCTCAGGAAGTGTCTCGCGCACGGTCTGCTGAATAACGCGCGGGCCGGCGAATCCGATCAGGGCGCGGGGCTCGGCAATGTTGAGATCCCCCAGCATTGCGAGACTGGCCGATACGCCGCCGGTGGTCGGGTCCGTCATGACCGAGATGTATGGCAGATGTGCCTGTGCAAGCCGCGACAGCGCGGCTGCGGTCTTTGCCATCTGCATGAGCGAGTACAACGCCTCCTGCATACGCGCCCCACCACTGGCGGTGAAACACACGAAGGGCTCGCGATGCTCTATGCAGTGATCGACCGCACGTTTGAAACGCTCGCCGACTACGGACCCCATGGACCCGCCTAGGAACTGGAATTCAAACGCGCAGGCGACGATGGGCAGGCCTTGCAGCTTGCCCGCGAGGACGATGAGCGCATCGCGCTCGCCAGTCGCCTTCTGCGCTTGGACGATCCGGTCCTTGTAGCGCTTGCTGTCACGAAATTTGAGCGGATCTTCGGGCGAGATGCCGGCACCGATCTCTTCCGTCTGCCCGGGATCCAGAAACCCTTCCAGTCGCTCGCGGCCACCGATGCGCATGTGGTGGCTGCACTTGGGGCAGACATACAGGTTGCGTTCGAGCTCGGCCCGATATAGGACGGCGTCGCACGCAGGACATTTGATCCACAGGCCTTCCGGCACCGAGCGGGTACGCCGCTCCGTCTTGATGCGGGAGGGCATGATCTTTTCGAACCACGACATAGCGGACGTCCGTGAGACTTAAGGCAATCCCGGAATCATAATGGATCGCGCCTCTGAACGTCCGGAGGGCAGCCCGAAGGCGTCCGGGTAGCGAACGTCCCAGAGGTAAAGCCCGTCGGCGGGTGCTGTGGCCGCTCCTCGGGTCCGGTCCCGACCCTCGAGCACCTCTCGCGCCCAGGACGGAGGCGCCTCTCCCCTCCCAATCTCAATCAGCAGGCCCGCAATATTCCGCATCATGTGGTGCAGGTACGCGTTGGCCGTTACCTCGATTACAACCCACTCGCCCTGCCGCTCCACGGTGAGCCGCTCGACACGCCGGATCGGCGATTTCGATTGGCACTCGGACGAGCGGAAGGCGCTGAAGTCGTAATGGCCGCATAGATGAACGGCTGCATCGGCCATGCGCTCGTGATCAAGGGGTTTGTAGATCGACGTAGCGCGTTTCGCAGCAAGAGCCGAGCGCGTGCTGCGGTTCAGAATGATGTATCGATAGGTGCGCGCCTCAGCCGAATAGCGGGCGTGAAAGTGAAGTGGCACCGGACGTGCCCAAACGATGCTGACGTCGCGAGGAAGCTCCGTATTGGCTCCCATGACCCAACCGCGCATGGGCCGGGTAACGTTCGTATCGAAGTGAGCGACTTGCCAGCGGGCGTGGACACCAGCATCGGTGCGGCCCGCGCAGACGACCTCGACGGGCTCAGCCGCCACGGCCTTCAGTGCACTCTCAACGAGGCCTTGAATGGTGCGTAGCGACTGTTGCGTCTGCCAGCCCGAATAAGCGGAGCCGTCGTACTCAATCCCAACCGCGTAGCGGTTCAGCCGGGGAGCGATTCGATCAATCTCTGCGCTTCCTGCTTCTGGGCCACTGACCCTTCGTGCATCACTTCCTCGAGAATGTTGCGTGCCCCCTCGGGGTCACCCATATCCATGTAGGCGCGTGCCAGGTCCAGCTTCGTACCCACTTCACTCATCGTCACCGGCTCGAGGTCCGGCAGAGCCAGGTCATCGGAAGCGAGCTTCTGCGTCGCCGTGAACGCTGTGTCAGGAACCGTCGCCGTCCCGACGTCGAGGTCCAAGCCAGCTCCGTTGCTGCCATGCGCGTTATGATGATGGTGCATGCCATCGGCGTCTGCTTCACCAACACCATCGGCATCAACATCGCCAAGGTCGAAGTCGACTTCGCGATCCGACAGAGCCGCGAGCCGCGCAGTGGACGACGAGTCGAACGCACCGTTTTCGGCTCCGTGCCCATTGGCACCGTTGCCAAGGACCGCAACAAGATCACTGTCGTCCATCCGCCAGGCAGCCGTCGCCGCAGTATCGTGCTCTTCGGTTGAAGCGCGACGCTGGGCCTCTTCCATGATCTTGCGTGAACGCTCGTCCATGCCCGCCACCAGTGTTGGTGCGTCGGACGAGGCACCGAGACCGGGTTGATCGACAGTGTCGAGCGCGCCCAGATCGAGACCGAGATCATCGATCGCGAGCTCCGCCGTTTGCTCGGCGCTGTGCCCCTGCTTGAGGGCCATCGCGACCTTCTGACGGATAGTCGGATTTTCCTGGTTGGCCAGCTGCGGCTGCTCGACCGTCGGACCTTCCGATTCCGAACCGAACTCCGGCATGAGCGGCTCGGGCTCGCGCGAAATCTTCTGCGTCATCTGACGCGTAGTGCCGGTCGAGTTGTTGAACGTGGTCTCGAGGCCGAAGTTGCGATCCGTAGCGCCCGTTAAATCGGTCGTGTTGTCGCCAAGAGCGGAGCCGATGTCCAGATCGACTCCACCTTCGTCCTGGCCCGGTACCGGCTCACCCAGCAGATCGAAGTCGACGCGGCTCTCGCCGCCTTCGAGGTCGAGATCGACTCCTCCCGCAGTCGCGCCACTGACGGCGCCGCCACCTGAGAACAGGAGATCTTCCGGGGCAAGCTGCTTGCCCATGATGACAATCTTTTCCCACTCGCCGGGTGCGGCCTGCGCCCGCGTATCGGCCAGCTCGCGCGCGCTGTGCAGGAACTGCTCTTTGTTGCCCCACACGAAGAACACTTCGAGGAGCTTGAGCTTCAGATCGCGGCGGTTGGGCTCGCGGCTGATCGCAATGCGGATCAGATCCGCGGCCTGGTCGTACAGCCCGTACGCCATGTGGAAATCAGCTTCCGCCAGCGGATCACCCTGATCGAGGTTGATCGCCGTATCGCTACTGACCGTGTCGTCCGTCGAGACGTGCCGGGCCGAAGCTCCTGCGGGAGCGCCACCACCGCCGAATCGAGGACGCTCGTGGGTCCCCGACTCTTCGACCAGGAAGGCCCCGTCGTCGGTCGCTGCCGTAAGCGGACGGACAGGAGACGTGTCTCCTGCCGCAAATCCTCGATCCATGGAGTTGGCGCCCGCGACTGCGAGCCGGCCTAGCGAATCATCGAACTCAGACTGCCGGCGCGAACGCCACGCGCGCAATCCCAAGAACCCGACCAGCGCTACGACCAGCAGAGCGATCGCCCACCAGAAGTCCTTGAGCGTATCGAATATTCCACCACCCTCAGCCTGGACGGGTGTCGGCTGGGGCCTATGCGCACGAGTCGTGTCAGCGGGTGCAGGTGTCGGCTCGGCCGATGGAGCCGGCTCTTCAGCCGGGGGCGGGGCTGCAGCGGGCGCTTCCGCCTGCGCAGCCGGAGGCTGCTGCTCTGCGGGAGCCGGCGTCGGCGCAGTGGCCGCGGCGGGAGGCGTCGGAGCGGGTGGCGGTGCCGCGGCGGGCGGAGCCTTGGTGGCACCTTCGAGTCGTGCCTGGAGCTGGGCGAGCTCAGCATTACGCATTTCCAACAGGCGCTTGGAGTCGCTGAGCTGACCCTCGAGTTCTTTGACGCGGCCCTGCAGCGCCTTCGTCTCTGCGGTGGGACCGCCAGTACCTGCAGAGCCCGACTCAGGAGTCACCAGCCGCAAATGACCTGGCTCAGCCGCGGCCGGTGACCCGGCATCAGGCGTTGAAGAGCGCCATGCAGCGTACTGACGTCGAATCTCGCCGTTCGCTTCGGACGGTGAGATCGCTGACACATCCGCAGTATCCGGAATTCGCAGCACCGCGCCGGAGCGCAGCGAATTCATGTTTTTCTCGAACGCGGGCGGGTTGGCCTGGTAGATGGCCAGCATCCAGCTGCGCGTCTGAGGCGTATTAGCGGCGCTGCCCGAGGCTGAGGCCGCAATCGCAGAGAGTGTCTCGCCCCGCTTCACGACATGACTCGAACCGCCCGCTTCGCTCGGACTGGTTCCGGCGCCGCGGGAGGAGGCAGGGGCTCCGCTCGGCTCACCCGCTCCCGGCGGATTGGGCGATATCGATGAAGTGTCCTGTGATGCCGGTATGTCGGACCCGCGCGCAATCGAACCCTCGCGAGCGCCCGTCCCCGCCGAAGGCGCGGCAACCGGAGCGTTGGACGCAGGCGACTGTCCCGGCGTGTAAACCGGAGGGTCCAGAAGCATCGTGTATTCGCGGACGAGACGTCCACGAGCCCAGTTCACCTCGACGAGTAGAGTGATGAACGGCTCTGTAATCGTGTCCCCGGACTTGAGCTTGATGACCTGACGACCGTCCGCGCCACGCGTGGTCTTGACCTGCACGCTGCTCAGGAAGACAGGCCAATCCAAGCCGTATCGGGTGAACGTCTCGCGCGACGCGATCTGCGCCTTGAGCGTCTGCATCTCCTCAGGCGTAACGTCCACCAGCTCGATTTCTGCATCGAGAGGCGCATTGAGCGGTGAAAGGAGACGGATGTCTCCGAGACCAAGCGCGAACGCGGCCGATGGCAGAGCCATCAGCGATGCGAGCACCAGGCTGCTTCGTTTGACGATCATCACGACACCCCGAAGAGGTATCAACCGGTAAAATCTTTTGATAAAACAAATGAGTGGACCACATTCCGCGCGTCCACCCAACGGCCGGCAATATACATTACATATGCTGCCGAACCAAAATCTCTGCGATCTGCACGCTGTTCGTTGCAGCACCCTTGCGCACGTTGTCGGCTACGACCCATAAGTTAAGTCCCCTGTCGGAGGACAGATCTTCACGTATTCTCCCGACATAAACTGTGTCGCGGTTCGCTGCCTCGGTAGCCGCTGTGGGGTACCCCCCTGGGCGGCGTTCGTCCATCACCTCAACTCCAGGCGCTTTCGAGAGCAGTGAACGCACTTCCTCGACTGTGATCTTGGTCCGTGTTTCGAGGTGCACTGCCTCGGAATGCCCGAAAAAGACCGGTACACGCACCGCCGTCGCATTCACGCGGATGTTGGCGTCCTCCAGGATCTTGCGGGTCTCCCAGACCATCTTCATTTCTTCCTTGGTGTAGCCATTGTCCAGGAAGCTGTCGATTTGGGGGACACAGTTGAACGCGATCTGCTTGGCCAGCACTCGCGCCGTAACCGGCCCCTTGCCGGTCAGAAGCTGAATCGATTGTTCGGCCAACTCTTCGACGGCCTCGCGCCCGGCGCCCGAAACTGACTGATACGTTGCAACGTTGATTCGTTCGATCCCCACCGCGTCGTGGATGGGCTTCAACGCGACCACGAGCTGGATCGTCGAGCAATTCGGGTTGGCAATGATCCCCCGGTTCTTGAACTGTGCGATGGCGTGAGGATTGACTTCGGGTACCACGAGCGGAATGTCATCCTCGTACCGGAATTCCGAGGTGTTATCGATGACGATACATCCGGCGGCGGCGGCCTTCGGCGCGTAAACCCGCGACACTTCGGCGCCCGGCGAAAACAGCCCGATATCCGCCTTGCTGAAATCAAAGCTCTCGAGCTCCTGCACGTGAACGCTGCGGCCCTTGAAGGAAACCGACTTGCCCAGCGAGCGGTTGCTGGCCAGCGCGTAGAGCTCCGACACCGGGAAATTACGCTCATCCAGGACCTGGAGCATCGTTTCGCCGACCAGGCCCGTAGCACCGACCACGGCAACTGAGAACTGCGACTTGGGGCTTGGATTGTTCACTGGGCTGCTTTGTTGATATCAGGGGTGGACGCTCGCACGTCCGCATTTTGCGCGCGGTGGCGCAGGTAGTGGTCCATTAAGACGATGGCCAGCATGGCTTCGGCGATCGGCGTTGCTCTCAACCCCACACATGGATCGTGACGTCCCGTCGTCACAACTTCTACCGGATTGCCTGTCGAGTCAATCGTACTCCCAGGAACCTGAATACTCGACGTGGGTTTGAGCGTGGCGTGGGCGATGATGTCCTGACCTGACGAGATGCCGCCGAGGACACCCCCGGCATGATTGCTGCGGAAGCCGGTTGGTGTCAGCTCATCCCGATGCTCACTGCCTTTTTGCTGCGCAGCCGCAGTGCCCGCGCCTATTTCGACGGCTTTGACCGCGTTGATACTCATCAGGGCGTGGGCGATATCGGCATCCAACCGATCGAACACGGGCTCCCCAAGTCCAGGCGGGACACCGGTTGCGATGACCGTGACACGCGCACCAACAGAGTCTCCGTCACTGCGGACCTTCCACATCAACTGCTCGAGCTCCTCGACTCGAGCCGGATCGGGACAGAAGAACGGGTTCTGGTAGGCGAATGCCGGGTCCACGGGATCGAGTCGCAGAGAGCCGATCTGGCTGAGATAGCCGAAGATCCGTACCCCCAGCCGCTCGGTGAGATATTTGCGCGCAATGGCACCCGCGGCTACCCGCATCACAGTTTCGCGAGCAGACGAGCGCCCACCCCCGCGATAGTCGCGCAGGCCGTACTTGTGTTGATAGGTGTAATCGGCGTGGCCGGGACGGAAGCGGTCCTTGATCTTTTCGTAGTCGCGCGAGCGTGCGTCGGTGTTTTCGATGAGAATTCCAATGGGTGTCCCGGTGGTCACCCCCTCAAACACACCTGACAGTATCCGCACCTGGTCGGCCTCGCGGCGCTGGCTCACGAAATGCGAGGTGCCGGTACGACGTCGATCGACGTCTACCTGCAGATCAGGCTCGCCGAGCGCCATTCCCGGCGGGCAACCATCGACGATGCAGCCCATGGCGGGGCCGTGGCTTTCGCCAAACGTCGTGACCGTGAAGATCTTGCCTATGGTGTTGCCCGACATGTTACGGCTCGTCGTCTCTATACTCGATGCGCATGCAGTTGTTCGGCCGTCAGCAAAAAAACCCCACCGCCGCCTCGCTCAAAGTCCAACCAGACGAACGGGAGGTCCCGGAACGCTCGCCGCACCGCCGTTTCCGTGTTACCGACCTCGACGACGAGAAGGCCGCCAGGGCTCAGATATCGACCTGCTTCCCGCAGAATGACCCGCACCGAATCCAGGCCGGAATCTCCGGAGGCAAGCGCAATTTGCGGCTCGTGCCGGTACTCTGGCGGCAGCGATCTCATCTCGCGCGCGCCGACGTAGGGCGGGTTCGACACGATGATATCGTAGGTGCCGCCGCTTATGTTTGAGAGACCACTGAAGTGATCGGATTCAACGAGACGGACGCGACGCCCGAGCCGATGCTTGCGAACATTGATCCGAGCGACTTCTAAGGCGTCCGTCGAGATATCTACTGCGTCGACGTGCGCGCGCGGGAACGCCACGGCACAGGCGATGGCGATGCAACCTGACCCAGTGCCTACATCTAGCACACGCTTGACCCTTGACAGGGCGATCCAGGGCGCGAACTGGTGCTCGATGAGCTCGGCAAGAGCCGAGCGCGGGATGAGTACTCGCGGGTCGACGTGAAATGGAAGACCTGCGAACCAGGTCTCATTCGTCAGATAGACGGCGGGCATGCGCTCGTCTACGCGCCGCGTGATCAGCGCTTCCACGCGCTGTTGTGCGGCGGCAGCGACGCGCTTGCGGTACACCGACGCACCGCCCTCATGCGACAGATTCAGCGCGTGGAAGACCAGCGCGGCTGACTCGTCCAATGCGTTGTCGGTCCCATGGCCATAGAACACTCGTGCGCGGCTCAGGCGGCGAGCACCGCGGGTGATCAGGTCGCGGACGGTGACGGAACGCGGCGTTGGTCTCAATTGAGCGCGCCCCTTGGGCTGCTTCTGGGACTTGCGACTCTTCTTACCTCGGCTGCTGCGACCGCTGTGGGATAATTCTCGAATGACCAAACGACTTTCCTGGCTTCTCGTGGCCATCGCGGCCCTCTGCGCTGCGCTGGCCGGTTTCTGGCTGGCGCGAGAACTTGACAGCTCGGCCCCACAGCTTGCAAGCGGAACCTGGCTGGCTCTGCCGCGCACGGTGGCGAATTTCCAGCTCACGGACCACCTGGGCCGCCCGTTCACTGCCCACGAATTGCAAGGCAAGCCCAGCCTCGTATTCTTCGGATTCACGCATTGCCCCGACGTCTGCCCCACTACGCTCGTGAAGCTCGCGCAGGTCAAAAAGGCGGCCGCGATTGCCGGCCTGCAGGTGCTGTTTGTGACCGTCGACCCCCAGCGCGACACTCCCACGGCGGTGGGCCTGTATGTGCATGCGTTTGATCCCGAATTCATCGGCCTGACCGGAGATCCGAAAGCTATCGAGAAGATGACAGCTGCGTTCGGCGTGGCTGCCCTGCGCGTGGACCTGCCGGGCGGCGACTACACGATGGACCATTCGGCCGCAGTGTTTCTCGTGGACGCACGCGCCCGAATCGTCGGGGTGTTCACACCGCCCTTTGACACCCGGCGCTTCGCACAGGACCTGCAGGTCGCGGCGCCCCGCTTAACCGCACATTCGTAATGAGCACTCATGACTCGCCGACTCTCGCAGATCGGCTGTTCGTCGCCACCCAGCACGCCATTCCGCAACACTTCCTATCGCGGCTGGTATACCGCTTGACACGGAGCCGCTTGCCCGGCGTTAAAAATGCGCTCATCAAGAGCTTCATGCGAGGCTTTAGTCCAGACATGTCAGACGCGATGCAGCGGGACCCGCTGGCTTATGCGTCCTTCAACGAGTTCTTCACGCGCGCCCTGAGACCCGGCGCCCGCCCCATCGATCCGAACGACAGCGTTCTCGTGTCCCCCGTCGATGGCGCACTCAGTCAAATGGGGCGGCTTGATGGGTCGCAGATAGTGCAGGCGAAGGGACACTCCTATTCGCTCGAAGCGCTGCTCGATTACGGCAGCTCCCAGGCCAATTGGGCGTCACGGTTCGCTGACGGCTGCTTCGCGACGTTGTATCTTGCACCCTTCAACTACCACCGCATTCACATGCCGCTGAGTGGCACATTGCGCGCCGCCTGGTACGTGCCGGGGCAACTGTTCAGCGTCAATGCCGTGACAGCCGCGGCCGTTCCGGGCCTGTTTGCCCGGAACGAGCGGGTCGTCTGCATATTTGACGATGGACCCCGGTTGTTCGCGATGGTGTTGGTTGGCGCCCTGTTCGTGGGCAGCATGGAAACCGTGTGGCACGGCGAAATCACTCCGCGCAATCCACGCAGGCCGCTGGAATTACCGTTGGACACGACACGCGCCCCGTTGCATCTTGAAAAAGGCGAGGAAATGGGCCGCTTCAACATGGGCTCGACCGTGATCCTGATAACCGCACCCGACATGATCGACTGGCAGCCCAACATCAAGGCGGGCGACAGCGTTTCCGTTGGCCAGCCGCTTGGCAGGCTGCGCGGCCGGATGATGGCAGCGTATGGCTGACTGGCAACCCACGGCGAGTCGCTCGATGCTGGAGCATCGGGCGGCCTTGCTCGCGTCTGCCCGAAACTTCTTCACGGATCGTGGCGTGCTGGAAGTTGACACCCCGATGGTGGTGAACGCTCCTGTCACAGACATCCATATCCACTCGGCACAGGTGAAGTTTGCGGATGATCCGCACCCCTTCTTCCTGCACACGTCGCCCGAATACGCGATGAAGCGTTTGCTCGCCGCTGGCAGCGGCGATATCTATCAGATCTGTCACGTGGTACGGGGTCTGGAGCGCGGACACCAACACAACGCCGAGTTCACCCTGATCGAGTGGTATCGGATCGGATTCACGCTGGATCAGCTCATGAGTGAAGTTGACACACTCGTACGCCATCTGTTGGGCGATGTTGCGTTCACGATGTCGAGCGAGCGGCTCACCTACCGGGAAGCATTTCTGCGCGAATTGCACCTGGACCCGTTTACCGCGACGCTGGCGCAGCTCAGCGATGCGGCCAGGACGGTCGGCTTCGCAGACGGAGCGCAGCGCGACGAGCTTCTGGAGCTTCTCATGGGAGCCCTCGTTGGCCCGCGCCTCGGGCGCAGCGCGCTAACCTTCGTACACGGTTATCCAGCCAGCCAGGCCGCCCTCGCTCGCCTGAGTCCCGAAGACCCGCGCTCGGCATTGCGATTCGAGCTGTACTGCAAAGGCGTCGAGCTGGCGAATGGTTTCCACGAGCTTGCCTCGGCCACGGAACAGCGCGCGCGTTTCGAGCGTGACAACGAAGAACGGCAGCAGCGGGGACTGCCTTCATACGAGATTGACGACCGATTGCTGGCCGCACTCGAGGCGGGGCTGCCAGAATGCGCAGGCGTAGCATTGGGATTCGATAGAACGCTGATGCTCGCGGCTGGCGCTGACCACATAGACGACGTCCTGGCGTTTCCAACCGATCGCGCGTAGGAACGTGCGATCGATGTCGCCCTTCCGAGGGAGAGCGCACAAGCCGAATCCGCGTCAAAATACGTGCCCCCTGGCAACGCGCCGCCTCAATGGAATTCACCAGCAAACGGTACGATTTCCGTAACAAGGACGCGGACTACGCGAGCCTCGCTGACGAACTCAACGGTTTGCTTGCGGGCGAGCAGGACCTGGTAGCCAACGCCGCCAACACGGCTGCGCTGTTGTTCGATGCTCTACCCGGCATCAACTGGGCTGGTTTCTATTTTCTTCGCGCGCGCGAGGGTCTTGAAAGCGAGCTGGTCGTTGGCCCGTTCCAGGGCAAGCCGGCGTGTGTACGAATTCCAGTCGGCAAGGGCGTATGCGGGACCGCCGCCGCAACTCGCAAGACAGTGGTCGTACGCGACGTGCACGACTTCCCCGGTCACATCGCCTGCGACGCGGCGTCACAGTCTGAGATCGTCGTCCCCTTGATCAAGGGTGACACATTGCTCGGCGTACTCGACATCGACAGCCCACTGTTGGCCAGGTTCGATGACGCTGATCGCCGCGGTATCGAGCGCCTTGCGGCAATCTTCGTGGCGGGGAGCCGAGGTCTTTAGCGTCGATGAATAACGCCAATAAAGGATTCGTCTCCGCAGCATCTGCATTCGCGATCTGGGGAATCTTCCCGCTCTATTTTCATGCTCTCCAGCAAGTGCCTGCGGTGCAGGTCATTGCACACCGCATCGTCTGGTCATGCGTATTCGTACTGGGCTGGATGCTCTTTCGAGGTGAGCTCGGCTCGCTGCGGGTAGCGCTCACCAATCGCGGTGTCGTAGTTCGACTCGCTCTTACGGCGACGCTCATCACCGCAAACTGGCTCACCTACGTCTATGGAGTCACGCACGGCCGGGTAGTTGAAACGAGCCTGGGTTATTTCATCGGCCCGCTGGTCAATGTGTTGCTCGGAGTCGTTCTCCTGTCCGAAAAACTGACTCGCGCGCAATGGACAGCCGTGGCGCTCGCCACACTAGGCGTCGCCTACCTCACGTTCATGACTGGAGGCCTGCCGTGGATCGCGCTTACGCTGGCATTCTCGTTCGCAAGCTACGGGCTTCTGCGGAAAGTCGTGAAGGTCGAGGCACTGCCAGGACTAGCAACGGAAACACTGCTGCTCGTGCCGTTCGCGGTTGGTTACCTGCTGTGGTGTGAGTCGGCAGGCGTCGGCGCACTTGGGCATACAGGTCCGGTAACTGACGCTTTGCTGATTGCAAGCGGACCGCTGACCGCGATCACCCTGTTCTTGTTCGCATACGGAACGCGCCTGCTTCCGTACTCAACGGTCGGGGTGCTTCAGTACATCGCCCCGTCACTGCAGTTCGCCTGCGGCGTATTCGTGCTTCATGAGCCTTTCGACCGCGCGCGCGCCATCGGCTTTGCGGTCATCTGGGCGGCACTGGTGATCTACGCGGGAGAGGGAGTGCGCCTCTCCCGCAACCAGCAAGCGCGGACGCTTACTGCTTAGCGCGCGAGACGTATTCGCCGGTACGCGTGTCGATGCGGAGCACGTCGCCTTCATTGATGAAGAGCGGCACTCTCACGACAGCGCCCGTCTCGAGCTTTGCCGGCTTCTGTCCGCCGGTAGCCGTATCGCCCCGAACACCGGGATCCGTCTCGATGACCTTGAGATCGATGTGAGGCGGCGGCATCACTACGAGTGGAACGTTGTTCCAAAGCGTGACGATGCAAATGATGCCGTCCTTCAGCCACTGGGCGTTGTCGCCGACAGCGGCCTTCTCGGCCGTGTACTGCTCAAAGTTCTCCGGCACCATGAAATGCCAGAAGTCGCCGTCCTGGTAGAGATACTGCATCTCGGTGTCCTGGACGTCGGCCGCCTCGATCGACTCGCCAGAGCGCCACGTACGCTCGATGGTGCGGCCGGTCTTCAGATTCCGGATCTTGATGCGATTGAACGCCTGGCCCTTGCCGGGCTTGACGAACTCGTTCTCGATGACGGCAAACGGCTCGCCGTCGATCAGCAGCTTCATGCCGCCGCGTATTTCGCTGGTCGTATAGCTAGACATTTCTTTCTCACAGCGCGGGCGGCAGAA
>JAQGOF010000154.1 GCA_028293745.1 Gammaproteobacteria bacterium | reverse complement strand
TTCAAATTCGACCGCTTCGCTCGACGCCTCGAAGGCCGCGAGGTCCCCGTGCTGCAGTTCGTCAGGCGCCGCGAGGACTCCGGACGCGATGGCGGCCCAGAGAACCGTGTGGCGTGCCGGGGGCTCGTAACGCCAGCGCTCGCCGGCCTCCAAGCGTACGGCGAGATAGTTGATAGGCGAGGGAGACGTGATGGTGCTCGATGCGGACCCATAACTGCCAAGGAGGACGCGAGCCGGACCGTCTCGCGGCACACCTTCAGGCGCCTGGTAGATGCTGATGGTTGGACCCAATTCCAGTTCCGGCGGCAAGGCGATCCAGAGCTGGAAGCCGCGCGTCCGGCCCGCTTTGTCGAGCCCGCCGCCGTGCCACATGCCGCGTCCAGCCTGCATCCATTCGACACCGCCGGCGGGCAGTGTGCCCCTGACATCGTCCGGGTCGATATAGCTCACCGAGCCTTCCGCGACATACGTCAGGGTGGCGATACCCGAGTGGGGGTGAAGCGCTCCGTTGAAGGGCGCGCCCTCATGATCGAAAAGGTCGAGAAACACGAATGGCTTCAGGATCTGGCCGAAGTCGGACGGGCTCATCAACCGTGTGATGGGGCCGTGCCTCCGGCCGCGGGTACGCTGCACGACCGCCCGCTCTTTGCTCGGACGCCGTAATTTAGCCACTTGAAGGGCCATTGGAGTTCCTCTGTAAATAGTGTGGGAATTGGTGCCGTCGAGTCGACGCGGCATGGCGGTCACGCCGCGATGGCGCGTGCCGTCTTCAAAGCAGCGGTCCACCAGAGCAGATCGTCGATCAGCGCCCCAGCAGGCGCCTCCAGCTCGGCTAGTCCAGCGTCCACATCACCGCCTGTGTAGTGAGCCCACAACGTCGCAACAGGGATGTGGACCGATGAGCGAATCGGAGCGACCTGAAGCTCAACCAGCGTTTCGCGGAGTTGCTGTACGCTGCGTGCGCCCATGGCGGAGCCGTAGCTCACAAAGCCAGCCGCCTTGCGATTCCACTCCGGATAAACCCAGTCGATCGCGTTCTTGAGTACCGCGGAGGTGCCGTAGTTATATTCGGGGGTGACGAAGACGAAGCTGTCAGACTGCGCGATCGCCGCGGTCCATCTTTGCACGACCTCATGCTTGTACGGCGAGCGACCCGGCATGGCCGGCGTTGCTGGCTGATCGAAGAACGGCAGCGGAAAGTCGCGAAGATCGAGCAGCCGGGCCTCGACGCCCGCACGTTTCTTCAGGTGCTGAAAAATCCACTTGGCGGGCTTTTCCGAGAAACGGCCCTCGCGGGTGCTTCCAACGATGACGGAAATGACGGTCATGGTTACTCCTGACTGCTAACCGAATGAATGGGTCGCTGCCGAACCGGTATCAAAATGCGACTTGCGCTAATGTATATACCGATGATACGGTTCGCAAGAAGGCACAGATCTGATACCTGAGCACACCGAGATGACCGTCCGGCTCCCCGATGCCAACACCGAAGATTGCCGCGCACTCAGTTCCATTCTGGCCCGCGTAGGCGACAAGTGGACCGTGCTGATCGTGGTCCTGCTCGGCGATGGTCCGAAGCGTTTCAACGAGATCAAGCGGATGGTCGGCGGTATTTCGCAGCGGATGTTGACCTTCACACTGCGGGGATTGGAGCGAGACGGGTTGGTGACGCGGACGGTGTTCCCCACGACTCCACAGCGTGTGGATTACGAGCTGACGAAGCTCGGCAGCACTTTGTGGGAGGCCGTGGAACCGCTCGGTTCGTGGGCGCGCGAACACGTGAGCGAGATCCTCAGGTCGCGGATACGGTTCGACGAGGACGGCGCGAAATCAAAATCAGTGCTGACTAAAGTTCGCAGCGCCCGTTCCTGAGCGGAACACCCTCAGCACCTTCCGGAGGTTCGGATCCCGCGTGCGTGCGACATCATTACCCTGGCGCACTTCGTATTCGAATGCATCGCGAGAGCTGCTCTGCGAGCACCTGCAGATAGGGTGGCCGGACCATCGTGAGGTGATCACCCGATACGTCGTAGAGTTGGACGATTGGAGCAACTCTTCGCCAGATCAGGTACGGATCACACTCCTTCGACACCCCCAAGTCGGATCGAATCAACGAGATGCCGATAGCGCTCCGCTGCGGCCGGTAAGCCGCCATCGCGGCCAGCGCCGCGCTGCGGACGCGACGTACTCTCGCGGGCAGCTGCCCGCTTTCCTCATCATCCCGAGTCTCAGCTCGCAATGCGCGCCTCAATCGATCGGTCCACGAGCTCCACAGGTGCACGCTGAACGGCTTCAAGTCGTGGGGCGACATCGTCCAGGCGGCGCGCACATGACAACGCAGACGGCGGAACAAGAACTCGACCCATACGGAGGCGGACCAATAGCGTTCGTGTATGGTCGTATCCAGAAGCGCGAGCAAGTCAACTCTTTCGCCCAGTCGCGCAAGCATGCGCGCCATCTCATAGGCGACGAGCCCGCCGAATGAATAGCCTGCCAGCAGGTACGGGCCTCTCGGCTGCACCTCTCTCACCTTCGCAAGGTATTCCCGGGCCATGGCCTCCACGCTGTCGTGAGGCACATCACCCAGGCCGAAGCCCCTGGCTTGAATGGCATAGACGGATCGATCGATGCGCAACTGACGAACGACGCTCATCAGATCCATAACCCCACCACCAAAGCCGTGCACCATGAACAGCGGTGGCGCGGCGCCGTCTTGCCGCACCAACAACAAGGGTTGATAGGTGGACGGCGCGGGCTCGTCCACCGCGGCCGTCATGCCTGCGATGGTCGGAGTTTCGGACAACAGGGTAACCGGAATCTCGCGCCCGAGAACACGCTGCAGCTCGGCGCAGATCCGCAGAGCGGCAACCGAGTCGCCGCCCAGATCGAAGAAGTTGTCATTGGGATCGATCGCCGTGAGCTTCAATGCGCTTTCCCACAACCGCGTTACGAGCTGTTGGGTTGATTCGGTCGAGGTCGTTGCCGTCGGTTGCGTTTCCGAGGGCTCGACTCGGCGCAGCGATGCGGAAGCCCGCAGCGGTTCCAGGCACTCGGGGTTGCGCAAGGCTCGGGTGTTAGCAATGGCTCTTCCGTTCAAGGCGTCGCGGGCACTACGTTCGGAACGCTTCCCGCTGTGTGTGGTCGGCAATTCATTGACGGACAGGATCACGGCGGGAACATGTGCCGCCGAACCTCGCCGCGCAAGCTCGCGTTTGATGCGAATGGTGAGCGGGCCATCCAGTGTCACGTCTTGCTTGAGGACCACCAGCAGCACGAGCCGGGTACGCGCCAGCTCATCCTCAGTAGATTGTTCGACGGCCATCGCCTCCGATATTTCGGGTACCTCCTCCAGGATCCGGTATATCTCCGCGGGCCCGATTCGAATGCCGTGGATGTTGAGAACGTCATCCGAGCGCCCATGCATGCGTGCCGACCCCTCCGGGGTGAACTCAATCAAGTCGCCGTGTGTCCACACACCCGGGTTCTCGGCAAAGTACGCCGCATGGAAGCGGGCGCCGTCGGGATCATTGAGTAAGCCGAGCGGACGCGAGGGGAATGGGTTTGCGCAAACCAGCTCGCCAATCCGATGACCCAGCGGAGCTATCTCCGGCAGCAGCGCGCGCACATCCAATCCGAGGCTGCGGCATTGGCACTCGCCGCCATATACGGGCAGGACCGGGTTGCCGAGTACGAAACACCCGACAATATCCGTGCCGCCCGAGATCGATTGCACCGGTAGCCGCTTGATGGTGTCCCATACCCACTGCTGCTGAGGTGGATGCAGGATCGACCCGGTCGAGAGAATCGCGCGCAGGCTCGTGAAAGACAGGCTTGGATCGGGCAGCCAATTGCATCCCTTGCACATCTGCAGATAAGCGGGACTCGTGCCGAATACCGTCACGCGCTGCTCCGAAACGATGCGCCATAGTTGATCGACGCCCGTAAAAGGACCGTCGTACAAGACCAGCTCGACGCCGCTCGCAAGCGCCGTCAGCTGCCAGTTCCACATCATCCATCCGGTGGACGTCTGAAAGAACAGTTTGTCCGTGCCGCGCAGATCGCAATGCAGGCGGTGCTCCTTGACATGCTCGATCAACGTACCGCCGGCTCCGTGAATGAGGCATTTCGGAGCGCCCGTGGTGCCTGAGGTGAACAGGACAAACAGCGGGTGGTTGAACGGTAGCCGTGGCCATGCAACGGATGCGCCCAGATGCTCCTCCACCATCTCAGTTACGCGAAATAACTGAATGTCCGGGCAATCTGGTGGAGGTCCATCATCCAGCAACAGCACAGTGCGGACGCTTGGCAGCGCTTGCAGCATCTCGTTCAGGCGCTCGCACTGTTGGTTCCCTGCACCTGCGGGTGGCTCTGACAGATCCACCATCAGCAGTACCGGCTCGGTCTGAGCAAGACGACTACTCAGCGCAAGACTTCCCATCTCGGGTGATCCGGTTGAGACCGTGCAGCCGATGGCCGCTGCGGCCAGACATCCGAGAATCGCGCCCGGACTGTTGGGAGCGACGATAGCCACCCGGCTCCCCGGGATCAGACCTAGACCTGTCAGTGCCCCGGCGAGGGCATTGACACGCTCGCGCAGCTCGCCCCGGGACCAATGCTCCGTCGGGCGGTCCAGGTGAACTGCAGTCAACGCCGGCTGCGATGCTGCGCACGGGCTGAGGTCGGTGCGCAGGAGATTCTCAACGTAGTTCAGGCGCAACGCCGGGAAGAATTCCGTGATTTCGCACTCGCCGCAAGTAACGACCGGCTCCAGGGAGCCATCACGCAGTATCGCGGACCATTCCAGCAGCAGCGGCCAGAACTGATCGTAGCGCTCGATGCAGAACCGCTCGAAGCTCGGATAGTCGCCGAATTTCCGGTGGGCACGGCGTGCACAGTAGTTCATGAAGGCTGCGAGTTGCGATCGACACTTTTGCTCGTTCGAAGGCTCGAAGACAGGCAGGTGTGCGGCAGCGTGCACCGATCGTGTGTCCATTGGAAATTCCTTGACCGCTCCGCACCGGCAGCGCTGCCGGGTCCGGGTCGATCACCGCCCTGGGTACGCCCAAAGAATGCAGCGCTGCTCGCCTGTCACGCCTTGATTGCAATCAACTGCTCCAACACAACACGTGGCGCTCCAGCCACGCGCGCCAGCTGCAGGATTAGTGTTGGGGTTGCGCCGGCGAGCCCGCGACCCTTGTGGCGCCATCGCCCTCCGGCGTGAAGCTGCAGCCTGCCTCCAGCAGCCTTTGCCGCAGGTATGCACGCGCGCGCCCGAGAATCTGTGAGGTTTCAGACCGGGGTTTGCCGAGGGCTTGCTCGAGTGCCGCGCCCTTGAGCCCTCTTGCAAAGCGCAGCGTGAGCGCCCGTCGCCATTCCGCAGGCATGCCGTCCAGCGCGGAGTTCACGCACTGCTGCCATTCGGCTGTCTCAGCCACTTGCTCCGGGGTAGGGACATCGAGATCCGGAACCACATCCTCGACCTTGAGGTCCTCGTCGGGCTCAAAGAACTCGAAGATCTGCTCGCCCTGCAGGGTCGCCTCTTCTTCCGGAGAGGTCTCCGGCACATCTTCTTCCTTGCTGATCGTCTGTTCGCTGCGCGCGATCATCCGCCCGACTTCATTCTGCACGTAGCAGCGGGCGATCCTCATCAAGCGCTTTCTGAGATCCCCATCCTTTCTGAGATCGCCGTCGGCACCTGCTTTGCCGAACTGGCGGTAGGCTCCGAGTATGGCCGTGTCAACGATGTCATCAACGTCGATCTGCCCAGGCGGCAGGTCGCCGAGTGCCTGGTAATAGCGCAGCAGGTGCCGCGCATACCGATACAGACCGTTCATGTATCGGCTCAGCTGTGCGAAGAACTCTTCCCGGTCGCGTTGCTCGCGAGACCGCGCATCAGGGGCCATAACCGCATCAGTAAGGACCGCCCCCACGTCCGTTACCTTGATCCACGTCAATTCCGTGGCCCCCGTGTGATCTACGCCCGGCCAAGGGCGCGCGCCAGCCGCTACAGTAAGATCAACGTGCGTCAAGAGCGGCCGGCCGGTGTTGAAGAAAGTCGCTGTGAATCAGCTCACAGTCGGAATGTTCGTCCATGGCTTCGACGAGAGCTGGCATAAACATCCCTTCTGGCGCAACCAGTTCCTGATCAAAGACCCGTCCAGGCTGCGTGAGCTGCAGGCGAGCGGCCTTCAGCACTGCTGGATTGATGTCTCGAAAGGGCTGGACGTTTCTTCAGAAAAGCCGCGGGAGCCCACGGCGGCCACCGTGGCGAAGGAGCGATTGCCGGAGGCCAAGCTCGAACGTGTGCCGCTGTCGGAGGAATTGCAGCGGGCCGCACGACTGCGCGCACGTTCAGCGCAAGCCATGCGCCGCCTGTTCTCGGAAGTACGGCTCGGTAACGCCGTCGAACCGGGTGAGTGCGTATCCCTGGTCGACGACGTTGTCGAGTCGATCAATCGCCATCCGGACGCCCTGCTGAGTCTCGCGCGCCTCAAGGATGCCGACGAATATACTTATATGCATTCGGTGGCGGTGTGCGCACTGATGGTTGCCCTGGGGCGCCAGTTGGGCTTGACCGACGCACAGTGCCACGAGGCGGGCATGGCGGGGATGCTGCATGATCTTGGCAAGGCGGCAATGCCCCAGGACGTCTTGAACAAGCCTGGCAAGCTCACGCCCGAGGAATTCGAGATCATCAAACAACATCCCGTGCGTGGTTACGAAATGTTGGTCACCGGCGCTGACGTCAGCGAAGGCGTACGGGATGTCTGTCGTCACCACCATGAGCGCGTGGATGGAACGGGTTATCCGGATAAGTTGGCGGGGGAAGGAATCTCACTGTTGGCACGGATGGGCGCGGTCTGCGACGTCTATGATGCGGTGACATCTGATCGCCCGTACAAGGCCGGATGGGATCCGGCGCATGCCCTCTCCCAGATGGCCACGTGGAAGGGTCATTTCGATCCTGTGATCTTCCAGTCATTCGTCAAGAGCGTCGGTATCTATCCGACGGGCTCATTGGTGCGCATGCGCTCCGGCCGGCTGGCAGTTGTGCTCGACCAGAACCCCGCCACCCTGACCAAGCCTCGAGTGAAGATTTTCTTTTCCACCAAGGCTGGCCTGCCGCTGAAACCGCAGGTTCTGGATCTGGCGTCGCCCCACACCGTTGATCAGATCGAGGCCCGGGAATCGCCCGAGAACTGGAACTTTCCGTACCTCACGGAACTGTGGGACGGCGACGCAGCGCTCAAACAGGCCCGTTGATGCGCTGCCTGACAGGCCAGCGATGTCAGCTCACACTCTGCTGCTTATCCCGCAGATAGACACGAACCCTCTTCGCTGAATGCCCCATCATCTTCACGGCGGCACTCAGCTGCGCAGGAGTGCATGCGAAGGTCCGGCACCATTCTTCCACGTCGCGCTCGTCTTCCAGATTGATATCGGCGTTGTATCGACTGTCGGTGTTATCGCTATCGTCGCCCATGTCGCACCCGCCTGGCAGACCTTCGTCTCGTTACTATAACGTCGCAGTGCAACTGCGCGCTGATCCCCGTCAATTCCGCGGGGCTGATCTGCACAGCTGAGACTTTCCGTTCCCGTCATCCCGGGTCAGGAGCCCCTTTTCGCCATTGCCGGCTCCTTGAAGACACGTTAGTGTTCACGCGAGATGACTAAATGGCTCATGGCCACAGTAGTGGCCTGTATACCCGCGCTGTCGATGGCGCAATCGCTGCGCTGCGACGGCAAAATCATCAGCCAGGGAAGCATTCGCGCGCAAGTTGCCGCCCTGTGCGGCGACCCGGCCCAAGTCGTCCAGAAATCAGTGTACTTCCGCCCACTTGCTTCCGTGGACTACCGGGCCAATCCAATTACCGTCGAAGTCCAGGTTGAAGTATGGATTTACAATTTCGGCCCTGATCGGCTGATGCAGCGAATCCGGTTCGAAGACGGCCTGGTTGTCCGGATCGAGTCCCTCGGGTACGGCTACTGATCACGGCTGCGATCGCGTCCGCGTCGTCTCGTGTTGGTGTCGCCCTGTCGGAATTGGGCGACATTATGTCTCTTTCTGCGTAACAGTTAGAATGCGTCACAGCACGGGTGTACGACGCCAATGACGGCAAGTACCTGCGGTGTTACAGGAGTCAGGCATGTTCGCAGCCGTTAAGATCATTCTTGCTCTCGTGATTGCGTGCGGCTCATTGATCGCTGTGATCGTCGAATCCACGCACCCGGGGTTTGTCACCTGCTTCTGCGTGGCATTCGCAGTCGGTGCAATCGTCGGTGAGGTAGTGAGAGCCCGCCGTCGCCGGAGCGTTCGCTCGCTGGGGCGATTGGTTGGTGCCCCGGGCCCATTGCATATGGGACCTGCGCCGGATATCCGAACCAGGCTCTAGCTCGAACCACCCGCGTAGGCGGCATCAGTCCGCTTTGCACGCTTTGCCTCGCTTGTGAAGGCCCTCCTCGCAAGTCCAATCATTGCCGGAATAGTCGAGATAGGCACTCGCGGGCACTGCCAATACCACGCAGGCCGACTCTTCGTGTCTGAAGCCTCGCTCACATTGCCAGTCATTGCCGATCACGCTCAGATAGCCGTGCTCAGGTACCTCAACCGTCACGCATGCATCAGCGCGCTTCATGAAACCTCGCTCGCATGCCCACTCATCGCCGGCGCGCGTCAGAAATCCGTTTGACGGCACTCTGACCGCTGTGCACTTATCCCCATCGAGGCGATAACCGCGGTCGCATTCCCAACCGCGACCGAAGGATGAATCGACCGGGTATGCGTTCGCCGGCACGACGATGCGCACGCAGCCGCCGGCTGCCGCCCGATAGCCGCGATTGCACTGCCATCCGGAGCCGAAACGCTCATCTTCCTCGTGAGCATTGACCGGTACCTGGACCGCCTTGCACCCTTGATTGAACTTGAGATATTTGCGATTGCAGTCCCAACTGTTACCGGAGAAATTCAGGTAGGCATTCGTCGGCACTTTGATGGCGGCGCAGGCTTCTTCGACTTTCACAAATCCTCGCGAGCACTCCCATCTGCTCCCATAACGGCTCGCGTGAGCATTGGCCGGTAAGACACTCACGTCGGTCTGGGACAAAACGTTTCCGGATGCAGCGAGCAGAAACCCGGCGAGACACAGACGCACCAATGAGATATACCGCGGCCTTGGTTCAATACGCATGGAGACTCCTCTTCACGTGCTGCAAGTTGCGCTCAGCCGCGAGTTCTGTCCGTGCGCTGGCGTACCAACGCCTGTGAACCGTGGCGGCCAGCCGGTCATGCGCACATCTGTGTGGTACAGCACACTGCAGGTCGAAGATTTCGCCAAACGGGTTGCCGGTCAGTGTTCCACCGAACAGATGATTGCGCGGGCTGACTTCATGCTGTGACGTCGGGCATTGGTTTCCTAACCCAACCGACGGAGAGTCTCAGTGTCAGAACCGTCGCGACCCGCCGGAACAAATCTTCTGCTCGCCGCCCTGCCCCGCCAGGATCGTGAACATCTGCTTGCACGCTGCGAGCCGGTTGATCTCCCGTTTGCCGAAGTGCTTTACACGCCAGACGATCGCATCCGCCACGTCTTCTTCCCGACGGACAGCTTTGTCTCCCTGATTACTCCGATGGACGGCCACGCCAGTCTCGAAGTCGGCCTCGTGGGCGATGAGGGCATGTTGGGGATCTCGTTGATGCTGGGCGTAGATGCCGCACCGCAGCATGCCGTGGTGCAGGGCGCGGGGGCGGCTTGGCGAATGGAGGCGTCCGCATTTTCCCGTGAGCTCAAACATTGCCCGGCGCTTCAACGGGGTCTGAACCGCTACCTCTATGTAACGCTGAGGCAGTTGGCGCAGATGGCCGCCTGCACCCGCTTCCATCTCATCGAGGCGCGGCTTGCCCGGTGGCTCTTGATGACCCGCGATCGGGCGCACGCCGATGAGTTCCGCATCACGCATGAATTCCTAGCCTACATACTGGGCGTGCGTAGGGCGGGCGTCAGCAGAGCCGCCAATTCACTGCGTAAGCAAAAGCTGATCCGCTACAGCCGCGGAAAGTTGACAATCCTCGACCGACGAGGGCTGCAAGCCGCTTCTTGTGG
Organism: Gammaproteobacteria bacterium; assembly: GCA_028293745.1. GTDB lineage: Bacteria > Pseudomonadota > Gammaproteobacteria > Steroidobacterales > Steroidobacteraceae > 13-2-20CM-66-19. The sequence continues at coordinate 65,699 of JAQGOF010000154.1, read as the reverse complement.
GTGTTACGCGGCAGGCAAACAAACGTACGCCAGGATCCTGAGTTAGCGCATGGGCGATCTCATTCGGGCGCAACACGGCATCCACGCACCCGGTCTCAATGGCGCTGATAGGCATACTCGGAAAGCGTGCAGATCCCGGGTACTGCGCGAACGTGGTGCCACCACACTTCCTGATCGCTTGTACGCCGAGAGCACCGTCGGAGCCTCCGCCGGACAAGACCACGCCGATCGAGCCTTCTCCACGGTCTTCAGCAAGCGAAGTGAACAGCGTATCCCCCGGGTGATGGAGCCCGGTCACACCGGGTGTCACGGTAAATCGGCCGCCAGTGATTGTCAGCGTGGTATTTGCGCTCATCACGTAAACATGATCACGCTCTGGCACAACACCATCCTGCGCGTGAATCACCGGAAACATCGTTCTCCTGGCGAGAGCTCCGGCCAGCAACATCTCGCGGCCTGAGTCGAGATGTTGAACGATAACAAAGGCTGCACCGCTGGCAGCCGGCAAAGCGGACAGCAGTTCGGAAACGGCCTCCAGGTCGCGTGCAGACGAGGCTACGGCCACAATAGGAGATCTGTTCATCCACTGCTCGCGCGGACCCGTGTTCGCAGCATAGCGTGGCTGCCGCCGCTCAAGAAATCTGTGCGGTTGCGTACATAGCGGTGGTGACAGCAAGTTCCACGAAAACCGATGCGCCAGATCGTCGGAGGTCTCACTCGATGAATTCGGGCTCGTTGGGGACCAATTTGCGCCGCAATTCATCGGTCAGGCGGCCAGGCTCAAACCACGCCAGGGCCTCAGGTCTAGTCGCGAAGACAGCCGCCTTCCCCGTCCTGGCAGGCGGGAGATCGGCTTCGCCGCGATTGTGGATCTGCGCCGTACGCTGCGAAAATTCAGCGACGATTTTGCCAGCCAATGTTTGATAAATGGCCGCGCGGCTGTGGCGACTCGGTGCCGGACCGTCCATCGACTCGGCTTCGGCAAGCACGAAACCATTGAACGTCAGGTCTCGGTCGCCATCCCGGACGAGCTGAAAATCGACTGGTCGAGTCATGAAATTTACTCACGTCCGGGAGACACCGCCCGGCACAGGGCGCCGCACCTGCGGCACTGCGCATTATACGCCGCGCCGGTTCGAAGCGCGGCGCCAGCCCTGATCGGCCCGACGCCTGGCCCGTTCACGTCGCCACGCACTGCAAGGCTGGGTCAACCTTGCATGATGCGCATCAACTCCGCGATCTCGATCGTGGCAAAGTTCGAGAAGGTATCGGAAACGGCATACGGTAGAACGACCCGGCCGTTGTGCCGCATTCCGCCGCAGGTGTAGACGACGTTCGGTACATAGCCTTCGCGACCCCACGGCTCGGGTCGGACCAGCGGCTCGCGGGTGCGTGCGAGAACCTTCGATGGATCGGTCTTGTCGAGCAGCGCCGCACCGATCGAATATTTGCGAACCGGTCCCACACCGTGCGTCAGCAGCAGCCAGCCCTCGTCGAGCTCGATTGGCGCACCACAGTTTCCGATCTGGACGAATTCCCACGGAAACTGAGGTTTCAGGATAGGGGTCCCGCCGTTCCAGCAGTACAGGTCGTCCGAATACAGGAGATACAGGTTCTCGTTGTCCTGACGCGCGATCATCGCGTACTTGCCAGCGATCCTGCGGGGAAACAGTGCCATTCCTTTGTTGCGTGTCGCGGTTCCTGTCATCGGCGACATCCGGAAAGACAGGAAATCGCGCGTCTCGATCAACTCCGACCGGATCGCCCTGCCACTAAAGGCGGTGTAGGTCGCATAGAACGTTCTGAGGCCGTCGGCATCGAATTCCACGAAGCGAGCATCCTCGATGCCGTTCGATTGGGATTCGGTGACTGGAAAAATTACGCGCTCGCTGATGTCCTGCTCCGGCTCGAAGATCAGCTCGACGGTGTCGCCATCCGCACCCGCCGTCCGTTGCAACACGCTCGGTATGGAGGCGAGGCGTGCCGTAGGATCGACGCTGACGGCTCCATCGGCGGCGACAGTACCCGAGCGAAACGTGAGGGACGATATATGCCCTTCTCCGACCGCACGCAGACTCAGGACGAAACGCCGACCGCCAGCCGGCGCGCCGGACTGATCCGGATGAGCGACGATGCTGGGATTGAACAGGGCAGCCGCCTCGAAAGAGTATTCGAGAAGAAAATAGGCGCCCACGAGCCGGCGCTGCTCACGGGTAAATGCTGCGTGGGGCGCAAAAGCGTCTTCCATGTCCTTTGCGCGCGCGTCGAATCTCTCGAGCAGATTTCGGTGGCGCCCCTGGAAATTCTCGAGCACGTCCGCCAGCTCGCTGATCACCGCTGCAGGATCGAGTGCCAACACCCGATCAACGATGTGGTTTGCCCGTGTCTTGTCAGCGGGATTGAGATCGCGCGGCTCAGTCGCCGGCTTGAAGGGGCGCGTAACCACTCGCGCCGGATCGGGACGCACATGAAGAGACTGTCGATTCAGAAACGGGACTGGTGGCAAGGCACTCTCGGACTGGATTGTTGGGTTCAAACAGGATTAACCGCGCACGGCGCGTCTTCGCGCCGGCTCGATGTGCTGGCTGTCGGCGCGTGCAAGCTGACGAATCTCGGCGAGGCCGAGGAGATAGGATACGACCGACTCACCGCCGCGGTTCTCGTTCGTGCGGCCGGGATGCAATCCATCACAACAGCTGCCGGTCTCCAGGTCGACCAGCGCAGACGACAGGTCGTTGCTGCCGAGGAACCATGCGAATGCGCGCCGTGCGTCGGATTTCCACTTTGGATCTCCGTCCGCACGCCATGCGGCAAGACAGGCCGAGATCGCCGCCGCGGCCTCCAGCGGTTGTTGATCGAAGGGCCGCGGCTGCTGGCGCTTGTCACCGAAACTCTCGGAGCCGATCGGCCGGAAAAAGCCGGTCGGCGTCGTCTGCAGCGTCATGAGCCAGCGTAGAGCTCTCAAGCCGGCAGCCACATAGGTGGGGGTACCCGTACAGGTTCCCGCGACGATCAGGGCTTGCGGCAAGCGTGCGTTGTCGTAGGCAAGGGCATCCTCGAACCACACCCAATCGGCTGCTTCGACTGTGGAAAGAATGGACATCAGTCGCCCGGCAAGCCGGTGAAGGAGGTCAACGGTGTGCGAGTCCTGCGCAACGGTGGCGGAACAGGCTTCCAGTCCAAGTAGTGTAAACGCCCACGCGCGTGGCGATCGAAAGGTCTGGACAATCGGCACCGCTTTGGCGAATAACGCAGCTGCCCAGCGGCGCCGGGCGGGGCTGGCATCGCTGCGCGCGCACTCCCCCAATGCCCAGAGCGTGCGGCCGTGACTGTCCTCCGACCCGATGTCTTCGAGCCACCGGCGATCGAAGCTCATGAAGTTGCGAAACCGACCGGCATCGGCGTTCCATGCGTGCTGCACGAACGCGGCAAATCGGCCCGTCAGCACCTCGGGCAGGCGCTGCTCGCCGGGCATGTTGAGAACACATGCGACGAGCAGTGCACGTGCGTTGTCGTCGACGCAATAACCGTGAGAACGATCGGGCACCGAATAGACCGCATGCTGAAAGAGTCCAGTGTCATCACACATTGACAGGAAATGGCCGAGCTGCATCTGTGGCGGCGGACTGGGACTGTCGAATATAGCGGCGCTTTCGTTTTGGCGGGCAATCGGCTTGAGCGGACGCCTGCCCGTGGCCTCGTCGAATACTGCGACGTAGCGCTCGGCGATTCGCGGCCATGTCATCCCGCGGCTATGCGAATACGCGCGCTGCCGCATGAGCTGACGCCGGGTATCGTCTGTGAGCAAGTCTGCGATTTCGCGGCCGATGGAGTCGGCGTCGCCGAAAGGCACGAGCAGCCCTCGACCTCCTGCCAGCAGCTCTTGCGCGTGCCAATACGGAGTCGACACCACTGCTTTCCCAAGGCCAAAACTGTAGGCCAGGGTGCCGGAGGTCATCTGCGCTACTTTGAGATAAGGGGAAACGTACACATCGCACATCGATATGAAGTCAATCAGCGTCTCCTGATCGACGAACTGATCGAGAAATACAACATGGTCTTCGATGCCGAGCTGCCGCACGCGGGCCTGCAGACGCTCGCGGTAGGCTTCCCCTTCGCTTCGAACGAGATTGGGATGAGTCGCACCTAGTACGACATACACGGCATCGGCACGACGTTGCACGATCGCTGGCATGGCGTCGATCATGACTTCGATGCCCTTGTCCGGTGAGAGCAGACCGAATGTCAGGATGACGGACCTGCCCTTGAAGCCCCGCCGCGTTTTCACGGAATCGGGTTCAACGAACGGGGAGTCAGGAATCCCGTGAGGAATGACCTTGATCTTGTCGGCCGGCACTGCGTATTTGCTCTGGAGCAGCTCCCGGCCCTTCTCGGCCATGACGATGACCGCTGTCGAGACAGCGACGATTCTGCTCAGGACGCGGTGTTGCGCCGGGCTGGGCTCAGCAAGGACGGTGTGAAGCGTCGTGACGATCGGCATCGCCACAGAGGAGAGCAGCGTCAGGATGTGACTGCCGGATTCGCCGCCGAAGATCCCAAATTCGTGCTGCAGGGAAACGACTTCGAACCCGCCGGCGTTCAGAAAAGTGGCTGCCCGCGCGTATTCGTCCAGGTTCTGATCGTCGATCTGCCTCGAGACTACCGGCGGATAGTCATAGTGACGGCCCGTGTCGGTCATCGCCACGATGACACTCTCCGAATGGGGGCGCGAGGCGGCTATCGCCTGCTGCAGATCGGTGGTGAACGTCGCAATTCCGCAGCGGCGTGGGAGCGAATTGCCAATGAATGCGAAACGACGCGGCGCTGTCAATGGCTACCCTGCACTCTGTTTTGGCTTGTTTTTCATGGGTTAAGAGTAACGGGTCCTGCGGCGCAGTCTGTGCGCCAGCGTACGCTCGGTGCATCGGTGTGTGGTACAGGCGGCGGTTCGGCTATGTGCGCTGCGATACATATGAACCCGATACCCATATACTGCCTGGGGGCTGCCTCGTCGCATGCCCCCCGGAGCCCTCCCCGTGCCCTCCCCCCAGCAGAACCATATTCTCGAAGCCTTACCGGTGGCGGAGCGCGAGCGGCTGTTTCCGCATCTGACGCTCGTAACGCTGCCGCTAGGGTCCGTTCTTTATGAGGCTGGTGATTCGCAGCGATACATCTATTTTCCCGTCGACTCCATCGTCTCTCTGCTGTACGTGCTCAAAGATGGCGCCTCCGCAGAAATCGCTGTCGTGGGGAATGAGGGGGCGATCGGAGTTGCGCTGTTCATGGGCGGCGAAACCACTACGAACCGCGCAATCGTACAGAGCGCGGGTTGCGCATACCGGTTGACGAGACGGCGGCTCAAGCAGGAATTCGAGCGGCACGGCGAAATGCTTCACGTGTTGTTACGCTACACACAGGCATTGATTACGCAGATGGCGCAGACGGCCGTCTGCAATCGCCATCACTCCGTAGATCAGCAACTGTGCCGCTGGCTGCTGCTGTCCCTCGACCGGCTCGCTTCCAACACATTGACCATGACCCAGGAGCTGATCGCCAACATGCTGGGTGTCCGCCGGGAGGGGGTCACCGATGCGGCCGGCAAACTCCAGAAACTCGGGGTCATTGAATACCGCAGAGGCAGGATCACAGTACTCAATCGATCCCGCCTGGAAGCGCTGTGCTGCGAATGCTACGACGTCGTGAAACGGGAAACCGACCGCCTGTTACCCAAAGGATTTGCTTAGGCAATCCGACCGCTGTTGATACTCTGCGACCGAGATGATCCGGCGCGCACGTCTGTCCCAGAGAATGCACTTCAATGCCTGGTGAACTTCCGACAATTTCAACCGGGGCACCTGCGGAAACAAATGCTCGTATTCGGCGTGACATTCGACGAGACGGTAGTTTGGAATGTTGGCCGAAAGGTGGTGAATATGGTGATAGCCGATATTGGCGGTAAACCAGTTCAGCCAGCCCGGCAGGGCCAGAAAGCTCGTTCCCTCGATCGCGCCGGCGTCGTAGTCCCATCGCTCGGCGTCGCTCGCGTAAGCGTGCTCGAAATTATGCTGCACGGTGAACAACACGATACCCATGCCACCGGCAATCGATAAGCTGAGCAAATAGACAGTGAAAAAGAGTGCGCTCCCGCATGCCCAGCACATCAACGCCCACGTGCTGAGCAGCACGATATTGTTCCAGGACATATGCCAGTACTCTCTGGCGTTCTTCCAATACCTGCATTGGTAGCTGGCCGCACGTCCATGTAGCGATACGGCCGGCCGCGCCAGTTTCCCTCCGATGACGTGGAGCACGAGACCGACGGTACCTTTGATCCAGGTCAAACGGGGGGTGAAGATCAGATAAATGAAGCCCGCGAGAGGTGCGGCCGCGATGCTGCACTTTTGCCTGTACATGCGCTGCCGCGCGGCAGTCAACGCCCCGTACTCGTCCACGGATAGTGTTGAATAGGGTCCACGGTATTTGTCCCAGTTACCGTTGTGCGCATGGTGGTAGTTATGATGCTGTGACCACACATACTGCGGCATGCCCGTGATCACGCCGAGGAAAAACCCGACGGTGCGATTGAGCCAGCGGCTGCTAAACAGGCTCCCGTGGCCGCATTCGTGCATCAGCGCAAAAACACGCAGCAGAAACAGCGTAATCAACAGCACCGCAATTGCAGAGACCCACCAGAGACGAGAGGCACACAGGACGGCCACCGACCAGAGGAGCGCCAGTGGCACCAGCGTCGTCAGGACTTGCGTCAACCCCTTGATGTTGTCGGACTGGCCGAACCGGCTGATCATGACCCTCTTGTGCTGCTTGATGAAGTCGACGGACAACGGCATGAAAACCCCTTGGGGTCGGAACTGCAGTTATAGAAAAGCGGCGACTCTAGCAGAGCCGTCGCCCGGACAATGTGAATGAACCGCCGTATCGGCGCTTGTGATAGTTCCCTGACGCTCGCAACCGGGCGGCGCGAGCTCTCCAGTCTTTAGTAATGCAGAGCTGGATGACGGTCGGCTCTCGCGGTTGTGCAGGCGACACAACTCGCGTTCGGACCGCTCAAATAACCACAACTGGTTGTTGCGTACGGCAATACGGCACGCAGCAGATCGCGCAACGTGCGGCTCGAGCCGATAGCCGGCATGGCGCTAGTGCCCAAACCGCCGGAAAAACGTGAACGCGCCCCCCGACCAGTACCCGCGCTCACCCGACCCGAGGTCAGCGGCTGGCGAGCCAATTTCGGCCATCGGCACGCGCCGAGCAGTCTTCTTCCCCAGCGCACGGCCGTGTGACTGTGACCGGCGACAGCGCCGATCATGCCGGCACATTCCGGGCCCTGCTATCCGGGCGCGACCCGACGTGTTCGGTCTCGTCGCGTGTGCGATCTGCGTGTTGATGTTGGCCAGCAGCGTGTCACACGCCGATGGAGTGAGCTTTGATCGGCAACCGGGACCAGTGGGAACTGGCGGCGCCGTTGGCGTATCTGCGGAAGCTATGGAGAAGATCGAGTGTGTCTGCGCGCGTTACTCAATTTTCGCGCTGGAACGATCCATGTCGATGATCAGCTTACGGATGCGCTCCTTCGCCTGAAACAGCTTTGCCCGGCCACTCGGGTCCTTGGCGCTGACGTGGCCCTCCAGGGCTTCCAGGAGCTGATAGACGTCTCTGGCTGCAGTCATGTCGATCGCGCTGGTGTCTGTACTCATGGTTCACCTGGTGACGTGAGGGGTTGTCGACCGCTTCATCGAACGTGCGCCTTCTGCTCGGGAAACGCAACATCTGGGCGGCGGCACCGGTGCTGAGCAAACACGAAAGCCCGGCAGCCGCAGCGCATCTGGTGTAGGGTGCAGGTGGGCCACGTCATCTTTCGGCTCGTCATCCTCGAGAGAACTCCTATGGCATGGCGCAAGACGGGAGTTTTTCGGCCAGCCGAAGAAATCTTCGTCATGACGTGTGATATGTGCGAACGCGACATCGGTTATGAGGATGGGCGGCGGCCACACGAGCACTTTTGCGTGACCCGGCTTCCGAACCCCGGCGGCATGAACGATCAAGAGCCTGCCATAGTCATCTGTTCTCGCGAATGCCTGCAGGCATTCGCGGCCAAGACTTCCGGCCCCGACCGTACCCCCACCGAGGGTCCTCGATTGCCCGGCAAGCCGGGAAGCCAGTCCTGACGTTCTGACAGTTCTGGATCACGAGCGATGACACGACCGCCTCGAGGCCACTTCACGCATCATCGCGACAAACGTGAAGGCCACATGCGTGCAAACACGCCATCGCGACGAAACGCATGGCGGACAGCGGCGAACACGTGCAGCGCAATCAACCCCACCAACAAATATGAAGTTACGATGTGCGTCGTATTGAACACAGCATAAATTCGCTTGTCATCGACACCCCACGGGGGTAGCAGCACGACATTGAACAGCTTGATTCCAAACTTGCTGAAGTTCGAGGCTATATACCCGGACGCGGGCATGACGAGCATACAGACATAAAGCGCCAGATGATTCACTCTCGATGCCACGCGCTCCCAGGCGGGCATGAACGACGGCAGCGGCGGCGGCGGATGTGTCAGGCGCCAGCCCAGCCGGAATATGATGAGCAGGGCTATCGTCAGACCCGTCGACTTGTGCAGATTTACGTAGATCCCGCGCATCGGCGTGCCGCGGGGAACCTCTCCCAGAAACCAGCCGAACGCAATTTGCGCTGAGATCAAGGCTGCGATCAGCCAGTGCAAGGCGATAGCAACTCTGCCGTAGCGCTCGGGTACATTGGGTGCAGGAGAGCCGGAATCGACTTGCAATAGGGTCACTCGCTCAAATTGACGGCAGTTAATGCGTGCCCGTCCTCCCCGCAGTATAAGTGCTGGATGGCTGCTCGGCCCCTCCGCACCACCAAGCTTCCGTCCGGAGAGGCGGTGCCCACGCTAGGACTGGGGACGTGGTACCTGGGCGAAGACCCGCAACGCCGCCCGGACGAAATCGCCACGCTGCGGTTAGGTCTCGACCTCGGCATGACGCTGATCGATACCGCCGAAATGTATGGCGAGGGCGCGGCAGAGGAACTCGTCGGCGAGGCAATCAACGGGCGCCGCGATGAGGTCTTCCTGGTGACCAAGGTGCTACCTCAGCACGCAACCGCCCAAGGGACAATTGCGGCTTGCGAGGGAAGCTTGCGTCGCCTGAAGACCGACCGGATCGACCTCTATCTGCTGCACTGGCGCGGCAGCGTTTCGTTGGAGGAGACTCTGGACGCGTTTTCAACTCTGGTGAAGACAGGCAAAACGCGGTACTGGGGTGTCAGCAACTTCGACGTGGATGACATGGAGGAGCTCTTTTCCCTAGCGGGTGGTGATGCCGTCGCGACCGATCAGGTCCTGTACAACCTCACACGGCGTGGTATCGAGTGGGATCTGCTGCCCTGGTGCCGGCAGCGCAGGATCCCCGTGATGGCCTATTCGCCGATCGAGCAGGGTCGGCTGCTCTCCCATCCGGAGCTACAGCGGATAGCGGACCGACACAATGCGCTACCGGCACAGATCGCGCTCGCCTGGGTACTCCAGAAGACGGGCATCATCGCCATCCCGCGGACTGGATCACCCACCCACGTTCGGGACAATCGCGCGGCACTGGACATTCGCCTCACCGACCAGGACCTTGCCCAGCTCAACCGCGCGTTTCCGCCGCCCACTGCGAAGCGGCCGCTCGAAATGCTCTAGGTGAAGCAGGCATGGATCTTCACAAGTCTGCCAGCTTCGTTGTGGGTGCAGTGCTCGCGGCAGTACCTAACACCGGCCACAGCGAGAGCGCGATCCCGGATAGATGTCACGCGCGGCTGTCGCTCACGCTGACGCCGGATGTACCAAACCCCCGCGACCCGAGCTTCTTGAGCGCTCTCAGTGCCAACCCCCTGTACACAATCACGTGGGTAGAGGGAAGCGATTCGACCGCCGTGGTGGACCTCACGGGACCCGCTACCGACTACCATTGCACGGAAGAGATCAAACGCCTGAGCAGAGATGCGCACATTCTGGATCTGAAGGTCCTCCAACGGGAAACGGTGTACGACCACCCATCCGGTCTTCGTTCGGCTCAGCCGGGAGCTGGAAAGTACAGTTCAAACGTCGTCAGCCCACCAACCTCGCTCTGCACTGACGCACGCCCCCCATGGAGGTCCATGATCGTCTTGACGATCGCGAGGCCAAGGCCGCTCGCCATACCGGAATCAGTCCGCGACGCGTCCGCCCGGTAGAAGCGCTCGAAAATCTTACCAACGTCAGCCGGCGCGATGCCCGTCCCCGCATTCTGGACGGCAATTGATGTCCCTGCAGAAGAAGCTGTCACCGTGATCACTATGGTAGCGCCTGCGGGAGTGAAACGAAGGGCGTTCGCGAGCAGATTGCTGATCGCGCGGCGGAACAGCTCCCGCTCCGCGTTTATGCGGGCTTCGCCGCGGATGGAAATATCAACACCCCCTTCGGCAGCCAGACCTTCGAAGTATTCCCCAATTCGATGCAACTCCTCCGACGCATCGAAAGTAGTTCGCTTCAGCGCGAAATGCGGGCTTTCCGCCCGCGCAAGGAACAGCACACTCTCAATCATGCGCGTGACCCGATCGCATTCCTCAATGTTGGAGACCAGCAAGGCTTGGTATTCCGGCGCAGAGCGCACTCGCGTCAAGGCGACTTCGGAGGCACCACGCATGTTGCCTATCGGGGTTCGAAGGTCATGCGCCAGATCCGTAGTGGACTGCCACAACCGGTCGAAGCCCTGCTGCAGGCGCAACAGCATGGCATTGAGCGACACTGCGAGAGCGTGGAGCTCGGTAGGCGCCCGTTGAACATCGATGCGTGCATCCAGTCGTTCCGGCGTTATCCCGCGCGCACTGTCGGCAATGTTTTGCAAGGGCCTGAGTGCGCGCCGTATCAGAAGGAGACTCAGCACGATCGCGATGAGCACGGCCGATCCTTCTGTCATCCAAATGAGAGAGCGATACTGCTCGAGCATGAGGGCCCGGTCCTGCATCGAGCGCGCGACGCTGATCTTGACGGCGCTCCCGTCGCGAAGCGTCGCAAGCGTTGCGATGCCGCGCATGGGCACGTCTTCGGCGGAAATCCACCGCTGCAGGTGTTCGGTGACGATTCGCTGGTTCTGCGGCGTGGCGGCGAGGTTCATCAGGGGCAGATGCGGCGGATCGTAATCGATGAGTGACGTGCCATCGGACGAATCTATCTTCAACGCCAACGCCGCATCGCCCAACACCAGGCTGACCAGCCGCGCCTGATGTTCGCGCACCGCGGCAAGGTCGTCCATCTCAGCCGCAAGGCGGCGCAAGTGACGCGCCGATAGAACGATATTCAAGTCATCTTGTGCGTATATCTGCCGTGAGAGGGCGTTGAACAGGATAGTCCCGACGACGGCAAGACAGAACGTAACGATAGATGCAAACAGCAATGCCAGCCGTGCATTCAGTGACAGGCGGCTCAACCACGCTCTCCAACCTCGAGTACGTACCCCATTCCACGAATCGTATGGATCAGTTTGACGGCGTGGTCGTCGTCTATCTTTGCACGTAGCCGGCGTATCGCCACCTCGACGACATTGGTATCGCTGTCGAAATTCATGTCCCAGACGTAGGAAGCGATCTGAGTCCGGCTGAGTACTTCGCCCTGGCGATTGGCGAGCAGCTGCAACAGTGAGAATTCACGCGGCGTCAAATCGACACGCACGCCCGCGCGCCTGACCCGGCGGCGAATGACGTCGATCTCGAGATCACCAACACTGATCTGCTCCACCTCGCGCGCGGGCCCGCGACGCAACAGTGTCCGGATACGCGCCAGCAGCTCGACGAAAGCGAACGGCTTGATGAGGTAGTCATCCCCGCCCAGCTCGAGACCCCGCACACGATCCTCGATCTGATCACGGGCAGTCAGGAACAGGACAGGGATGTTCTTCTTGTCACGCAGCCGCTTGATCACATCCCAACCCTCGAGGGCAGGCAGCATGACATCCAGGACGACCAGGTCGTAATTCTCCTCGAGCGCCAGATGCAGGCCGTCCAGTCCATTGTTGGCAATGTCGACGGTGAACCCCGACTCCTCGAGTCCTTTACGCAGGTATTCGCGCGTTTTCGCCTCGTCCTCGACAACCAGCAACCGCATACCGTTCCCCATCTGTGAGTGCCACAGAGCATACGCCCGTGCCACGGGAAGCACGATTACAAGATCGTAAGGTTACCGACAGCTCGTAGAAAGGGGTGAGCGCCTAGTCTGTCCACACATTGCGCATCGCCGCTCCCGTCGCAGCTCACCAGAGGTCGCCCCATGTGGATTGTTGAACTTGCCCTGCGCCGCCCGTACACCTTTGTCGTCGTCGCGCTTCTGGTCCTGATCATCGGGCCGCTGGCTGTCTTGCGGACGCCCACCGATATCTTTCCCAACATCGACATCCCGGTGTTGAGCGTCGTGTGGTCGTTCAACGGCTTCACGGCCGATGACATGACCCGCCGCATCATATCCCCCTATGAGCGGGCGGTGACCTCGGATGTGGACAACATCGAGCACGTCGAGTCGCAATCCATGAACTCGGTCGCGGTCGTGAAGGTGTTCTTTCATCCGGGCGCCGACATCAATCGCGCAATGGCGGAAGCCTCAGCGAGCGCGCAGTCCATCCTGCGCGTGCTGCCCCAGGGAACTCTGCCGCCCACTATCCTCGCGTACAGCGCCTCGACAGTGCCGATTCTGCAGCTCGCCCTCTCGAGCAAGACCCTGCCTGAACAGCAGCTCTACGACCTCGGCAACAACTTCATCCGCACGCGGCTGGCGACGGTCCAGGGTGCGGCCGTGCCGCTGCCGTTCGGCGGAAAGGTTCGCCAGGTCATGGTGGACATCAATTCGCAGGCGCTGCAATCCAAGGGCCTCTCGCCGCTCGACGTTGTGAACGCGGTCAACGCCCAGAGCCTCATCCTCCCGGGCGGCACGGCCAAAATCGGCACCTTCGAGTACAACGTAAATCTGAACGGCAGCACCTCAACAGTTGAGGCACTGAACGATCTGCCGATAAAGGCCACGCCGGGCGGCGTGATCTATATCAGGGACGTGGCCCACGTGCGCGACGGATTTGCACCGCAGACCAACATCGTGCGAACCGACGGCAACCGCTCCGCCCTCCTGGAGATTGAAAAGTCGGGGGCCGCCTCGACGCTGACCATCATCAGCCAGGTCAAGGCAATGCTGCCGCAAATTGCCGCGGGGATGCCCAAGGCCCTGACCATAAAACCGGTCTCCGACCAGTCGATCTTCGTCAGCTCAGCCATATCCGGCGTGGTGCGCGAGGCGTTGATCGCGGCCGCGCTCACGGCCGTCATGATCCTCGTTTTTCTTTCGAGCTGGCGCGCCACTTTGATCATTGCGATCTCCATACCGCTGTCCGTGATCGCTTCGCTGATCGCCCTGTCGGCGCTCGGACAGACCATCAACATCATGACCCTGGGCGGACTGGCGCTGGCGGTGGGAATCCTGGTCGACGATGCGACCGTGAGCATCGAGAACATCAGCCATCACCTGGAGATGGGCCAGCCAAAGCACGAGGCCATTCTGATCGGGTCCGGAGAGATTGCCGTGCCGACCTTGGTCTCAACGCTCGCCATCTGCATCGTATTCCTCCCAATGTTCATGCTGTCGGGCGTCGCCCGCTTCCTGTTCGTACCGCTCGCCGAAGCGGTCGTCTTCGCGATGCTCGCCTCCTATTTCTTCTCGCGCACGCTCATTCCGACACTGGCGATGTACCTGCTGCGCGAACCCGGACCGGCAGCAACGGCAAGCTCCACGCGGTTGGAGAGGGGATTTGCCTGGGTCCAGCGACACTTGGACGCATTGCGCAAGCGCTACGAGCGATTGCTCGAACGTTGCATCGAACGGTCGCGGCAATTTGCCATAGGGTTCGTCCTCTTCTGCCTTGCGTCCCTCGGATTGCTGGTCATTGTCGGACAGGACTTCTTCCCGTCCGTGGACACGGGCGAGATTCGCCTGCACATCCGGGTTCAGACCGGCACACGCATCGAGGAGACGGCGCGCCTGACCGACCAGATCGAGCAGCGAATCCGTTCGATCGTCCCGAAAAATCAGCTGGCTTCGATCCTCGACAACATCGGGTTGCCGGTCAGCGGCATCAACCTCACGTATGACTCGTCATCGCCGATCGGCTCAGCGGATGCTGATATCCTGGTTGCCCTCACGCCTAAGCACGCGCCAACGGCGCAGTACGTCAAGGAGCTCCGCGGCAAGCTCAATACCGAGTTCCCCGGGGTTACCTTCTCATTTCTACCGGCCGACATCATCGGCCAGATCCTGAACTTCGGCCTGCCGTCGCCCATCGACATTCAGATCGTGGGTAACGATGCAGCCGGCAATCGTGCCGCGGCGAGCTCGCTTCTGCACCAACTGCACAGTGTGCAGGGGCTGGTCGATCTGCGAATCCAGCAACCCGACAATGCCCCCGCCATCAATATCGACGTGGATCGCGCAAAGGCGATGCAGGCGGGCTTCGAACAGCGCGCCATCGCGCAAGACGTGCTGATCGCACTGTCGGGCAGCACGCAAACGACGCCCAACTTCTGGCTGAACCCGAAGAATGGAGTCAGCTATCCGCTGGAGACCCAGACGCCGCAGTACCAGGTCGACTCGCTGCAGGCGATCAACAACATACCGCTGACCAACAGCGGCGCGTCGAGCACAGCGACGCGCGGACAGATTCTTGGCTCGCTTGGTACGTTGTCGCGTGCGTCACAGAACGCGGTGGTGTCGCACTACAACGTGCAGCCGGTCATCGATATCTTCGGCACCACGCAAGGTCGTGACCTCGGCGGTGTAGCACGTGACGTCACGCGCATCGTCGATGGCATGAAGAGTAGCCTGCCAGCGGGATCGAGCATCGTGATTCGGGGCCAGGTTGCAACGATGCAGTCCTCGTTCTCGGGCCTCCTGGGCGGGATGGTACTGGCCGTGGTCCTCGCGTACCTCCTGATGGTCGTCAACTTCCAGTCATGGATCGATCCGATGATCATTCTGAGCGGCCTGCCGGGAGCGATGGCAGGTATCGCCTGGATGCTGTTTGTCACTGGTACTACGGTAAGCGTGCCGGCACTGACGGGAGCCATCATGTGCATCGGCATCGCGACGGCCAATAGCATTCTGGTGGTCAGCTTTGGCCGCCAAAGACTGGCGGACGGTGTCGAGCCGATGCGGGCCGCCTTCGAGGCGGGTGGCGGGCGGTTCCGACCGGTGCTGATGACCGCACTCGCGATGTTGATCGGCATGCTGCCGATGGCGCTCGGCCTGGGCGATGGAGGCGAGCAGAACGCTCCATTGGGTCGCGCCGTGATCGGCGGCCTGCTGTTCGGAACCGCGGCGACGCTGCTGTTTGTACCCGTTGTCTTCGGCACAGTGCACGCGTGGCTCAAGAAGCGCAGTGCAGCCGCCGCCACATTCATTCCCGCCAACCCCACCAACCAAGCGAGCTGATCGGAGAACCCAGATGAACACGCATGATGAGCCAAAACGTTCCGGCGCTGCCAAGACCTGGAAGCGGCGCCTTCCGGCCATTGCAATCGTCGCGGCAGGCTTGGCGATCGGCATTTACCCGCACCTCCAGGCGCGTTCTGCATTGCGACAGCAGACGCAGTCGCTGGCCATCCCTACGGTGTCGGTCGCGTATCCGCAACCCTCGCCCGGTGTCCAGCACATCGATCTGCCGGCCGCGGTTCAGGCGTATCAGGACGTTCCGATCTTCGCACGCACCAACGGTTATGTTGGGCATTGGTATGTCGACATCGGCACGCCAGTCACCGCAGGCCAGCTGCTGGCGGTGATCGACGCGCCTGAGGTGGATGCCCAACTCGAACAGGCCAGGGGTGCCGCCGCGAGCGCGCTTTCCGATTACCAGATCGCCAAGATCACCGCGAATCGGTGGCAAGAGCTTCTAAAGACGAACTCTGTGTCAAAGCAGGAAGCAGAACAGGACGTCGCGATCATGAATGCGCGCCATGCGACCCTGGCGGCTGCCCGCGCCGACGTCGAGCGACTCGGCAAAATGCAGTCCTTCGAAAGAGTGTACGCGCCCTTTGCGGGCATCGTAAGCGCCCGAAACATCGACGTGGGCTCCTTGATAGATTCCGGCAGCTCGGGTGGCCCGAAGACTGAAATGTTCCATCTGGTCGAAACCGACAAACTGCGCGTTTTCGCGGACGTCCCTCAGGACTACGTCCGTGACGCCGGCGTGGGAACGGCCGCAACGATCACCCTGTCTCAATGGCCCGGACGGACGTTCGGCGGCGCCGTAACGCGCACGGCAGGAGCGATGGACCCCGTGACTCGCACGCAGAGAACGGAAATTGACATGGACAACAAGGACGGCGCCCTCTTGCCGGGCGCTTACGCATACGTTCACTTGAATGCGGTGAACGCGCAGCCGCGCGTATCAGTGCCCGTGAGCGCCCTCCTATTTCGTCCCGATGGAGTTCAAGTCGCGACCGTCAATGCCGCAGACCGGGTTTCCATGCAAACCGTAACGCTCGGACGTGACTTTGGAACACGCATTGAGGTGGTCTCCGGATTGAACGGACACGAGCGCGTGATCGCCAATCCGAATGACGCGATTGCCTCGGGTGACGCCGTCCATATAGCGAAGGGGAATGGTCATGCGTAGCTCATTGCTTCTAGCGCCGATCGTTGCCGCCGTGCTGAGCGCCTGCGCTACCGGGCCGGCGTACCACAAACCGGACATCTCCGTCCCGGCGTCATATAGAGAAGGCGTTGGCGCACCGGCTACAAACACGCCCCCTCCCGGTTGGGTAGCGGCATCGCCAGGAGACATTGAGGATCGCGGGGCCTGGTGGGAGGTCTTCGGCGACCCGCAGTTGAAAGAGCTCGAAGCGCGCGCGTCGAAGTCCAATCAGTCGGTCAAGCAGGCACTCGCCGCATTGATGGTCGCGAGATCTGCTGTCGGTGTAGCGCGGTCCGGCTACTCTCCCACGATCTCGGCCAGCTCGAGCGCATCACGCTTTCACACATCCCAAAACATCGTTGGACGGGCGGGGCTCGCGGGACGCACGGTGCCTGACTACTCAGTGGGTATCGGCGCATCCTGGGAGCCAGACCTGTTTTCCCGTGTGCGGCATACAGTCGATGCCGCAGATGCGCGGGCCCAGGCAAGTTCGGCCGACTTGGCCTCTGTGCAGTTGAGCATTCACGCAGAGCTGGCCGTGGACTACTTCGATCTACTCGACACCGATGCACAAACGGCACTGCTGCAGAAAACGGTAGCCTCATACACCAGCGCACTGGCCCTGGTGCAGCATCGCTTCGATGCCGGCGTAGCTTCTGACCTGGAGCTCGCCCAAGCCGAAACCCAACTCGAGACTACGCGTGCGCAGCTCGTGGATCTCGGCGTCAGGCGTGGGCAGCTCGAGCACGCGATAGCCACGATGGTGGGCGAGCCAGCATCCACGTTTACCGTGCGGACCAACGGCATCGAATTGACGCCACCCGCCATCCCTCAAGGCATTCCGTCGCAGCTGCTGGAGCGCCGACCAGACATCGCCGCTGCCGAGCGACGCGTTGCAGGATCAAACGCGGACATTGGTGAAGCGGTATCGGCGTTCTATCCCGATCTGATGCTTTCGGTCTCTGGAGGGTTCGAGGCGTCCAGCGTCGGATCCTGGTTGTCGATGCCGAGTCGATTCTGGGCCATAGGGCCGGCCATACTCGGGACGATATTCGACGGGGGCAAACGTAAGCACCAGTTGGAAGGCGCCCGAGCTCAATATGATCAAACGGTCGCAGTCTATCGGCAGACTGTCCTGACTGCGTTTCAGGAAGTCGAAGACAATCTCAACGCAACTCGACAATTGGCTGATGAGGCCGGGACGCAACAGAAGGCGGTCGCGTCTGCGGAGCGCGCACTGCAGGTTGCGCTCAATCGCTATCAAGCCGGAGCCGTAGGTTATCTTGATGTCGTCACGGCTCAAAGCATCGCGCTTTCCAACGAGCGTGTAGCCGCAGACATTTCCCGCCGCCAAATGGACGCTAGCGTACTACTGGTCAAGGCACTGGGCGGACCTTGGGCCGACTCACCGGCGCCGACATCGGCACCACACAGCTCCTGATACCGTATACTGGAAAGAATACATCCGGAGGTCTCATGGCGAGCAATACCTACAACCTCTACGGCCGGGCGAACTCCGGGTCATTGGCCGTGCAAATCGTGCTCGAGGAGATCGGAGCGCCTTACGAGATGGTCTGGGTCAGCAGGGCTCCCGAGGAAGTTGCTGCCCTCCGGCAGATCAATCCCACCGGGAAAGTCCCAGCCCTTGTGCTACCCGATGGCACACCGGTGTTCGAGTCAGCCGCAATTCTCATCCACCTGACTCACGCGCACCCGGCGGCGAATCTCGCGCCTCCCGCGGGCACGACGGCACACGCCCGCTTCCTGCAGTGGATGTTGTTCCTGTCTTCGAACGTTTACGAGACCGTTCTCAGAAGTTCCTACCCCGAGCGATACTCAACCATTGGACAGGCTGCCGCCAACGAGATCAAACAACAAGCCGTGGCAGACTACGCGCGTCACCTCGAACTGATTCATGGCGCGCTCTCGCCGTACGTGCTGGGTGAAACGCTGTCGGCTGCGGACCCTTACCTCTACATGCTAACCGCATGGTACCCCGGTGACCTTGCGGCCCTGCATGCCCGCCTGCCCAAGCTCGCCCAACACGCCGAGTTGCTGCACCGGAGGGCAGCGACAGTCAAAGCCGAGCAGGCACATACGGGCGACTGACCACAGGCTAACGGGTCCCGTATAGCCGGTCACCGGCGTCGCCCAACCCTGGGAGAATATAACCGTGATCGTTCAGCGTCTCATCGACAGCCGCTGTCCACACGCGTACTTCGGGGTGGTGGCGATGCAAGTTCGCGAGGCCCACGGGCGTTGCCAGGAGACACACGAAACGCAACTCGCTGGCCCCATGCTCCTTCAGGCGATCCACCGCGGCGACGGCGGTGTTGCCGGTGGCCAGCATGGGATCGACCACGATCACGAGTCGCTCCGATAGATCGGAAGGCGCTTTGAAGTAGTATTCCACGGCGGTCAGGGAATCCGGATCGCGATACAGGCCAATGTGCGCCACGCGCGCCGAAGGCACCAGATCGAGCATGCCCTCGATGAATCCCATCCCGGCGCGCAGGATGGGCGCGAACACGAGCTTCTTGCCCGCCAACATCTGAGCCTGCATCGGCATCAGGGGAGTCTCGATCTGTACCGGGTCCAGCGACAGGTCACGAGTCACCTCGTAGCACAGCAACAATGCGATCTCGCGCAGCAACTGACGAAAACCCTTCGTCGAAGTCGTTTTGTCGCGCATGAGCGTGAGCTTGTGCTGCACGAGCGGGTGAGCCACTGTTGTTACGTTCTCCATCAGAACACCGTCCCATCGCTCAAGACATGAAATGGAGGACCGCCATCAGCACGTGTCTTGTGCGCAATGAGACGGCCAGCTGCCCAGGTCCCACCCTCGAGTACGCACGGCAGTGGAAACAACTCGGGCGTGAGGCCAAGTCGCGTGCCCACCAGAGGTGCAAGCCGGTCGAGCAGCGCCACGGTCAGCGCGCGCCATCCGACTACGAAGGGATCTTTAACCGCGTAAGTCGTCGACAGGGCGGCGCGCTCGCGGGGATTGAGGACCCCCATGTCAACGAACAGCCCGCCGTTTCGGTACTCGGCGAGTCCGGTCAACTCGTGCACGTTGGACACGGAGATTCCCGCGTTCTCGAGGGGCTCGAGCAGCGAGTAGGTCAACCACTGTGACAGCTTGTGAAGGGGGGCGTAGCCGTCTTCGGGACTTTGCGCGACCAGTGCCGGATGCGGCCAGCAGTCGCCAAGTGGCACGCCGCCCAGGCTCGGTCGCCCCTGCCATATTGGACCCAGAGCCTCGAGCAAGGTCTCGAGAATCGTGGCGGCCGGCAAGCGCCCGTTTGCGGCGCGCGCGCGCAGCGCATCGAACAGACCCCCAGGCCGCGGCGAGTCTGAGACTGCAAACAGATCGGGCCGCGACTCCATGACTGCACCGAGCCGGTTCAACAGCGCCGCACGCCCTTCCAAGCCGAGAAGCGGGTTGGCTTCGTGGGCTTGGAACGCGTTCTGGATCGCTTGGCTGTCGACACGCCGCAGCGCCGCCGCGTCCACTCTAAAAAGGTCGGTCGGATTGTTTGCAAGCCCACCACTTTCAAACCAGCGCAGACTCGCGAGCGCGAGCCCCTCTGAGCGCGCGGCGACCAGCCCGGTGGCGCGATCGTGATAGCGCCAGCCCCCGCCCGCGCCCGCATCGAGCAAGACAGACGTGATTACAAGATCGAAAGCGGAGCGTGCAGCGGCCTCAGTACTCTCCCACTTTGCCTGGAGGACGATCTCATTCCATAGATCGCGGCCTCCAAACACGAAATGCCGCCACCGCGAATGCACCGGCACATCGAGTCGTGGATAGCGCTCCCGAACCACGCCCGCTACAAAATCCGCTGTTGCAGCCAACCGATCGAGATCGACCGTCCAGTCTTCCAACCGCCCCTCCAGCGCCAACATCAACATGCGTTGTGCGCTTTTTCGTACTGCATCAGCGCGCAGGAGCGACCTTGCGCTTTCCGCCAACGCGCGTTCGGGCCGAGGGTTAGTAGTCCTTGATGTCACGTCCAACTACACGTGGCGGGCTCGCGCCCAGTGCCGGCATTTCCGACTCCGGTACAAAGTAGCCGGCCGCCTTCTTTGCTTCAATCTCGACCATTGCGTCCTGCGGAACCAGATCAGGCGGAAGCGGGACCCGTTCACCAATCTCGATTCCCGCCGCAATCAGGGCGTCGTACTTGAGATTCGACATCGACACGAGGCGATCGATTCGTTTAATTCCGAGCCAGTGAATGACGTCGGGCATGAGCTGTTGAAATCGTGCGTCCTGGACACCCGCAACGCATTCAGTACGCGCGAAGTACGTTGCGGCCTGATCTCCACCCGGCTGACGCTTACGCGCGTTATATACCAGGAATTTCGTAACTTCCCCGAGCGCCCGCCCCTCCTTGCGGTTGTAGACGATCAGTCCGGCGCCGCCCGCCTGGGCCGTGCGAATACACTCCTCGACGCCATGTGTCAGATACGGCCGGCACGTACAGATGTCCGAGCCGAAAACATCAGAGCCATTACACTCATCGTGGATTCGACAGGTCAATGGACGCGCCGGGTCGCAGATGGCTGCGGGGTCACCAAAGATATACAGCGTGGTGCCGCCGATTGGAGGCAGGAAAACATGGAGGTCCTTGCGGGTGACCAGTTCCGGATACATACCGGCAGTCTGCTCGAACAAGGTTCGACGCAGTAACGTCTCCGTAACGCCAAAACGCTCCGCAACACCAGGCAGGTACCAAACCGGGTCGATGGCGGCCTTGGTCACGCCTACCTCACCCCCTGCGTGAATGACTACACCATCCTCCGAGAGCCTGCCCAGCTCGATCGCTTCGCGAACCTCTGGCAGCATCAGGCGTGCCTTGGTGATCGCAATCGTCGGACGAAGATCCAGGCCGTCCTCGATTTCGGCACCGAAGTCTTCGGCCACTCGATGCCCCCAGGGATCGAGCGACACGATCGTCTGCTGCCCCACCCACTGGCGGTGAGGACCCATCTCGACGACCGGGCCGGTGTCTTTCAGATCGGGCCGGGCGTTCGGATCCAGTGTGCCGGATGAAACTGCGAGTGCGCGGTAGATTGAATAGGCGCCCCCATGCGCACCAATCACGTTGCGATGACCGCGTGCTGTCGTCGAGCCAATGACAGGACCGCGGGCCTGCGCTGTTGACGCACCCCATTCGAGGGGAAACTTGTGGGGCTTGCCTCCCGATGAGTGCGAGGTTAAGCGTATGTGACCGGGAGGGTTCTTTGTCATCCTGGATATGAACTTAATCTACCCGAGCCGAGTTCGGAAGTGAGCCACCGCACACCCGGTGTAGAATTACCCCTGACCGCGAGATAAACCCTCACTAATCAGCAAGTTGCGATATCACGAGGTGGTGAATGACAGCGGGTTTTGATTACCGGGCCATGCTCGATGTCGCCCTGGAGGAAGCAAAGGCTGGACTGGCCGAAGGAGGAATTCCGATCGGCGCGGCCCTCTTTCACCAGAATGGTGCGCTGCTGGGGCGAGGTCACAATCGTCGTGTCCAAGAAGGTGACCCGTCGGTTCACGGCGAGACAGATGCCTTCCGAAAGGCAGGCCGTCAGCGTAGATACCAGGACACCATCATGGTCACAACGTTGGCTCCGTGCTGGTACTGCTGCGGGTTGATCGTGCAGTTTCGGATCGGCAAAGTAGTGGTCGGCGAGTCGCGCACCTTCCAAGGCGGAATCGACTGGTTGCGCGAGCGAGGAGTGGAGGTTGTCGATCTCGACTCATCGGAATGCGTCGACCTGCTGACGACTTTCATCCGGGCACATCCCGACGTCTGGGACGAAGACATCGGCGAGGCTTGAGGCCTGAACGCTGCAGGGGTCGTCACGCGATGTTTAGTTCGCGTCCGCGTAGACCTTGATCAGGTCGGTGAGGAAGTCTCGTCCCACAAACACTGAACGGACGCTGCGGCGCTCGTTGAGGCCGTGGACACCATTGCCATCGGGATCTCCCCAACCGCCCGGCGCGCCGTAAACGGGAATACCGATGGCTTCGAGAAAAATGCCGTCAGTTGCGCCCGTGGACATGGAAGGGACGAGCGGTACACCCGGATAGTATTTGGCGACAAGTTTCTCGGCTGGACCCAGGATCTTGGGGTCCAGCGGTGGCGGTACGGCGACCGGCCGAACCGGCGGCACTGGCGTCACTTTGACGCCTGGATCGCCTATGGCAGCCACAAGCGCGGCTTGTGTGCCTTCGACGGTTTCTCCGGGGAAAATGCGGCAGTTGACGTTGGCTGTGGCACGCTGTGGTAGTGCATTGTTTGCATGTCCGGCATCCAACAACGTGGCGACGCAAGTGGTGCGCAGCATGCTGTGATAACTGCGATCCTTGGAGACGCTGGCTTCAGCCGCCGCGTCGTTCGGATTCTGCGCGAGCGCCACCATCCCACGTCCCAGGTCATCGCCGCGCGCCGCACCGGCTTTGGCGAAAAACGCGCGCGTGGTGTCGGTCAATTTGACTGGAAATTCGTAGTCGCGCACCTTGGCCAGAGCGTCGGCGAGCTCGTAAATCGCATTGTCGCGAATCGGGATGGAACTGTGACCGCCGGGATTGGTGGTCTCGAGCCGATAGTTCTGCGCGGCCTTTTCGCCGACCTGCATGGATTGCACCAGCAACTTGCCATGCCCGTCCGTGCGCCCACCGCCGCCCTCATTCAGGGCAAAAGCGGCCGAGATGAGCTCGGGTCTGTTCTTCGCCAGCCACCGGGCGCCATTGAACGCGTACGTGGTCTCCTCACCGCAGGTCAGCGCCATCTTGATGGTGCGTCTCGGATGGTAACCACTTTGTTTGAAGCGCATCATCGCATCCACCCAGGTGGCATCCATCGCCTTCATGTCCGCGGTTCCGCGGCCGTAGAAGTAGCCGTTTTCTTCGATCAACGTAAATGGGTCGCGGACCCAGTCTTCCCGCTTGGCCTCCACCACATCCAGATGCCCCAGCAGTAGCATGGGTTTTGCGGATTTCGATTTTCCCGCGAGCACGGCAACCACGCCGCCTTCTTTGGGATGCTCGGGATCCGAAAACAGTGTGATGTCCTTTTCCTCGAATCCGGCCGCCTTCAGGTGTGCCGCAATGTGTTCGGCTGCCAGGGTGCAACTGCCTGCCGACAGGGTCGTATTTGTTTCCACGAGTTCTTTGTAGAGCTCTCGGAATGCCGTTTGATCGGGACGCAGCGGCGCCATGGGAGGTTCTTGAGCGGCAACGATGGCCTGCATCGCCATCGCCACGGTGAGCGCGGCCACAATTCGCATCGGCATGAGAAATCCCGTGATGAATGTTGCGTTTCATATTAATCGATACGTTCACGGCAGTGGAGCACTTGGGGCTGAAGTCGTTCAAGTTCACGCTCGGTGCCAGGAACCTCTTTGACAAGAACCCAGCTCCAGACCCTCGGCGACCGGGCTGCCTCATTTTGGTCCAGCCACCTTTCATCGTGTGGCCCGGCCGATACGAGACCTCCGGTCGGGCCACATGTTGCCAAAGCGGCCTGGCCAATATAAGTTAGCACCGTCGAGACGCGAAGAATTCCAGATTGAGGGGAAGGAGTTCCTATGTCGTCCATGCCTCGCGCGGGTCTATGCGGAGCGGGTGCGCTCCTGTGTTGCCTGTATGGCGCGCCTCCAGCCGTCGCCCAGGATACCCAACTCGAAGAGATCGTGGTCTCCGCGCAGAAGCGGGTGGAGAACGTTCAGAACGTCCCGATCGCTGTGACGGTCGTCAGCGGCGACACCTTGGGCAAGGCGAATGTCTCCGGATTTGCGGATGTGGCGAAGTTTGCCCCATCGCTGACGGTGACCACGGGCGACCAACCCGCCAACAGCTCGATTGTCATCCGCGGTATCGGTACCTTTGCTTTCAGTATAGCGGCGGAACCCAGCGTGCTCGTGGTCGTCGATGACGTCGCCGTGGGCTACCAGGCGCAGGCATTCACGGACCTCGTCGATCTCGACCGCGTGGAAGTGCTGAATGGCCCGCAGAGTACGTTGTTCGGTAAATCCGCCTCCGCCGGCGTCGTCAACGTCACGACCAGGGCGCCGACCAACACGTTCACCTTTTTTGGCGATGCCAAAGCCACCAATGACCACGAGCAGCGTTACACGCTGAGTCTCTCCGGGCCCATCTCCGACACCCTGACCTATCGGGTGAGTGGCGCTGTCCGCAGCTACGGCGGCAACGTGGACAATCTCACGACCGGCCACAAAATCAACGACGATCACGCGACCAGCGTACGCGGCAAGCTGCGCTGGCAGCCCGATGACAAGTTGGACCTGACCCTGACGGCGCATTACACCGAGGACCACGCGCATTGCTGCGGAGTCCCGCTCACACGTTTGGACCCCGGCTCGCGGCTTTTTGGGGTAGCCGCGCTGACGCAGTCCGTGACCGCGCCCGGAATCACTCCCAGCCTGGACAATACGGCAGTCCGGGTGGACCAGGTACCAATAGCGAATACTTCCGACGTCGGCCTGTCGTCCCACCTGGCCTATGATTTCGGGCCCGCCACGTTTCTCTCCATCAGCTCCGTTGACCAATACAAGCTGCGTGATTTCACCGATTACGACACCACCGATGTCGATACCCTGCAGTACCTGACGCCGTTTAACCCCAACCAGCCGGCCGGTTCCATCCCGGCACCCACCACCACGCAGGAGCATGGCGGACTGCTTCAGGGTGGCAGATTCGACGTGCGGTCCTTCAGTCAGGAGTTTCGTATTTCATCCAACGGCCATCGCAATTTCAACTATCTGTTCGGAGCCTATTACTCCAACGCCGATCTCTCGCGCAGTTTCCGCCGCGGTTTCGACGCAAACAAGGCGGCTATCTCCAACTACCGCGGCGAAACGCGTTACTACAACTATGCGCTGTTCGGCCAGACGGACTGGCAGATTCTGCCCCGCACCACCCTCATCACGGGTCTGCGCCTGAATCGGGAGGAGAGCAGTTACGGCTACGATAACTACTACAAGGCGTTCCATCTCCCGGCCTATGGTGCGGAGACCACACACGTAGATAGCGTGACGACGGGCAAGGTCGGCTTGCAGTACCAGTTCACGGACGCTCTGATGGCTTTCGCGTTTTACGCGAAGGGCTACAAAGGTGTCGCGTACGACCTGGTCACGGCGACCACGCCGCAGGAAGCGGCAACGTTCCCCGTCAAGTCCGAGAAGTCAGACGACTACGAGGCCGGACTGCGCAGCGAATGGTTTGACCGGCGGCTGGTGCTGAACACGACGGTTTACGACACGGAATATTCGAACTTCCAGGTGCAGACGATGGTGCCGAATCTGCTGAATCAGTTCATTTTGACCAACATTCCAAAGGTGCGCAGCCGCGGCGTGGAACTCGAGAGCGTCGCCCGCATTACCGAGTACCTGCATGCCAACGTCGGTTATGCCTACACGGATGCCCACGCCGTTACTTACCCGATCGGGCAATGCTACTCAGGTCAAACCGTGCCTACCACCTGTACGGGCTCGCCCGCCTTTCAGGACCTGGCGGGTGCCACGTTGCCCAACGCGCCCAGAAACAAGGTCAATGCCGGCCTGGATTACACGCACGGCCTGCCGGTCGTGCCGCTGGATGCGGATCTGAATATCACCTCGGTCTGGCAGAGCGCCGAGAACTTCGCCGTCACCAAGGATCCGGGCACGCTGCAGCCCACTTATAACATCACGAATCTGAGTCTCACGCTCACGCCGCGGCGCGACAGGCGGTACACCGTGACGTTGTTCTGCAATAACCTGCTCGACAGGCACTATGCGGTGAACAGGAACAACGTACGGGGCAACTATACCTTCCCGCCAGGCGGGACTGCTTATACCCAGCAGTTGCCGCGGGATTTCGACCGGTTCTACGGTATCCGCATTGGATTCTCTGGACCGTAGACGTCGCGCCGTGGCGTTCGACCTCAGACCGACAGCCGCCGCGTGTACTCGTTGCGCTTGCTCACGGCTTTCTTGCGGGCACGATTGACCGCATCGGTCTCAGTCGCCGCCAGGATGGCGTCAATGACGCGACGCAAGTGATCGCGCATTGCGCGGCGCGCGGCCTTCGGGTTGCGCTGGCGCAAAGCGGAAAAAATCCGTCGATGCTCACTGACACGCGGCTTCAGACCCGCACGGCGGGCCCGCTCGAGCATGTCTGCGCAGAGAGGTGACTTGTACCGCATATCCCACAGAAGCTCGACGACTGTCGTAATCGCCGTGTTGCGAGTGGCACGCGCAATGGCAACATGAAAGCTGCGATCCGCCATCTCTTCGTACTGCTTGCGTGCGTTCTCGCTGACCATATCCCCGAGAATGGCCTCGATCTCCTGCAACTGCTCATCGGTGATCATGGCCGCCGCCAGTGCGGCCGCCTCGCCTTCGAACAGGCGCCGCGCCTCGATCAGCTCGAAGGCTCCGATATCGAGATCCTCCGCACCCGCGTGCGGCGGCGGATGATCGCTCACATAAATTCCCGAGCCGGGCCGCGCCTCGACGAGGCCACGGATCTCCAACGCGATCATTGCCTCGCGGATCGTGGTCCGGCTCACCTTGAATGCAACCGCGAGCTCGCGCTCGGAAGACAGCCGCGCCCCCGACGGGTACTCGCCTGACTTGATCGAAGCCGTGATCGAGTCAGCGACCTGCACGTAGAGCTTGCGGGTGTCGATCTGGGTGACCATCTGTACGAATCTTGAGCCTTTAACGCGCGGATGGCAATTGGCTGGACCACTCGTTCCAGCGGCCCGGCCAATTCGAGCGATGTTCCAATTTCGCAAGGGCCACTTGCACTGCACAGATCGAATTGACAACCGACAGCAGTGATGGCAAGAAGATCCGATGACCACGACCGATCATGATCACCAGGACGCCCCCTCCGATCCGGCCCTGCGGGTCAAGGCGCTGGAATCACTGCTGGTGGCAAAGGGCCTGGTCGATCGCGCGGCGCTCGAGGTGCTGATTGATACTTACGAGCACAAGATCGGACCACGCAACGGCGCCCGGGTAGTGGCGCGTGCCTGGTCCGACCCCGCTTACAAGCAACGTTTGCTGAGCAATGCGGATGCAGCCATTGCTGAGTTGGGTTATGGGGGTATGCAGGGCGAGCATATGGTCGTGGTTGAGAACACTGCCACGATACACAACCTCGTCGTGTGCACGTTGTGCTCGTGCTATCCCTGGCCGGTCCTGGGCTTGCCGCCCGTCTGGTACAAATCGGCACCCTATCGGTCTCGGGCCGTGATCGATCCGCGCGGTGTACTGCGGGAGTTCGGGCTGCATCTGGCGGACGCAGTTGAGCTGCGAGTGTGGGACAGCACTGCGGAATTGCGCTACCTCGTGCTTCCGGAACGGCCTGCCGGCACGCAGAGCATGGACGATACCGAATTGGCGGCGCTCGTCACGCGCGATGCAATGGTGGGCGTGGCCAGGATAACTGTGCAACACGGCGATCGAGCATGAACGGCATGCACGACATGGGCGGCATGCACGGAATGGGTCCGATCCAACAAGAACGGAACGAGCCTGTGTTTCATCACCTGTGGGAGCGCCGAGTGTTCGCGCTGCGGCGTGCGATGGGAGCCTGGCGTCGGTGGAATATTGATGTTAGCCGACATGAGGTGGAGCTGGTCCCCGCGGCTGAGTACCTGCGGATGAGCTACTACGAGAGGCAATTCGCGGCGTTTCTCGTGTTGCTCGAGAAACGGGGTTTCATCAGGCCCGCGGAACTCGAGAGCGGCACACCGGATCCAGGAGTGCCCGTTGCGGTTCCGGCACTCAGCGTTGACAAGGCCGCGGAGCTGATCGCGAAAGGTGTGCCGACGAGCCGTGACGTGCCCGTGGCCCCGCGCTTCCAAATCGGGCAGCACGTGCGTGCGCGCAATATCAACCCGACCGGTCATACACGTGAGCCGCGCTACGTGCGCGGCAAACTGGGCATCATCCACCGCGATCACGGTGTGTTTGTCTTTCCGGATACGAATGCTCATTTTCTCGGCGAGAAACCGCAGCACGTGTACTCGGTACGCTTCGCCGCGCGCGAGTTGTGGGGAGCAGACGCTGCACCGCAGGATGGTGTTTACGTTGATTTGTGGGACGACTACCTTGAACCGGCCTGACTCGACTGCGGAGCCGGAGAGCCTGGCCGTGCTGCCACGTCTGCCCCGCGACGCGGGGGGGCCGGTTTTTGCCGAGCCTTGGCAGGCCGAAGCTTTCGCACTCGCCGTCCGGCTATCCGCGCAAGGCTGTTTCTCCTGGAAGGAATGGGCCGCCGCACTTGCTGAGGAGTTGGCCGCCGCGACGCAGCAGCCGACGAGCGCGACGCAGCACAGTGAGGCGGACGCAGGCTCAATCTACTACCAATGTTGGCTGACAGCGCTGGAGCGCCTGGTAGTAGCAAAGGGCCTGGCTGATCCGGCATCGCTGCTGGCACAAAAACAAGCGTGGGCCGAGGCGTATCGCACCACACCACACGGCTTGCCGGTCGAGCTACGGAACACATCCGCTCGCTGACTATCCCGCGCGCGCACGAGTTTGATGCAAGGCCACGGGCGACTGCTAAGATCACGCACATAGTGCCCTCTACACCGAAAACATTACACCACACTGCAAACTCGCGCGAAGGCAAGGCCACGGCCGGAGAACTCGACGCGACGGCGCGGAAAGTCGCGGTGGGGTTTGCGTTTGCGCTCGCGTGCCTGGGCGTCGTCGGACTGGTCTCCTATTTGAGTGTCGTTCGGCTGAACGAGAATGCGGCGTGGGTTGCGCATACACACGAGGTTCTCAGCCGCCTCGAATCGCTCATTGCAGGCGCAACCGACTCCGAGACTGCTGAACGCGGGTACGTCATCACGGGGGATGAGACTTACCTGGAACCCTACCAAAAGTCTGCCGCGCTCGTTGAGGACCAGGCGCAGCGCCTGCGCGAGCTGACAGCAGACAATCCCGCTCAGACACAGCGGCTCGACTCCATAGTACCGCTCGTGACCGAGCGCCTTGCGAGTCTGCGCGCAGTCATCGAGCTGCGGAAGAGCCAAGGCTTCGCGGCAGCCCAGGGCGAAATTCTCTCGGGCAAGGGCAAGCGATTTCACGACCGGATCCGCCGTCTCATCGATGAGATGAAGAAAGCGGAGACGGCCTTGCTCAGTGAGCGCGAACAGCGGGCCAACCGCAGCTCCACGGTTGCCAAGGGGGTCATCGTCGGAGGTGGGTTTCTTGGCTGCGGACTCGTCGGTCTGGCGCTGTTTGCGATTCGTCGGGACTTCGCGGGCCGCGCCCTGGCCGAGGGAGCATTGCGCGACGCGAAGGATCAACTTGAAGTTCGCGTCCAACAACGCACCGCCCAACTCGCGAAGGCGGCAGAAGAGAATGCGCAGCTGGCATCCATTATCGAATTCTCCGATGATGCCATCGTCAGCAAAGATCTCGATGGGGTCATCACCAGTTGGAATCCTGGCGCAGAACGCCTGTTCGGCTATTCCTCACAGGAGTCAGTGGGCAAGCCGATGGCCATGCTCATCCCGCCGGAGCGTTCGAGCGAGGAACCCACCATCCTGGGGCGAATTGCGCGCGGTGAGACGACTGATCCTTTCGAGACGGTACGGGTGCGGAAAGATGGAACGAAAATCGATGTTTCGGTCACCATCTCCCCGATCCGCGACGACCGCGGCCTGATCGTCGGGGTATCCAAGATTGCGAGGGACATTACCGAGCGCAGGCTTGCACAAGCCAAGGTGCATGCGCAACTGGCGCGGCTGAGCCTGCTGCAACACATTACCCGGGCGATCGGCGAGCGTCAGGATATCCAGAGCATCTTTCAGGTGGTCATCCGAACTCTGGAGGAGCAGCTGCCCGTCGATTTCTGCTGCATCTGCCTGTATGACCCGGCCGAGAATTGCGTCATCGTCACGAGCGTCGGCTCGCGCAGCGAAGCGCTGGCAATGGAGCTTGCGATGACCAAGCAGGCCCGCATCGAGATCGATCAGAACGGACTCTCGCACTGCGTGCGCGGCCGGCTGGTGTACGAGCCGGATATCACCTCCGTCCCCTTCCCTTTTGCGCAGCGGTTGGCAAGAGGCACTTTGCGCGCAATGGTCGCGGCTCCGCTGCTCGTCGAAAGCAAGGTGTTCGGAGTCCTCATCGCTGCCCGCCAGCAGTCCCACAGCTTCAGCAGCGGCGAATGCGAATTTGTGCGGCAAGTGAGCGAGCATGTCGCACTGGCCGCCCACCAGGTCCAACTCTACGGGGCTCTGCAACAGGCGTACGACGACCTGCGTCAGACACAGAAGGCGGTAATGCAACAGGAGCGGCTGCTCGCCCTGGGGCAAATGGCAAGCGGCATCGCGCACGATATCAACAACGCAATTTCTCCCGTAGCTCTCTACACTGAATCGCTATTGGAGCGGGAGCCCGGCTTGAGTCCACGCGCCCGCAGCCACCTTGAAACCATCCAGCGGGCGATTGACGACGTCGCGCAAACGGTGGCGCGCATGCGCGAATTCTATCGGCAACGTGAACCTCAATCGACGCTGGTTCCAGTAGACATGAATGCCTTGGTGCGGCAGATCGTGGACCTGACGCGCGCCCGCTGGAGCGACATGGCACAAAGGCGTGGCATTGCAATCGAGATGCGGACTGATCTGGCTCCGGGCCTGCCGACGATCCTGGGCGCCGACAATGAGATTCGGGAGGCGCTCACTAACCTGATCTTCAACGCCGTCGATGCCATGCCGAATGGCGGCCCGCTGACATTGCGAACCCGAGTCGTGCAGGACGAGGAAGCTCGTTCGCAGGAGTCTTCAACACGCGAATCCGTGCAGCTCGAGGTTGTCGATGCAGGCATCGGGATGGATGAGGAGACGCGACGCCGCTGTCTGGAGCCGTTCTTTACCACTAAAGGCGAGCGCGGCACGGGGCTGGGACTTGCGATGGTATATGGCGCGATACAACGTCACAGCGCGAATATTGAAATCGAGAGCGCGGTCGGCCAAGGCACCACCATCCGCCTCAGTTTTCCGATACCGACCGCGCCCACGGCGGGCGCAGAAGTTTCAGCGGGCGCCGGCGTGGTGCCGCCGCTGCGTGTCCTGGTCGTGGATGATGATCCGTTAGTACTTGAATCGCTGCGCGAGACCTTGACCGCCGACGGTCACGGGGTAACGACGGCGGATGGGGGCCAGGCTGGCATCGATACCTTCCTTGCAGCACGAGCGCAGGGCAATCCATTCCCTGTCGTGATTACGGATCTAGGTATGCCCTACGTGGATGGGCGAAGGGTATCCAGCGCTATCAAGACGGCTGCCCCGGAGACAATCGTCTTGATGTTGACTGGCTGGGGACAGCGACTGGTTGCCGAGGGAGACATTCCGCCCCACGTGGATCATGTCTTGAGTAAGCCGCCCAAGATGCGGGCCTTGCGTGAAGCACTGGCGCAATGCCTGGATGCCCGGCCTTCATAGTGAGCTCGCCCGTTCAAACACGATCCCGGCCGGCGACTGCGGAGTCGTTGTCACTCCAACTCGATAAATTGGCGCCGATGCCCAATGACCCCTGCATCGACGACAGGAATCGGTATTCCAGCGAGGTGCTGCGCTGGTTGAGCCAATTCGGCGAATCGGTCACCCACGCCATCATCACTGCGGGTGTGTAGGCATGCGTGAAACCGTCCTGGATGCTCAGGCGGTCATAGGGGTCGGTGTTGTCAGAAGGCCAGACCTCATCCGTCAGGCCTAGAATGCCCAGGTCGACGCGTCCGCCTCCGCCGGAGCAGGACTCGATTTCCACATTGTGGTGCCGCGCGCGTACCTGCTGCAGGATCCAGTACAGATTCTCGACATAGGCGACATACACCTTCTGCTGGTCTTCAGGCGCCTGGCCGGACCAACCAGGTTCCGACCAGTTGCGGTTGTAGTCCCACTTGAGAAAGGCAATGTCGTTCTGCGTCAGCAATTCGTCCAACACGCGCAACACGTAGTCGCGCACATCGGGCCGGGCCAGGTTGAGCACGAGTTGATTGCGCGCCTGGGTCCGCGGGCGGCCCGGGAAATTCAGGACCCAGTCCGGATGGCGGCGATACAGGTCACTGTCCGGATTGACCATTTCGGGCTCGACCCACAGACCGAAGTCCATGCCCCGTGACTTCACCTCGTCGATGAGTGGTTTCAGGCCACGTGGAAATTTGCTACGGTTGACCGTCCAGTCACCCAGACCCGCCTTGTCGTTGTTGCGCGCGCCGAACCAACCGTCGTCCATCACGAAGCGCTCGACTCCGATCGCTGCGGCCTTCTGCGCAAGCTTGATCTGACCCGCTTCATCTACTGTCGAACTGCGTCGCTTCCCAGGAGTTGTAGAGCACGGGACGCAGGCGCGAACGCGGAGCCCCCGGCAGGATCCGCGCGAGCTGTAAATGATGCATCAGACGCGAAGCCTCGCCCAGCCCGCCTTCGGTGTAGCCGGCATAGAACACCGGTGTTTCCAGCGCAGCGCCCGCTGCGAGACGGTACCCGAAGTCAAACGGATTGTAGCCACCGGTGATACGAAGCCGGTATGTGGGGTCTTGCTCAACAGTGATGCGCCAGGAGCCGCTCCAGGCAAGCGCGCCAAACCAGACCGGGCCGGATTCTTCGTTGCTGTCAGCGCGCGCGACGGCGAACCATGGATTGTTCTGATGGCCCGTCGAGCCCCGCCGACTTTCCAACACCGTCGTCCCTGGGGCCAGCCGCCTCTCATCGACGCTCCACTCGCCGGCCCAGCGGCCCGAGAGCGAATACAACCGATAGTCATCGGCGCGCGGCAGGCTCCAGGCCGCAGCGGCTGCCTGTTGCACGACCAGCGGCTTGCCGGTGTGATTCTCGATGCTTGCGGAACGCGCCAGGACTCCGGTTTCCGGATCGATCTCGTAACGCAGCTCGACCCGCACATCACGCGAGATGTCCTTGAGCTGCACCCACAGGCGTGGCCCCTGGATGCGATGCGAGACATAGCGCAGAACCACATCGCGATTGCCGTCGGGGAAGCTCAGCTTCAGGGCCGGCTCGCCGTAAAAGGCAGCGCCCCAGCCGGGATATTCCTGTTGCACCGTGCTGGTGGTCGGTTCGAAAGACGAGCTGTCGCGGCCGACCCGCGCTGCCGGCACTGCATCGTCATCGGCAACGCGCCCGCCCCAATGCAGCGCTTGCAGCTCGCCGCGCTCGTTGATGCCGAAGACGTAAGAAGCCTTCGGCGAGCTCAACTGGAACAGGCGAGCCGCCTCGACATAGCGAATGGCGCTCCCGGATGCCGCGGGCGGCGTTTCGGCCGCGACCGCCCTTTCGGCAAAAAATGTCAGCGTGCCCATCAGCCAGGGCCATACGAAACCCGCCCGCATGGATACATTCTCAGCGTAAAAACAGTAACTTAGCCTATTCCAGGGCGCAGGGCGCGAGCAAATTCCGACTGACCCGAAGCCGTAGCGTGTGTGGACTCGCCTGGCGCGCAAGGCGATTGCGTCGATACAGCCACAGCGCGATGGCCAGCAGTGAGCCGCCGGGAAGTAACAGCTCAATGGCCGCATACGGACCCAACTGCCTCACTGCCTGAATGACCCACCGCAGACCACCAACGACCGGGGTGAGCCACTTCTGACGTAGAAAGGCACGTCCGCAGCTCAAAACGGGATCGCCACTCGGTACTGGGGCGATTTTGGCTGGCGGTCACGGCTACTGTGAGTGCCAACTGCACGATATCCACCGCACCGGTAGCATTCGGTGCGTACGATCCGGTCAGTGCGAACGCCGCGACGGCGCTCGACGGCACCGGAACTGTCAGCGTCACTTGCACGAGTGGTGCGAGCACCACGGTGACTCTGGGACAAGGAGCTAACCCAGCTGGTGGATCAACGGCAGCCGCTCCGGCACGACGGCTCAAGGACGGCGGCACTGACTTCCTCACCTACTCGCTGTACTCGGACACGGGACGTACGGTTGTGTGGGGTGACACAGCAGGCACCGGCGTTGCGCACACTGGGGCGGGCATTCTTACAGGCCTCACAGTGTACGGCGCGGTAACTGCGGGGCAGAACGTCCCGGCAGGCAACTATAGCGACACGGTCGTCGCGACCATCACGTTCTGATCTTCCGCCTGTCCATGATATCAACGAAGCAAATCGGCCAGGTCCTCCGGGGCCTGGCCGTAGTCATCGCTCCCGTGTCACTGGCTCACGCAGGCTCCTTTGCCGTCAATCCGGTGCGAGTCACCCTCTCGGCAACACAGGCGGTCGCCGCCGTGACGGTGCAGAACGTAGGATCGGAGCCGACCGTGGTGCAGTTGGAGACTTCCAGCTGGAGCCAACACGATGGTGTGGATGTGCTCGCACCCACAACCGAGGTATTGGCGACTCCGCCGATTCTCACCATTCAGCCCGGAGCGTCCCGGATCGTCCGCGTGGGTTTGCGGCGCCCGCCCGATTCACGGCAGGAGCTGACTTATCGATTATTCCTGAGGGAAGTGCCGCCGCCCGAGCCGATTTCGCAAGGACTGCGAGTCGCTCTGCTGGTCAGCATGCCGATTTTCGTGGTGCCGCCTCGTCCACCCGCACCGGAAGTCCACTGGCGCGCACTGCGAACACAGGACGGCAAGATTCGCGTGCGAGCGACCAACGCCGGTGCATCTCATATCCAACTCGGACAGCTCGATGTCGCGCTTGCAGCCGATGGAGCGAAACTGTCGAGCCGCAACATGTCAGAGTACGTACTGCCTGACAACAGCCGCGAGTGGACGGTGGATGTGAAGTCCGTGCCCCCGGCCGGCACGCTACTGAGCATCTCTGATCAAGCCGACACAGGCAAAGTGCGGTCTGAGGTAAAACTCGAGGATGACGCGCGGGAATCGAAGCCCACGACGACATCCCCAGCCGCACGCTAGCCGCGCGCCCAGGGCCGTGTGGAAGGGCGGCGGCAACCATGTGGACTCGCTTGGCCATTGTCGCCGTCGCGTGTGCGACGATGAGCGCGCGCGCCCAGGCCACCGCGGCTCCTGACTCTGCCGAGGAAACTTGGCTCGAGGTCTCCGTGAACGGTCAGAAGGCCGAACAGGTTGCATTGTTCCTGCGGGAGCCGCACGGCCGCCTGCTGGCGCCGGCCGCGCAGTTGTCCAACTGGCGCCTGCGAGCACCCACTCGAGCGGCGGTGGACTACCAAGGCGAACAATATGTCCCGCTCGACGGACTGGCGGGATTGTCGTATCAACTGGACGACGAGCGTCAGATCGTCACGATCGACGCCCAGGCTTCCCTCTTCGACCAGGTGACCCTCGATGGAACGAAGTCGCAGTATGTGCCCGCTCCCCTACCCCCCTGGGGCGGCTTCCTGAATTACGACTTCGTTGCCGCGAACGCGCCCGGGGATACGAGCTTGAGCGGCCTGTTTGAAGCGAGCCTGTTCGGCCCCGCGGGTGCCGGCGTCATGAGCTTCCTGGAACGGCACCGTCATCGGCAAACCCAGAGCATCAGGCTCGACACGACGTGGACCACGGATCACCCGCAAGACGCACTCAGTTTCAGGTTTGGCGACTCGATTACCGGGGCAAGCGCATGGTGGGGCAGCGCCGTGCGCTTCGGTGGCATCCAGTGGTCCTCCAACTTTTCAACGCGTCCCGGACTGATCACGATGCCTCTTCCGAGTGTTGGAGGCGAAGCGGCCGTGCCGTCCACTCTCGATGTGTACGTTAACGATTCCCTGCGCCTTCGCAACGATGTACCGGGTGGCGTCTTCCGAATTGATGATGTACCGGTTATCACGGGCGAAGGTGACATACGCCTCGTCGTGCGTGATCTGCTGGGCCGTGAACGAGTAATCACCGAGTCCTACTATGCGAGCCCGAGCCTGCTGCGAGCTGGACTGCAGGACTATTCACTCGAGGCAGGCGCGGCACGCGAGGACTACGGCGTTGTCAGCGACCACTACGGACGCCCGTTGATCGTCGGTACCGATCGGTGGGGCGTCACAAATTGGCTCACCGCGGAAGTTCACGGCGAAATCCTGCGCGACCAACAGACGTTCGGCATCGCGGGCGCGCTGCTGTTGTCGAATTTCGGCGTACTGAGCGCATCTGCGGCGGGCAGCCGCAATGGGCAGGCTCAGGGGCAGCTGTTCAACCTCGGCTTCGAGCGCGCTGCGCATTGGCTGAGTTTCGGGGCCAACGTCGAGTATGCGAGCCCGGAGTTTACGCGTCTCGGCCTGTTACCTCACGAAGCCACCCCGCGCCTGAAGAGCCAGCTCTTCGCGATCGCAGGATTGCGCCGGCTGGGTTCAGTGAGTATCAGCC
Source organism: Gammaproteobacteria bacterium (assembly GCA_028293745.1). Classification (GTDB taxonomy): domain Bacteria; phylum Pseudomonadota; class Gammaproteobacteria; order Steroidobacterales; family Steroidobacteraceae; genus 13-2-20CM-66-19. The sequence goes on along the minus strand of JAQGOF010000154.1, from coordinate 28,644 downwards.
GCACTCGGCAGGATTACCGCGATGGCCATGCGATTGAGATTCTGAGCGCCCGCGACAGCATCAACATCGGCGGCCTGGGCTACCTCACTCTTTCGGTAGCCCGGACGTTGACCAATACACGCGACACGATGATTGCACTTAGCCTCACACATTCGGTCAATGCGCGCACTATCGCCAGTGCAACTACGACGTCGGATGCGGGTGGAACCGGCACGGAACTGGACTTGCAGCAGAGCTTGCCTGCCGGCCGTGGGATGGGCTATCGCCTCATCGCCGACACGGGCGAGACGCGTGCTGCAGACGCAACATTGGACCTGCAAGGAGATTTAGGCACCTACGAGGTCGAAGCACGCAGACAGTCTGGCGTGACATTCACCCAAGCGTCCGCCAGCGGCGGCTTTGCGATACTTGCAGATCACGTTTTTCCCAGTAGGCGCATCGACAACAGCTTTGCAGTAGCCGAGGTCGGTACGCAGCCCGATGTGCGCCTCTACCGCGAGAATCAGCTTATTGGCCGGACTGATGCTCGAGGGTACTTGCTCCTGCCGGGCCTGCGCGCATATCAGAGCAATGTCATCCGCGTTGAGCAGGCAGATCTGCCGCTCGATGTCGTAGTTGATGCCATGCAGGTACAGGCGGTCCCTTATTTCCGTAGCGGAGTCATCCTCCGGTTCCCAGTGACACGTCCCCGCGGTGCGCTGCTTCTGGTACAGCAGAAGAACGGCGAGCCGTTGCCCGCAGGCGCGCTGGTTCAAGTGAATGGGCAGGGGGAAGAGTTTCCCTCCGGCTTGCGTGGTGAGGTCTACGTAACCGGACTCGCCGACAGCAACCGTGTGCGCGCCAATTGGACCGGCAAGAGTTGTGAATTCGTGATGTCCTACTCGCAGACCGATGACCCGCTGCCGCGCCTCGGGCCCTATGTCTGCCAGAGTGTCTCACCGTGAGTGCCATTCACATCGGGCACTGGGACCCCAGGCGCTGGCTCTTCGCATGTCTCCTCGCAGCGGCACCCTGCGCACATCCGGCTGGCTGCAGTGTCAGCACCGTTGGCCTCAATTTCGGCAACTACGATGTCTTCAGTACGCTCGATGACGACATCACCGGTACGATCAACGTGAACTGTCAGGACTCGACGTCCTATTCCATTTCGTTTAGCAGCGGTAGCGGCACTTACTCTGTACGCACGCTGCTGAGCGCCGGCAATCTTCTGAGTTATAACCTGTACCTCGATCCGACCCGGCTCACCATCTGGGGTGACGGTTCCGCGACTACCGGAACTGTGAGCGGCACAGGAATAACGGGGAGCTACACCGTGTACGGACGCATTCCGGCGCGGCAGAACGCAGTGGTCGGCATCTACGCCGACATTGTCACTGTTACAGTGGCGTTCTGAGGGGATGTCGCGCCCATGGCCTGTGGCGCCTGCAGCGGCTGAGAGTCTTTGAACCCGATGCGGCCGTCGAGGTCGACGTGCATCGCGAGGAGTCGCTGCTGCAGTTCGAGACGCAAATCCTCGGCTTGAATCTCAGTCAACTGGCGCGGGATGTCCATCGGCTCACCGATGAGGATACGAATCCCGGCGCCGAATTTCGGGATCACCGTGCGATCCCAGGACTTTTGATTCACCCAGCACGAGGACGTGGAAGCGGCAACCGGCAGCAGGACGCCGTTGGTCTTGCGGGCCAGTGTGAGTATGCCGAGCTGTGCGATCCCGCGCGGGCCGCGTGAACCATCAACGGCCAGACAGGAGTGGAGTTGGGGATCTTCCCGCTGTGCCCTGATCATCTCCGCGAGCGCGCGCGCCCCGCCGGAGCCGGATGAGCCGCGGGCGACCCGATAGCCGAGGCTTTCCTCGAGGCTGGTCATCACATCACCATCGCTGCTCCGCGAGCACATGAGCATCCATCGCCCGCGAGCCGGCCGGCTGAAGTAATGTAGAAGCTGGAATGTTCGAGCGTGAAGGAACGCACCGACAACGGGCCGGTCACCCTTCAGCAAGTCCGTGAGCCTATGCTCGTTCTCTGTCTCGTAGTGCCACGAGCCACCCAGCGTGCGATATACCAACCGTGCGAGCGGGGGGGCCATCCAGCGCACGATGAATTTCCGCACCGGCCGGTTGCGCTTTGGGGCGGCGCCGCTCGCGGTCATGACTCGGCAGCACCATTCGACGATGCGCCTTTGCGGCCGCCGGACGCGTGAGCGCTTGCGAACTGGCCGCTGGCCATGGCTCCAACCAGGGCGATCTCACCGGCCAGAACGACGACGGCGCAGATCTCAGCGAGCTTTTTCGCAAATCCCGCGCCGTTGCAGCCGAGCATGGCCAGACATTCACGCGCGGTCGGCAGGTAGGTACCACCACCAACCGTGCCGACAATCAGGTTGGGCAATGTGATCGATGCGTACAACTCTCCCGTCCGCGTCCGCTCGACGCGTGTCAGGGCCGTGGTCGCTTCCGCCACGCAGGCAACATCCTGACCGCAGGCGATGAACATTGCCGCGAGTGCATTGGCCACGTTGCCCTGCAAACCGACGGCTCCGGTCTGTGCGGCCCCATTCACAGCCTGACGCCAGGCACGCTCCATCTTCTCGGCATCGGTCCTCCAGTAGCGGCTGAGCTGCTTCGGCTGCAGGACCAGTTCGGCGCTCACATTGCGGCCGCGGGTGGCGCGAAACGCCAGCGGAGTCGCGCGCTTGTCGCCCGAAAGCATCGACTCCATCAGCCACGACTGCGGCGTTTGCGGCATGTCACGCAGTAATTTTTCGCAGATCACCTGCGTAGCGAGGGTGACCATGTTCTGGCCCGCCGCATCGCCGGTACAAAATTCGAACAGCACGTACACAGTGTTCGCAACCACCGACGCCTGAAGCGTGCGCAGGCGGCAATAGCGCGAGGTGGTTTCCGTAATTTCCTGAAGATGCGTCAAGCGCGACGGCAGCCAACGGGCGAACGCATGCGCTTCCGCCAAGCTTGCAAATTCGAAACACGGTGCGCGGCTGACCTGCTCATCACTGCAGACGGCCGACACACCGCCGCAGCGGTTCATCGCGTTGAAAGCATGCTGAAAGGAGGCAACGAGCGTTCCTTCGCTGGTTGCAAAGGGAACAAAGAACTCGCCTTGCGCCGCAACGCCGTTGACGCGGACGGGACCGGCCACTCCCAGCGGCACCCGCGCGAACCCCAGAAATCCTTCGATGCTGCCCTGGAGCAGCAGCGGATCAATCTCAGGACCCACGCCACTGATCTGCTCGATCTGATACCCGGCCGCCCGTAGCCGTTGCCTGCGCGCAACCAACGCTTCGCTCGAAGAGTCAGTGATTGACGGCAAACGTTGGCATGCTGTCACATCCCGTTCGGGAGTTGTGCAGGCGGATGCCTCCCGTGTCGGGAGGTTTGCTCCACGGCCGTTGTGATCATTCAAAATATTTACCTTCGCATTCGCCGCCAAATCGGCGAACAGGACCCCTTAGCAGCATCCTAGCGCGCCGCGCGCCTGCTCAAGGCACAATTTGCTGACGGGTGCGTGCGACGGATCACACAACTGCGATATTAAATTCAGAAACTGCTGCCACGATTCAGGTAACGGGGGAGGCCTTCATGTTCCAGATCTGGTCGGCGTATTCCTGGATGGTGCGGTCGCTCGAGAACCAGCCCGAGCACGCCACATTGAGGATGGCCTTCCGGGACCAGGTTTCAGTATCCACATAGGACGCGTCCAGTTCGCGGTGCGCGCGGCCGTAGTCCGTCAGGTCTGCGAGGTGCCGATAGTGATCACCGCCGTCCAGCAATGCCTGGCGGACCGGGTCGAACAACCCGGGCTCGTTGCGGCTGAAGTGGTTGGAGAAAATCAGGTCGAGTGCCGCACGCGTCTCGGCCTCATTGTCATAGTGCCAGCGAGGATTGTACCAACCGGTGCTGTCCTCCACCTGTTGCGCCGTCAGTCCGAACAGGAAGAAGTTCTCCTCGCCGGCTTCACTGGCCATCTCGATGGTCGCCCCGTCGCGCGTTCCGATGGTGAGCGCGCCGTTCATCATGAACTTCATGTTGCCCGTTCCGCTGGCTTCGTAGCCCGCGGTGGAAATCTGTTCGGACACGTCACTCGCCGGAATGAGCCGCTCTGCAAGGCTGACGTTGTATTCGGGAAGAAACAACACTTTGAGCTTGTCGCGGGTAACCGGGTCGCCGTCCACTGTGTCGGCGATACGGGTTATGAGCTTGATGATGAGCTTGGCGAAGTGGTAAGCCGGCGCCGCCTTGCCCGCGAAGAAGAACGTGTGCGGCGCCATTTGATAATTCGGATTCTGCCGCAGGCGGTTGTACAGAATCACGACGTGCAGGATGTTGAGCAGCTGGCGCTTGTACTCGTGAATGCGTTTGATCTGACTGTCAAAGATCGAGTCCGGATCCACTATTACTCCAGAGGTCGCCTTGAGCCAGTCGGCGAACGCAGTCTTCGCCTCCCGCTTTGCCGCGCGAAAACTGGCACGGAAGCTTGCGTCCTGTGCCAGTGGGGTCATCTTGCGCAGCTGCGACAAGTCGGCGACCCATTCATCGCCGATTGCTTCGGTAATGAGTCGCGACAGCGACGGATTGGCTTGCTGCAACCACCGCCGGGGAGTAACACCGTTGGTCTTGTTGTTGAAGCGCTCGGGGAAGAGCTCGGCAAAATCGCGCAGTACGCGCGTTCGGAGCAGGTCGGAGTGGATGGCCGCCACGCCATTCGTGCTGTGCGAGCCGACGACCGCCAGGTGGGCCATCCGCACACGGCGTGTCGGTCCCTCCTCGATCACGCTGACGCGTTGAATTCGGGACTCATCACCAGGATAGCGGCGGCGAACATCGTCCAGGAACCGGCGGTTGATCTCGTAGATGATCTCCAATTGCCTGGGGATGAGGGTCTCGAACAAATCCACCGGCCATCTCTCCAGGGCCTCTGGAAGCAATGTGTGATTGGTGTACGCGAGCGCACGCTGTGTAATGTCCCACGCCTGGTCCCACGGCAGATGGGCCTGATCGAGAAGAATGCGCATCAGCTCGGCGACGCAGAGCGAGGGATGCGTGTCATTCATTTGCACCGCCACGCGTTCCGGCAGCCGTGACCAGTTCACATTCCCCTGCCGGCAAAAGCGGGCGACGATGTCCTGAAGTGAGCAGCTGACCAGGAAGTATTGCTGCAAAAAGCGCAATCCCCGGCCCGCCTCGGTCGAGTCATCGGGATACAGAACCCGCGTCACCGACTCGGCGGCTACACTCTGAATGACCGCGCCGGCGAAATCGCCGTGCGAGAATTCCGCAAAATCGAACGATTGCGGCGCGACCGCGGCCCACAGCCGCAGCGTGTTGATACATTTGGCGGCGTATCCCACCACCGGCCGGTCGTAAGCCACCCCGAGAAGACTGGAGGGCTTGTTGCGCGTGAACTTCAACGTGGACCCGCGCAGCTCGAAGGTCGAATTCAGCGGCACCACGTAGGCTCTCTGGGGCCGGACGATCTCCCAGGGATCGGGATTGCGAAGCCAGTTATCCGGTTGCTCGACCTGGGAGCCGTCGCGAATGACCTGGCGGAAGATGCCGTACTCGTATCGCAGGCCATAGCCGATTGCCGGATACTGAAGAGTCGCCAGCGAGTCGATGAAGCAGGCCGCGAGCCGGCCGAGCCCGCCGTTGCCGAGCCCGGCATCCGGCTCTTCCTCGATCACTCTCTGGAGGTTCCAGCCCTGCTGCTGCATGGCGTGGCGCACGAGCGGCTCCGCTGCAAGGTTCATGATGTTATTGCGGAGGGTCCGGCCCAGCAGAAACTCCATGGACAGGTAGTGAATGCGCTTGGGTTCCGCGTGCTCGCGCTCGCGACGCGTCTTGGCCCAACGATGGGCAACCAGGTCACGGATGAATCGGCTGGTCGCCTCGAACTCCTGCCGCGGCTCCGCCACCGCCGGGTCAACCAGCTTCTCGCAGAGTACATAGCGCTCGGTCCACTGGTCCGCATGACCCGTCAATCCGAGCCGCTCCAGGCGCCGCATCATGTCCGGATCAAGCGCCTCGGACGCCGGTGGCAGCACAGGTTTTGCAACGCTCATCAATAAACCTCCGGCACCCGCTGCGCGGGTGCGCTGTCCCCGCCGAATCGTCCGCCGCCAATGTTTCAGCTCGACTACGGCCGCCATTACTGCCGTAATCGTAAGGTATTTTACGCCTGCGCGGTTATTGACGGCTCAGCATCTCCAGCACATAGCGTTTCGCGCGTCCGCAGGCGTCGAAGAGGGACATGCCGGAAGCTACCCCCGCCGCGATCCCAGATGCCAATGCACACCCCGTGCCGCGCTGGGTCCCGCGGAGCCGCGGCGCAGACAGTCTGTGCAGGCCGTGATTTCGGCAGACCAACAGATCGACGGCTTCATCGCCGTTCATGTGGCCGCCCTTGACCAGGACAGCCTGCGGTCCGAGCGTCAGCAGAGTTTGCGCCTGCTCAATCAGCAGGTGTTCGCTGGTTGCGATGTCCGCATCAAGCAAGGCGGCCACTTCCGGAACGTTTGGTGTTATCAGCGCTGCACGCGGAAATAGATACTTCCGCAGCGCATCACGGCCACCCGCATCGAGCAGTACACCACCCGAAGATGACACCAACACTGGGTCCAACACCATCGGAATTGACACGCTCCGTGGCAGGCTGTCCGCGACTGCGTCGACGCTCGCACGAGTCCCGAGCATGCCTATCTTGATGGCACCCACCTGCCGGGTTGCAAAGGCCGCGGCAACTTGGGCGCGTATGACCTCGGGCGGAATGTGGTGGACCACCGTGATCCGGGAATCCGACTGCGCCGTAACGGCCGTGACTACGCACAGGGCATCCACCGAAAAGTCGGCAAGCACCTGCACATCGCGTGTGATGCCAGCGCCACCACTCGAATCGGTCGCGGCGATTGCAAGGACTGCAGGTCGCGCCCTACCCGGTTCATTCACCGAAGACACTCGTGGGCTCACCCGCCGCCGAACGCTATGAGCGCCACATTCATGTGCCCCCGGCTCTGCAGTGCCCGTGCCGCGCGCCATGCGCGAACCCCTGTGCGGCAACAGAGCACGACGCGCGACTCTGGAGGAAAGCGTGTTCCCGATTCCGCCCGCTCCACAGCGGCGACGTCCATTCGAATGGGGAACGGTGATTCCGGCGCCTCGGCCGGGTTTCGCAAGTCGATTACGACATCCGCATCGGTGACTTGATCGACCGAAATGAAAGGCAGCACCGCTTCACCCGGCTCGTGGGCCGCGGCAAACGAAAACCCTCCAAAGCGCAGAGTGCGGAAATCCACTGTAACGAGTTGTCCGAGAGCGGACGGCTGCAAACGCAGCAGAAGCGCGAGCACCATGTGAGCCTGCAACGTCCCCATGACCCCAACGGCCGTGCCCAGCACGCCCGACTGCGCACAAGACCCCGCCTGTCGCGGCATCTCCGGAAAGACAGCGCGATAGCTTGGTGCTGCGCCGCAAAAAGCCCCGATATAACCTGACAATCCGAGCACCGAGGCGCTGACCAGGATTTTCCCGGCGCGCTGACACTCGTCGCTCACAACATAGGTGACCGCAAAACTGTCCGCCGCATCGACCACGATATCGGCCGCCGCGACCAGATGACTCACATTGGAGGGCGTCAGGCGCTCGCAGACGGCTTCGACCCGAACCTCGGGATTCAGGCTCAACAGGGCTTCGCGGGCAGCCTGCGCCTTGAGGAGCCCGACATCCCGCATGCGATATATCGGCTGACGGTGCAGGTTCGATTCCTCGACCCGATCAGGATCGACGATCACCAGAGCTCCGACGCCGGCTGCGCATAGATACTGCAACACAGCGGAGCCCAGCCCACCGGCCCCGACCACCACAACGCAGGCGTCACCCAGCTGCGCCTGTCCGGCTTCGCCTACTTCAGGGAGAATCATCTGGCGGGAATACCGATCACTCATGAGTGACCGCTCGCCGGTTGACTCGTGCAACGCGCCGCGGTGACGAGCCATTCCCTGGCCCTCCCTTCCGGGTTGGGATTTCGAACAATGTCGGTGACGACAGCCGCGATGTCCGCACCGGCATCAAACACGCCAGGCAACCGCTCCGCAGTCAGTCCGCCGATGGCCACCAGGGGAGTCTTTCCGACCCGGCGTTTCCATTCGGTCACGCGTTCGAGCCCCTGCGGCGACCAGGGCATGACCTTGAGCGATGTGGGATAGATTGGACCGAGCGCCACGTAGTCCGGTTGGAGTGTCAGGGCCCGCGCGAGCTCGGTGTCATCGTGGGTACTGATTCCGATCCTGACGCCGGCCTCGCGGAGCGCTGGCACATCGGCACTGTCGAGATCAACCTGGCCCAGATGCACGAAATCGCAATCCTCGGCGATGGCCAGCGACCAGTGGTCGTTGACTACCAACTGTGCGCCGGCCCGGGTGCACAGGGCCTTGGCCTTTCGTATCTCGCTACGCACGTCAGCGGCAGACCCAAATTTTATGCGCAGCTGAACAAGCCGTACACCCAGCGGCAACAATCGGCCCACCCACTCGGCACTGTCGACGATCGGATAGACACGTGCGAGTGTCATCGGAGAATCGCCGTGCCGATCACCGGCGTGGACGGTACCGCGAGATCTCGCGGCTCCATGGGGCCCGCCTTACGGGCGGCACGTCCGGCTTCGACGGCCTGAGCGAAAGCCTCTGCCATGCGGACGGGATTGGCCGCTTGGGCGACAGCAGTATTGATCAGCACGGCATCGAAGCCGAGCTCCATTGCCTGCGCCGCGTGCGAGGGAACGCCGATCCCTGCATCGATCACCAGCGGGACATCCGGGAAGTGCGCCCGCAAGGCCTTCAGGCCGAATACATTGTTGAGTCCCCGTCCCGAGCCAATCGGCGCCCCCCAGGGCATCAACACCCGGCAGCCCGCGACCAACAGTTTGTCCGCCACGACGAGATCCTCGGTCGTGTAGGGAAATACTTCGAATCCCTCGCCCGACAGGATTCGTGCCGCTTCCACCAGGCCAAACACATCGGGGTGCAGCGTGTCGTCCTCGCCGATGACCTCGAGCTTGATCCACGAAGTGCCGAAGACCTCCCGCGCCATTTGCGCCGTTGTCACCGCTTCCTTCACCGAATGGCAACCCGCGGTGTTCGGCAGCACGCGCACACCCAGATCACGGACGAGCGACCAGAACCCTTGTCCGGCTCGCTCACCACTCGATTCCCGCCGCAAGGAAACGGTCACGACTCGTGCGCGCGACGCTTTTACCGCTTCCGCCAACACCGCAGGCGACGGATACCGGGACGTTCCCAACATCAGCCGAGAGCGTAGTTCGGTGTCGTATACCCTCAACATTCAGCCTCCCTGCATCGGCGCCAGAATTTCGAGGCGATCACCCTCGGCCAGAGGGGCGGCGCAGCGCGAGATCGCCGGGACAAACTCACCGTTCAAGGCCGTGGCGACTGTGGATCCGCCATATCCGAGCTCCTCCAATGCCGACGCCAGATATGTGGCAGTTGTCTCACACCAGGTGCCGTTCACGAGTATCTTCACGCATCACCTCTGGGAAATGCCGGTCCTCCAGCACAACTTGCGCAGCCCTGCGCGCCAGCGCGGGCGCCAGGAGAAATCCATGCCGGTACAGGCCGTTGACGTAAAGAGCACCGCCGTGCCAGCCAATTCGCGGCAAATTGTCAGGAAACGCCGGACGCACGCCGGTGCCGATTTCAATGATCTCGGCTTCACCGAAAGCTGGATGCAGGGCGTATGCGGCGCTCAGCAGCTCGAGCATCGAGCGAGCCGTAATCCGCGTCGGCTCATCGCTCTCAATCATTGTTGCGCCGACCATGAAAAGTCCGTCAGCGCGCGGGACGATGTAGAGCGGCAAACGTGGATGCAACACGCGGATGGGTCGCGACAGTGAAACATCGCGCAGACGAAGAAGCAGCATCTCCCCTTTGACCCCGCGCAGATCCTTTAGGACGCTGCGGGCCGCAAGCCCGGTGCAGTCGATCACGCAACGGGCGCGGGCCCCATGCGCCGGCGCCACCAACCGCTCCGCTGCCGCACTAACCCCAAAACGGATCGGGACTCCCAAGTCATCAAGTCGGTGTGCCAGCGCGGCAAGCGCGGCTCGCGGGTCCAGGTGGCCCTCCTCCCGGAAGTACAACGCCTTGTTGAAACGCCCCCCAAGATCCGGTTCCAACGCAGCGATCGCCTCACCATCGAGCCATTCGAACCGCTCGGTGCGCCGGCCGAACTGCACCAGATCCGCGGCATCGCGAGCATGAGCCACCACCAGGCTACCGTTGAGGGCCGTGGCTGAAAATCTACGCTGCCACCACGCGAGACTCTCGCCTCCGAGCTTTGCAACGAGCGGCTCGGCAGTCTCCAGCTCACACCACGGCGCCAACATGCCGCCGGCGTACCAGGAGCAGCTCGATGTGCCAAGGGCCGCGCCGCGGTCGAGCACCTCGACCGCGGCGCCACGCTCGGCAAGCTCAAGGGCGCACGCAAGCCCCGTGACGCCAGCGCCGATGACCTTGACCTGCATGGTCTAGGTGGTCTGCGTTGTCGGCACGTACAGCTCGCCACCCGCCGACCGAAACTTCTCGGACATCTCGCGCATGCCCTGTGCCTTGGCCTCCGCTTTCACCGCGTGTGCCCTCACTTCATGAGCCTTGATCTCGTGAGACAGGCGCATGGAGCAGAATTTCGGGCCACACATCGAGCAGAAGTGCGCGACTTTGTGGGCCTGCTTCGGCAGAGTCTGATCGTGGAACGCACAAGCGGTATCCGGATCGAGTGACAGGTTGAATTGATCCTCCCACCTGAAGTCGAAACGCGCCCGTGAGACCGCGTCGTCGCGGTCGCGAGCGCCGGGATGTCCCTTCGCAAGATCGGCCGCATGCGCTGCTATCTTGTAGGTGATCACACCGACCTTGACGTCATTGCGGTCCGGCAGACCCAGGTGTTCCTTAGGGGTCACGTAGCACAGCATGGCCGTGCCGAACCAACCGATCATTGCCGCGCCGATCGCGGAGGTGATGTGGTCGTAGCCAGGCGCGATATCGGTCGTCAGCGGCCCCAGCGTGTAGAACGGCGCCTCGCCGCAGTGGGCGAGCTGCTTGTCCATGTTCTGTTTGATCTTGTGCATCGGCACGTGACCCGGGCCTTCGATCATGACCTGACAGTCACGTTGCCAGGCAATCCGGGTCAGCTCGCCCAGGGTCTCGAGCTCTGCGAACTGTGCGGCATCGTTGGCATCGGCAATCGAGCCGGGGCGCAATCCATCGCCCAGCGAGAAGCTGACATCGTAGGCGCGGCAAATCCCGCAAATCTCCTCGAAGTGCTCGTAGAGAAAGCTCTCCTGGTGATGAGCCAGACACCACTTCGCCATGATGGAGCCGCCCCGGGAGACGATGCCGGTCACGCGGTTGACCGTCAGCGGTACATAGGCGAGGCGCACGCCGGCGTGGATCGTAAAGTAGTCAACGCCCTGCTCTGCCTGCTCGATGAGGGTGTCTCGAAACACTTCCCAGGTCAGGTCTTCGGCGATGCCGCCCACCTTCTCCAACGCCTGGTAGATCGGGACGGTACCGATTGGAACCGGCGAGTTGCGGATGATCCACTCGCGAATGGTGTGAATGTTGCGGCCGGTCGAAAGATCCATGACCGTGTCCGCTCCCCAGCGGATTGCCCATACCATCTTGTCGACTTCCTCGGCCGTTGAAGATGTGACAGCCGAGTTGCCGATGTTGGCGTTGATCTTCACGAGGAAGTTGCGACCGATGATCATCGGCTCGGATTCGGGGTGATTGATATTCGCTGGAATGATGGCGCGGCCGGCAGCAACCTCGGCGCGCACGAACTCGGGTGTCACATGGTCGGGAACGCTCGCTCCCCAGGAGTTTCCATCGCGCGCCAGCATTTCCTGACTGCGAGCCCGACCCACGTTCTCGCGAATCGCGATGAACTCCATCTCCGGTGTGATGATTCCAGCGCGGGCGCAGGCAATTTGAGTGACCGCGTTACCGCCTCGTGCGCGGTAGGGCCGCTGCAGGTTGGGGAATTCGGGTGCGCCGCCGCGTGCCCCCGCGGCGAGACCGTTGTCGATCGGCTGCACCGGGCGCCCGTTGTAGGCTTCTACATCACCACGTGCGGTGATCCATCCTTCGCGCAATCGTGGTAGACCACGCTCGATGTCAATTTTGACTGCCGCATCCGTGAAAGGCCCCGACGAGTCGTAAACCGTCAGCGGAGCCTCGCGCGAAGAGGGATGGAGGGTGATTTCGCGCATGGGCACTCGAAGTCCCTTGTGGATTTCACCGGTTTTGTAGACCTTGCGGGAGGCTGGTAAGGGCTCCTGGGCAACCTGCAGCGGAACAGCATTCATCGTGATCTCCTCGAGTTAACGGGAGATCCAGCGACGCACGCGAGGGAAGCCAATCGGGGTAGGCGCTCGGAGCTTGACGAGATGAGCGCGACTGCGACGACACTTTCCTACGCCAGCATTAACTGGATCAGGTTCGAAGGGTCGCCATGCCGCAGCTTCGCTGCGCTCGATGGCCTCTCAGCCCCCTGGCGGGGCTCCCCTAGTACGCTGCGAAAGTAGTACGTCTGTGACCGAAGGTCAATGAGACTTCAGTGCGTCACATTAGCCCGGCGTTCCGCACCTCGGCCGGAAGATTCAACGCCGCCGGCACCCCTGGAATCTCGTCAGCAGCTGCTCATACGCGCCCTCATCAGTAGGTCCAACGCCAACCCATTCGATCGCCATTGTGTCCAACTGCGCTTCATCGGCAGCGATACCCTGGCCCATGGTTTGAATCAGCCGTTTTACCTGGTACTCACGGCGTAACGGCTGATCTTCGGGTGGGGTGGGCCTGTCTGTGAGTATCTCAGCGCGGATGCACAGCATTCTCAACGCCGCCTCGTTTGCGGCGACATCACCGGAGCCCTCCCGCGCGAGCTCCTGTTTGATTGCCTCGAGCCCACCCTTTGGCCATTGACCCACTGAGGCTACATAGCCCTCTGCTGCCTGTCGCAACGCGTCCCGCTCCGACACATCTGCCTGTCGAGCGACCGCCAGCCGATAGACGCGTACCCGATTTGCGGCCTCGAACAGATCGTCCCAGCTGCGCTCCGCAGCGCGCGCTTGCTGTTGCGCGACTGACTCTTCGCAGCGCTCCAACGCCCGCTCGAACCTGCCACGCAGCCCGCGCGCATCTCCCCTGGGAAACTCACCAGCTGCCTCGAAGGCGGCACGCAGATCAGGAAGATTCCGCGCGCTCTGCAACAACTCCGGCCCGGACAGGGCTGCGATCTTCTCCAGCTCTTCACACATGTTGATGGCGTTCGACTTGTTTGTCTGCAGTCCAGCCGTGTACTCGGCGAACTCCTGCTGCCGCTTCTGGAATATCGCATCGCAGTGCTGTCGAAACTCTTCCCACAACGAGTGGTCCGCCTCGCGCGGTACGGGGCCCACCGCCTTCCACTTCTGTTGCAGGTCCTTCACCGCGTCGATCGCGGTGCGGCTGTCCTCACTGGCAACCAGCTGCCGGGCGTGCTCGATCAGCCCGTGTTTCTGTTCTACGTTGCGGGCGTATTCGGCATCCAGGCGGCCTTGCAGACTCGCTGTGAGGGCAACAAACCTTTCCTGCAGCGCTTTGCCGGGAGTGCGGTCCACGGGAGAATATTGGCGCCACTGCTGCTTCGACTCCCGCAGTGCCCTGATCACCATCCGCCAGTCGGGCTGCTCCCAATTGTGCGCAGCCTCGAAGGCAGCCAGCCTGGCGAGCAGCGCTTCGCGCCGCTGCAGATTTTCCTGCCTCACGAGCGCCTGTGCTTCGAAGTATTCGCGGCAGGGCTGATACGCCTTTTGGGCCGCTTCGTGAAAGCGTTGCCAGTCAGCTTCCAGACTCTCGCCAGCGCCTTTGCTGAGAGTGCGCCACTCCTCCTGCAGTCCTTTGATCCGCTCGGCGAGCGTGGGAGGGTCCAGCGTCGAGCCCACGAGCGCCTCCATTTCCTCCATCAGCTCGAGTCGTTTCGGGGTGACGGAGAAGCTCTTCCAATCCTTGAGCTCGTTGAGCTTGGTATCGAGGCGTTGCAACTGGTTGGCCAGATAGGCCGGCAGCGGCGGCGCGGAGGGCAGCTTCTCCTCTATCGCGCGGCGCAATCCCGCCGCCCGTCCCGTGCCACCCTCATTCAGTGCCCCCAGAGCCTTGCGAATCAAGCCGCCGATCTGGCGAAGTGCAAGCTCTTCGGCCGCCTGTTTCCCGGCCTGCGCCCGCTGTTGCTCTTCCACAATGCGGGCCTGTTCAGCCGCGGTAGTGGCCGTTGCCCTTTCCTGCAGCTCACGCAGCCGCTGCGCCTCGGCTGCTGCGTTGGCGGCCGCCAGCTCACGCGATGCCTCAGCCGCAATCTGGCGCAGATGCTGTGCGATCACCTCGCGGGCGCGGTCTATCGATTGTTGGGCTGTCTGCCGCACGCCTGTATCGGCCCCTGCGGCCACCCCTTTCCACCGACTCTCGAGCTGTTCCAGAGTCGGGGTGAACAAGGGGTCATAGGGCCGCTGGCTGTGCCGCTCGAGAGCCGCCGTGACCGCACCGATCTCAGCTTGAAGGTGCTCGAGCTTGCGTTCGTGGTCGAGCAGGACATCGCGCTTGGACGTCAGAATTTTATAGACGCTCTTGTCCTTGCCGCCGCGAGCATCCCGGATGAGCTGTCGCAGCGTTGCTGGATCTTCGATCGCGCGGGCGGCCATCTGGCGAACTTTGGTAGATGCTCCCTCGATCACCAGGCGCGCGATCGTGGGCCCATCATGGCCGCCAATCGCCGCCTTGAGCGTCTCTTCTTCGTTTGTGGCTACCTGCGTGCGATCAGGCGCGCGCGCGTGCCTGGAAGGGGCCGTATCGGCATTCTCGGATAGCCGGTCCTGGGACACAGAAGGCGGGACTGGGGGAGAAGTCGGTGGCGCTCTGCGAAAAAAGCGCGAGAACAATGACATTATGGACCTGCAGCGATGTCACCGGATCGGTTGGTTCTTATTTTACTAGGGCCCACGCGCGCGTGCGGCACGCGTCGGGCCGAATCGAGCCTGGGCGGCAACTCCCCGTGAGGGCGATGCGAACGAAGCGGCACCGGTCGAGCCGCCGCACGGGTGTCGCACCCGTCTGTCAGCGCGGCGACCCGAGGTGCACTACTATCGGCGCTGAAAAGCCTGCTTCATCTGGCGTGCCTGGGCCTTGAGGTCACTCAGATTTGCGGCCAGCCTGCGGGACGTGTCTCCGCTCGTCTGGGCTGATGCCTTCGCGAACGCCTGGTTCGCCAGCGCGTGCTCGCCCGCCGCGAGATAGCACTCGCCCGCGCGCTGATACGCGCCATCCTGCGAAGCCTTGTCTGCGAGCGATCGGGCGCGTTCCGTACTCACTTCGCTGCAATTCCAGGTGGTTCCCACCACCACAACTGTCTCAGGCGTAGCAGCACTGGCGGGCGAATCTGCCTTGGGAACGTCGGCCAGGGCAAAGCTGGCGGCGCCCAGGAGGGCAAGCCCAACCAGAATCTGCACCTGTTTGACGATCCACATGGAAGCCTCCCCGCAGCACCCGGAGCGGGTCCTGCATCACTCTCTATATACGCGCTAAGTCCCGAAAAAGTAGCTCACCGGTCGACGGGAAAGACCTCACCCAAAAGAGAGACCGCAAAGAGAGGGCCAAGCGGCCGAAAGTCACGGCGGGCCGCATTGACGCCGGGAGCTGTCCTTCCGGAAGATCACCGTATCGCAGCAATCAACCTGCACGGCACAACCTACCTCATGCCTCATTTGCCTGGCTTCGCTGCAACGGCCTTCGCCAGAGCGGCTTTCACCTGCCTTTGGCTCCCGCTTGTTTGGGTCCCACTCCCTGCGCATGCCGTGCAGGCCGGTGACTGTCACGTGGGCGCGTACCGCCTC
Source organism: Gammaproteobacteria bacterium (assembly GCA_028293745.1). Lineage (GTDB taxonomy): Bacteria > Pseudomonadota > Gammaproteobacteria > Steroidobacterales > Steroidobacteraceae > 13-2-20CM-66-19. The sequence goes on along the minus strand of JAQGOF010000154.1, from coordinate 12,697 downwards.
GACTCCGCGGACGTGCTCGACATTGCACCTTCGGAACATGACACACTTCGCTGGCGCAAATTCGACGGAACGACCGGTGCTCTGCACAAGCAGGAAGCTAACAACTGGACCAGCACGTTCGGCTGGACGGACCGTCCCGACGGCAAGACTGTATCTTTCCCCGACTGCGCGTCCGGCAAAATTCGCTTCGACGCCACGACAGGCCAACGTATCGCCTTCGACGTAACTGACACAACATTCAAAGGCCGCGACGTCGACCTCGCCGGCCGCCTGGTACTACCCAAAGGCCGGGCGCGCGTCCCGATCGTGATTCTCGTGCACGGCTCCGAGAGAGACTCGGCGCGCGAGTCCTACGCCCTGCAACGACTCCTGCCCGCCGAAGGTGTAGGTGTGTTCGTCTACGACAAGCGCGGCACTGGTGAATCAGGTGGCAACTACACTCAGGATTTCAGCATTCTGGCGGATGATGCCGTGGCGGCCATGCGCGAGGCACGCCGAATTGCCGGGGGTCGCGCCGGGAGGGTCGGCTACCAGGGTGGCAGCCAGGGCGGTTGGGTCGCCCCTTTGGCGGCAACTCGCGCGCATGTCGATTTTGTCATTGTCAGTTTTGGCCTCGCCGTCTCCGTCATCGATGAAGACCAGGAGGAGGTCGCACTTGAAATGACATTGAAGGGGCACGGACCCGACGACATTGCAAAGGCGCTGGAGGTAGCCGACGCCGCCGAAGCGGTGATTGAGAGCGAATTCACGAAAGGCTTTGAGCGCTTCGATGCAGTGCGGGCAAAGTACCGGAGCGAATCCTGGTACAAGGACGTTCACGGCAACTACACCTACCTGCTCTTGCCTTACAGCGAGGCCGAGCTGCGCGACAAGGGCCGGGTCTATAACTTCGGCACGCCGTTCCGCTACGACCCGATGCCAACATTGCGCGCGGTCGACACTCCGCAGCTCTGGATTCTCGGCGCGGATGATCTGCAGGCACCGAGCGCTGAGACTGGTCGGCGCATCAAGGCACTCGGCGCCGAAGGCCGCCCGGTCTGCCTGGCCGTATTTCCCGGTGCCGAGCACGGGATAACCGAATACGAGACCGCGCCCGACAGTGAGAGAGTATCGACGCGGTATTCCGCGGGCTATTTCGCGATGATGCGCGACTTCGCCCTGAGCGGACGGCTGCACGGCCCTTACGGCGCCTCCGCCATCTCGGCTGCCTTCTGTGTTTCGTCCAGGTAGGGGCTTATTTCGCGCCAATCATCTTCAGGCGTGCGTGTCACGGCTGTGCCCGGCGGCACTGCGCGCCGCCAGAGTCCCGAACGCGGCCGCTCAAGGTCCGGAACGCATACTCGTAGTGATCCTTCTCCAGATGCAATTCCAATAGTCCATGCACCCGCGCGTAGGTTTTGGCGCCGCGCACGACTGACAGGTCATGCAGGTGGGCACCGCCCGTGCCCGCGATGATCTCGCGCAGTCCTGTGGACACGTTCAACCCCGAGGCGTCCTTCGGCTCGAATGATTCGTAAAAGTGCTCGTGCCCATTCAGGACCAGGTCGGCGCCTGCCCGCTCCAAGGCGACCCAAGCGGGACGCATGCGTGCGCCGTCCTTGCGGTGCAGTCCCGTTGAGAACAGCGGATGGTGCCACATCGCAAGCACGCACCGGCCATCACCCTCGATTGCCTCGAGTTGCTCTTCCAGCCACGCCTGCTGCTCATCGAGCACCGCACCGCTGATATTGCTGTCCAGACCGATGACCCACCAGTCGCCTACCTGGGCGCGAAACCACGTCCGGTGCGGCGTGCGCGCGCCGAAGTAGTCCAGGAAATCACTCGGCGAGCCTTCGACATAGTCGTGATTACCCGGGACGGCGTAGGTTCGTGGGAGAAATTGACCCCAGGTGGGGGTGTAACAGGATGCGAGAGTGGCCCGGTCAGCCGTTGGATAGGTAGTATCTCCAACCACGAAGACCATCGCATCGGACGGGATCATTTTTGCGGTCTGCGCCGCAAAGCTCTTCTGTGGGGCGGCGTTCTTGCATTCGGCGACATCACCGGCGGCATACGCGAGCACACCGCCCCAGGCCATTGGAGCAGTGCTCATCACGATACACATCAATACCGATGCAATTTTCCGCATCAGAAACCTGAAATCATGATGATGTCGCCCTGCCATTGCGCACTGCGAGTATAGAGGAGCCAGTGCTCATCCTTCGATACGGATATTCCAAGACCGCCGAGCGGTGCAGGGACTTCCGGCAGATCTCTTAGCACATGCGCACGGTGTGAGGCGAAATCATAGAAGCCGACCGTTGCCGTGTGCGTTCCCGACTGTGTGTAGTAGATGCCGCGGCGGGTCGCAGTCCAACTGTCAGAATATTTGAGGTGGGGCATGTCTTGCAGAGCAGACTCGACACCACCGTCGGCCGGTTTTGACCATAGTTCGACCCCGTTTGGGGTTGCGGCATTGAATATGACACGCGCGCCGCTCACGGCAGCCCGATAGGCGCGTTTGTCTGTGAACACCTCGGCGGCCCCGCCGGAGGCAGGTACACGATAGAGTGTGGCGCGACCGTCACTCGCATAGATCCATCGACAGTCCTCGGACCAGACCGGCAACGACAGGTTGGTGCGAGAGCGTGCAACAGGCGGCGCCACCGTCCTGATCGGATCTTCCCGCATGTGGCAGGATGTTGATCTGACTGCGTGGGAACGAGTTGCCGGAACGCGCCCGATCCAACTGGCGATCGCAGGCAAAAATCCGCGGCCGGTGCTGACGGAGCTCGCCGCCGATCCGTTGTTTCACGGGCTGGTAGTATGTGAAGTGACGCCTTATCTTTTCTTTGTCCAGCCGGAAACCGCAACTGCGGATTTCACGCGCCGCGGCAGCGCTCAAACACTCTCACAGCGTGTCTCCAACCAGTTGGGGATGATGCTCGAGCGATGGCTCGCTTTCATCGACAACGAAACACGCCTCAGTACACTCTGGAAGCGGGCACCGCTGCCGCTGAGGGCCGGCGCCTTTCCAGTGCGCGAGGTACCTAAAGGTCACGTGATGCGCGCCGACCGCGACACGCGGATGTGGGTCCGCCTCGAGGCGGACCCCGGCTATCGGGCGTTGTTCCGGCGACTATGGTTGTTCTATGCAGGTGGGCCGCAGCCTTCTCTCGAGGAGAAGCCGCCAAGCCCTGCGACTGCGTATCCCGGCATTGTTGGTATCGTGGACAAGGTGGCAGCGCAGGTCGCAGCTGACGTGCAGAGAATTCGCGCGCGGGGCGGCGATGTTGCGTTCATTCGCTTCCCCTCCTCCGGCCCGGTCTACCTGAACGAGGTTCGCAGCTTTCCGCGTTCCATGGCGTGGCAGCCGTTTCTCGCGAAAACCCGGACAGCGGGGGTGCACTTTGAGGACTATGCGCAACTGCAAGGCTATCGCCTGCCCGAATGGTCGCACATGGCGGCGGGCGATTCGGGGCGCTTCACTGACGCACTCGCGCCGCTGGTGCTGCAGGCGGTTGCGGCGAATGTGGCACCGCTTGACATTCGGTAAGTTATTGCTTACCGTAAGTACATACTAACGTACCAGCAGGCGGCATGAACAGAAAGAGCGCGGCAGCGGCGGCCCTGGCTGCCCTTGCCGATCCGACCCGCCGGCAGTTGATCGAACGCCTGAAGGCCGGACCTAAGGCGGTGGGCGATCTGGCTCGCGGTGTTCCCGTGTCACGTCCTGCGGTTTCACAACATCTGGCTGTGTTGAAGGCGGCCGGACTCGTCAGGGACGTTGCCGACGGCACGCGGCGCGTGTACGAGATCGATCCCAAGGGACTCGGCGCGATCCGCGCCTGGCTCGATGATATGTGGGGAGATGCGCTGGGACGCTTCGGCGCGGAACTGGAAAAGGACGATACAGACTGAGGTCCTCATGAATTCGCCAACCATCAGCCCCGCGCCGATTCGCAAGACTCTCGTCGTCAAAGCCGATGTCCATCGGTCCTTTAAGGCGTTCACGGATCGCATGGGCGGTTGGTGGCCGCGATCGCACTCGATCGCCGCCTCGCCGACAGTGGACGTCATCATCGAGCCGCGCGCGGGCGGCCGCTGGTACGAGCGCGGCGAGGACGGATCCGAAAGCGAATGGGGCAAGGTCCTGCACTGGGACCCACCCGCACGGCTGGTCCTCGCATGGCAGATCGACGGGAGCTGGAAATACAATCCCGCCTGCATCACCGAGGTCGAGATCAACTTCACCGCGGTGGCTGCGATGCAGACCCGTGTTGACTTCGAACACCGGCATCTCGAGCGCCTGGGCGAGAACGCCGCGGCCGTGCGGGACATGCTCAATTCGGGCTGGGGCGGCATACTCGACTTGTACGGCAACCTGGTGGCGGGCGCGGAAAATAAGTGACCCAGCCGAATTCCATACCGGGGGAGCGGGCCATTCCGGGGGAGCGGGTCTTCATCGGACTGGGCACGAATCTCGGGGACGACCTGGAGCGCAATCTGCGCAACGCGCTCGGGGCGATCGGGACACTCCCCGGGACCGAAGTCGTGCGCGTATCGTCATTCCTGAGCACGGAACCGTGGGGCGCCACCGATCAGCCCCGCTTTCTCAACGCCGTCGCCGAGATCCGCACACAGTTGGAACCGCTTCCCCTGCTGCAGGCCCTGAAGCAACTCGAGAGCGAGTTGGGCCGGGTACCGACTTACCGGTGGGGTCCGCGCGCCATCGATTTTGACATTATTTTGTATGGCGAGCGTGTAGTGGATGTCCCCGGACTACGCATCCCGCATCCGCGCTACCGGGAGCGGGAATTTGTCATGGCGCCGCTGCGGGAAATCGCCCCGGACCTTGCCCGATAAAATACCAACCTCCATGCACGAGAAAAATTCATGGGAATCCGAATTATCGTGTCCTGTTTGCGCGCCTCAGCCGTCGGCCTGGCGTCTCTATTGATCGCAGGCCCTTCGCGAGGAACCGTGAGCGACGTCGCATCGAACGGGTTCACCTCGAAGATCGACACTCACATCGCAGCATCACCGGACAAAGTGTATGCAGCGCTGATCGAGCCGGCGCGCTGGTGGAGCTCGGATCACACCTATTCGGGCGATGCAAAAAACCTCCACCTGGAGGCGAAAGCGGGTGGCTGTTGGTGCGAGACTCTCCCCGACGGCGGCTCCGTCGTGCATCTGATGGTCGTGTACGTCGCTCCGGGCAAGGCTCTCAGGTTACGTGGCGCGCTGGGCCCGTTCCAAGCTTTGGGAGTAGCTGGCGCGTTGACGTGGAAACTCCAGCCTGCCGCCGGTGGAACCGACCTGTCTGTTACCTATGCGCTCGGCGGTTACAACAAGGACGGCTTCGCGGAGCTGTCACAGGCGAGTGACGCCGTGCTCACCGCCCAGGTAGGCCGGCTGAAGAAGTTGATCGAAAGCAGATCACCCGAAAATCACTGATCCGAGGCTCAGGTGCGGGCCCGGGCGGCCGAGAAAATCGCGAATACCAGGCCATCGCCCGCGCTCGAGGGCACCTCGGTGGTTGGCGGCACACCCAGTTTCTTTCACCTGCTCCGTGGGTACTCCCGGTACGATGGTGCGGCCATGATTTCAATTGTACCCGCATCCCTGGTGCGCCAGTGGCTCGCCATCCTGGCCTGCTCCGCAGTCCTCGGCGCCCTTTTCGGCTGGCTGCACGTGCCGGCGGCGCTCCTGTTGGGGCCGATGTTGGCAGGCATCGCGATCGCCGCCGCCGGCAGCACCGCGCGCGTGCCGAATGCAGCGTTCCTCGTCGCTCAGGGAATCATCGGCTGCATGATCGCCAAGGTGGTGCCGCTGTCCATCGTCGGCGAGATACTCAGCCGGTGGCCGGTCTTCGTGTTCGGCGTGTTGGCCGTGATTGCGGTCAGCGCATCGCTGGGATGGCTGCTGACCCGGATGCAGGTTCTGCCCGGTACGGCGGTTCTTTGGGGCTCGAGCCCGGGAGCCGCCACAGCCATGATCGTGCTGGCAGAAGCCTATGGTGCCGACGCGCGACTCGTCGCCTTCATGCAATATCTGCGCGTGGCGGTAGTGGCCGCTACCGCGTCGATCGTGGCGAGATTATGGGGTTTGAACCCATCGCACGCTGCAGCCAATGTTGTCTGGTTTCCAGGCATCTCCTGGCTGCCGTTCCTGGCAACGCTGGCACTCGCTACCTTGGGGCCGCTGCTCGCGCACAAGCTCCACATCCGGTCCGGCGCGTTTCTCATACCTCTGGTCGTCGGTCTGCTGCTGACCCATTTGGGATGGTTGGTCATCGAGTTACCCCCGTGGTTGCTGGTGCTCAGCTTTGCGACCCTCGGTTGGAGCATTGGCCTGCGCTTCACCCGGCCGCTGCTGGTACACGCCACGAGGGCATTTCCACGCGTACTGGCGTGCACGGTGGCGTTGATTGCATTATGCGGCGTCCTGGCCGGTGTGTTGGTCCTGGTTGCGAACGTAGATCCGCTGACCGCATATCTCGCCACGAGTCCTGGCGGGGTTGAATCGGTCGTCATCATTGCGGCATCGAGCAAAGTCGACGTGCCCTTCGTCATGGCCATGCAAACCACCCGCCTCCTCGCGCTCATGGTCCTGGCTCCCGTCTTCATGCGACACATCGCCGCGCCGCCGCGCTCACGCTATCCTTAGCGTTCGACCGCGTTGGCCGGTACGATCGCCTCCTTCAGCAACTCGTGCGAACTCGCTGCACCGCGGATTCAAGGATATCTGCCACATGGCCGAAGCTCCCGCCGATCAGACCTTGCGCCTGAGCAGCCGCTCCGGCCTGCGTACCCAATTCAATGGGAACGGCTCACTGCGCCGCTTCGACTGCGAGGCGATCTGCCTGCCCCTGTTCGTCGGCAACGAGCTCGAGGGCGGCCCGGCGAATCTGTATCTGCGGCGCCATTCGAACCCAGCCGAGTGGACAACACTGCTGGGCCCCCTGAGTCCGACCACCTTTCACACCGACCCGGCCAGCGGAATGCTCGTCGGCATCGGCACCTGGCTCGGTATCGACTACTCCATTGCCCTGGTGCTCGCACAGAGCTCGCCGGCCTGGTTCTGGCACCTGCGCCTGGAAAACACGAATTCCATGCCCGAGGAGCTGGACCTGACATACGCCCAGGATGTCGCACTGGCCCCGTACGGCGCGATCCGGCTCAACGAGTTTTATGTGAGTCAGTATATCGATCACACGCCACTGCAATTGCCCGGGCACGGGGTCGTGATTGCCTCGCGTCAGAATCAGGCGGTGGATCGCCGGCACCCCTGGTGTTTGATCGGATCGCTGCGTGAGGCCACCGCGTTCGCCACCGACGCATTGCAATTTCACGGCCTTGCAGCTCGTGCGGGTGAAACGCCCCTTGGCATTGCCGCCGAGCTTCCTGCCAGGCGTTTACAACACGAACATTCGATGGTCGTCATTCGCGACTCGCGTATCAAACTCGGAGCACGCGCGAGTGCCGCGGCAGGATTCTTTGGCTGCTACCTTGCCGATCATGCCGATGCGACCTCGGCAGCCGACGTCCAGCATGCAACCAGGACATTGGAGCTGCCGGAAGCAATACCTCCGAACATCTACTCGACCTCCGACACCTTGCCGCATGCGGCGACCCTGTTCAGCTCCACACCGCTGCTCGAGTCACTGGATCTGAGCCTCGAGACATTGCAAGGCCTGTTCGGATCACAATGGCGGCATGAGGAGATCGACGAACGCGGGGAGCGGCTGTCGTTTTTTCACGGCATAGACAGTCATGTGGTGTTGCGTGGCAAGGAGTTGCGTGTCTTACGGCCACACGGGCACGTGCTGCGTACGGGCCGGAATGCTACACCTGATGAGACTGCCCTGACCTCCACTGCCTGGATGAGCGGAGTATTTCACTCGATGGTGACGCAGGGACACGTCAGCATCAACCGATTCCTGTCCACCGTGCACAGTTATCTGGGCCTGTTCCGCTCGCACGGACAGCGCATATTCATGCAGGACGGGGACAAATGGCGCCTGCTCAACGTGCCCTCCGCGTTCGAAATGTCGCCGAATCGCTGCCGTTGGATCTATCGGCACGACAAGGGAGTAGTCCACGTAGTCTCCGAGGCGAAAACCGATCCGCACGAGTTGCTGCTGTCCATCAGCGTGGCCTCCGGTGGACCGGCCCGGTTTCTCATTTCCAACCACGTTTCACTGAACGATGACGACGGCAGCACAACTGGAGTTGCGCAATGGGCGCGCAGCGGCAATGAAATCGTAGTCTCGCCGGTGGCTGCAACCGAGCTGGGCCGCCGGTTCCCGCAGGGCGACTTCCGCATCAGCGCTGCTGCCGGCACACAGTTTGAGCGCGTTGGTGGCGACGAGTTGCTCTTCCTCGACGAACGCTCGCGCCAGCAACCCTTCGTCTGCATCGTCACCGCACCGGCGATCCAGGCCGCATTGAGCATTCGCGGCAACCTGGTTGCGGAAGCGACTCCGCCACCCCTGCTCGCCGCAACTTGCGAGAGCCTCACACCCAGGTTGACAATGCGCACCGCGGTTGCCAACGCACATTCTGATCAACTTGGGCGCCTCACGGACATCATGCCGTGGTTCGCACAGAACGCGCTGATACATTACCTCTCACCGCGCGGGCTGGAGCAGTTTTCCGGCGGGGGCTGGGGCACGCGCGACGTATGCCAGGGACCGGTTGAACTGCTGCTTGCCCTCGGCCGGATTGAGCCCATACGTGATCTGCTGGTACGCGTGATGGGCGCTCAGAACCCCGACGGCGATTGGCCACAGTGGTTCATGTTCTTCGAGCGCGAGCGAGGTATTCGGGCCGGCGACTCACATGGCGATGTCGTCTTCTGGCCACTGGTGGTGCTGGCTCAATACCTGGCGGCATCCGGGGACGCCGCCCTGTTGGATGAGGTAGTCCCTTTTTTCGACAGCCGCGGTACCGATGTGGCTGAGCGAGCAACGGTATGGGAGCACGTCAAACGTGCGCTGTCGCTGATCGAAAAGCGCGTGATTCCCGGAACTGCGCTGGCCGCGTACGGACACGGCGATTGGAATGACTCCCTGCAGCCCGCCGACCCTGCAATGCGCGAACGCATGTGCAGCGCCTGGACCGTGACCTTGAATTTCCAAGCGCTTGTCTCACTCGCCAGCGCGTTGCGCAGCGTCGGACGCGCACAAGAAGCCGATGGCTTCGAGAAATCAGCCGAGGCCGTGCAACGTGATTTCCAAAGGCTGCTCGTCGTCGATGGAGTCCTCACCGGCTACGCACTATTCGAGGACGGCAAGCCACCGCGCTACCTGCTGCACCCGAGCGATCAGACAACCGGCATACACTACAGCTCGCTCGCGATGATCCACGCGATCCTGGAAGACATGTTGACCCCGGCGCAGGCTCGAGAGCACCTGAGATTGATCGACGAGCACTTGAGCATGCCCGACGGCGTCCGCCTCTTCGATCGCCCGATGCCCTATCACGGGGGCGTGCAACGCCTGTTCCAACGCGCGGAAACTGCAACATTCTTCGGCCGTGAGATCGGTCTGATGTACATGCATGCCCATCTGCGTTACGCACAGGCTCTTGCGCATGTTGGAGAGGCTGAGCGCTTCTTCCATGCCCTGTGCCAGGCGAACCCGATCGGAATTCGCTCGATCGTGCCCAGCGCCACTTTGCGCCAGGCCAACTGCTACTACTCGAGCTCGGATGCAGCGTTCGCGGATCGATACCAGGCGAGCGAGGAGTACGAGCTCATCGGGCGCAACGCGATAGCGCTCGACGGTGGCTGGCGAGTCTATTCGAGTGGCGCAGGTATTGCCCTCGGCCTGATCGTCAGGCGTTTCCTGGGCGTCAGTGCTGAAGCCAGCGTGCTGCGGATCGACCCCGTCATACCGGCCGCCCTCGATGGTCTGAGTGTCGAAACCATCCTGTTGGAGCGGCCGGTCGAATTGCGTTATCGGATCAAGGGCGGCGGGTGCGGCGTCAACCAGGTCACCTTGAACGGCGTGGCCCTGGAGTTTGATCGCGAATCGAACCCACATCGCCGCGGCGCCGCGCGGGTCCCATTGGCAACGGTCCTGGAGCAATTGCGAGCCACCGGCAACGTGTTAGGGATCGACATCGGGTAGCTCCTGCGTAGCGAGCAGCTCGCCCAGGCGATCGAGCAATTGGCTCCAGCCGGCCTTGCGCATTTCCGGACCATCGGCGCCTTCAAAAAACGCCGCTTGTCGTTCGCACACGGCGTGCCCTCGGGCACCGGCGTGGAGGCGTTGAAACGGAATCGCGACCGCTCGAAACCGCCGACGCGGAAATCCATCTCGAAGCTGTCTACGGCGAAGCCCTCGCTTTCGGCAAACCAGCGCCGCTTGCGGGCCGGGCGCCGGTTTGCACTGCGGAATGAGACCGGCAATTCCTTCTGTTAGTGTCCGCCGCGGAAAGACACTTCAGAAGGTATGCCATGTTCGCTGCAATGGCAGGCGAAGCGGGGTGCCGGTCGTACGAGATCACCGCGATGGCCTCCGCCCTCCCGGGCAGAAACAGCCCCGCGGAGGAGAATATCTGGCTGGACGAGACCGCCGCGTTCGCGGCAGCGTCTCGCCCGCTGACCCTGTTGCCGGAAGACGCCTTCGACAGTCAGCCATTCGTCGACCAGGAGCTGATTTTCGTCTGCCGCGCGCGGCTCGACGATCGTGCGGGCCTGCTTCAGCAACTGCAGATCGATTCGGTCCACGGTGCGACGCTTTCAGACTCGCACATACTGCGGCAATCCTATAAGAAATGGCGGGAGGAGACGCCGCAGCACGTCTACGGTGATTTCGCATTCGTAGCCTGGGAGCGCTGGTCCAGGCGGACAGTGGCGGCAACGGATCACCTGGGCAACTTTCGCCTGTTCTATTGCCGGGCCGCGGGCCGAATTCTGTTTGCGACCCAGCTCGCCGCACTGTTGGCCTGTCCCGCAGTTCACGCCTCACTCGATGTCGAGTCACTCGGGCTCGCGGCCGTCGGCAAGCACGGCCCGGGCTGGACGATGTTCGAAGGAGTCAAGGTTCTCGCCGGCGGCGAGCTCCTGGTACATCACGATGAAATGGTCAGAGTCGAGAGGTGGTGGCAGCCCGACACGGCGCCCCGCGAAGTCCACGCGCAAGTTCGAGACTACGTGGAGGAAGCACGAGCTCTGTTCGATTCCGCTGTCGCCAGCCGGCTTCGAGCCCGTGGCGGAGTCATCGCTACGCTGAGCGGTGGACTGGATTCAACGCTGGTGGCCGTCACTGCAGCGAGGCAGATGGCTGCGAGCGGCAAGGTACTCGAAGCCTTTACTGCAATTCGGCAACCCGGATTGCCCGTGAACAACGAGCCGCGCTGGGAGAACGACGAAGCGGCCTGGGCTGCTGCCGTTGCGGACTTCCAACCGAACATCCGCCAGCGCCTGGTGTCGCCAGGAGGGCTGACGCCACTGGACATACTTCCGATTGTCCACGCCCTTTCGCACACGCCGGTCCACAACCCGGCCAACGTGGTCTGGGCGTGGCAGATGAGCGCACGGGCTGCACACAACCGCGCGCGCGTGATCCTCTGCGGCGATCACGGTAACCAGTCAATCAGTTATGCGGGTGACCTGTGTGATGCCCACTTCATCCGCCTGCGCCGCATAGCAGGCGTGGCACAGCGGACCTGGGACCGGGTTCGCTGCATCGGCACACTGCCGCACAAGAGCGGGGCCGCCATCAAACCCGAAACCCAGGATGCGCTGCAGTTGCGGCAGTTGCGGCCGGGCTGCGAGGTGCTGCTCCCTGAATTCCGTACAGACCATCATGAAGAATTGCTCGAAGCACAACTACCCGAGGCCGAGCGGGACATATTTACACGTGCCATGACGGCTGCGCAGCCGGCAGCGAGAGTCGACTTCATGGCGCGGTTCGGGATTGAATGGCTCGATCCCACCGGCGACCGCAAGTTGTTGGAACGACTGCTCACCTTTCCACTGCATGTCTTTCGTGTTGGCAACCGGCCGCGCGGCCTGGCACGCGAGCTGGGCCGGGGTCTCATACCGCAGAGCGTCCGCCTGCGCCGCACGCGCGGCATTGACTTTCCCGACGAGACTGCCTGGTTCACCTTGCGCGCGGGCGACTATCACAACGCGTTGCAGTCGCTGCGCGACTCCTCCACCTGTGGTTTCTTCCTCGACCTGTCGGCTCTCGAGTCCTTGTTGCAAACACTGTGTGCCGGACACGGATCGGCGGCGGAGGCGCTGATAGCGCATCGCGCGCTGGATGCGGGCCTGTTTGCAGCCGGCTTCGAGTCAGCTCATGGGCTGCAAGCGGCTGGCGATTTCGACATGAGCCACAGCGTGCCAACATTGAGCGCCCTTACCGGCCCCGCCGAGCCGGTGCAGCACGCACGAGCCTAACGTCCACAGGCTAACGTCGCGGTTGTTGAATGTTCCCGTCAATCGGGGAACCCAACGCTGCTGCGTAGTTGGCGGCACAAAAAATTTTCACTTGCACAAACGTGTCAGCACGCGCTGAATCGGCGCCGTGTTGCTATGCAGCGTGGCGAAACGGATGTCACCATGGAACAGCAGACCTCCTGGCAGTGAACGCGTGGATGCAGCATCCCCTGGTTGCCAACCCCGCGGGCGCCCTGGTGCACGCACCAACACTACGCGATCTGTTTTCCAACCCGATGGCAGTCTCGAAGATCGCGCACGTTTA
>JAQGOF010000136.1 GCA_028293745.1 Gammaproteobacteria bacterium | reverse complement strand
GCGTACTCCTCGATTGGGTGCCCTCACATTTTCCCTCGGACGAACACGGCCTCGCCTATTTCGACGGTACGCATCTGTACGAGCATGCCGACCCGCGGCAAGGTTTTCATCCGGAGTGGAACAGCTCGATATTCAACTACGGCCGCGCCGAAGTCCGTGATTTTCTCGGCAGCAGCGCCCTGTTCTGGCTCGAGAAATATCACATCGACGGACTGCGCGTGGATGCCGTCGCGTCCATGCTGTATCTCGACTACGCACGCGAGGCCGGCGAATGGGTTCCGAACAAATACGGCGGCCACGAAAATCTCGATGCCGTGGACTTCCTGAAGCAGCTCAACCTGGCCGTGTACCGCGACTATCCCCACACGCAGACGATTGCGGAGGAGTCTACTGCATGGCCGATGGTCTCCCGGCCGACGTACCTGGGTGGCCTGGGATTCGGCGAAAAGTGGAACATGGGCTGGATGCACGACACGCTGAAGTATTTCCAGACCGATCCCATGTTCAGGAAGTATCAGCACAACGCGCTGACGTTCAGCATCTGGTATGCGTTCACTGAAAACTTCGTACTGCCGATCTCCCATGATGAGGTCGTACACGGCAAAGGCTCCCTGATCGGCAAGATGGCGGGCGATGAATGGCAGCGTTTTGCCAACCTGCGCCTGATGCTGGGTTACATGTGGACCCATCCGGGCAAGAAGCTCCTGTTCATGGGCTGCGAGTTCGGGCAGGTTCGTGAATGGACGCACGACTCGAGCCTCGAGTGGCACGTGCTGCAATACCCGCAGCATTCGGGCGTGCAGCACTGGATGCGCGACCTGAACAGCTTCTACAAGGAGTCGCCGTCGCTGTGGGAGCTGGATTTCTCGCCCGACGGCTTCCAGTGGATTGACTGCAACAACGCGGATATGAGCGTGTTGGTCTACCTGCGCAAGGGCAAACGCCCTGGCGACTACACGCTGGTGGCCCTCAACTTCACGCCGGTTGCGCGCGACAACTATCAGATCGGAGTGCCGCGCGGAGGAACCTGGCGCGAGCGTCTCAACAGCGATGCGAAGGACTACTGGGGTGGTGGCATCGGGAACTTCGGGGCCATCGAGGCAGCTCCACTGCCGTCGCATGGTCATTATCACTCCTTGAACTTGCGCCTGCCGCCTCTGGGCGTGCTGGTACTCACTCCGGACTGAGCGCGCGGGACTGTGAGCAAGGTCCGCGTCGTCATTGAAAACATCACGCCGCGCGTTGACTGCGGGCGGTTCCCCATAAAGCGCACGACTGGCGAGACAGTCATAGTCGAAGCTGACGTCTTCACCGACGGTCACGACGTTGTGGCCGCGATGATGATGTATCGACATGACACTGCGGCCGAGTGGCACAAAACTCCCATGAAACCGATCGGCAACGATCGGTTTCGCGCACAGCTCACAGTTCAGCAGCTGGGAAGTTATCTGTACTCGGTGTGCGGCTGGGTGGATCACCTCGAGTCCTGGCGCCGCGGACTGCGGAAGAAATATGAGGCCGGCCAGGACCTCACTCTCGATCTCAAGACGGGCGCCCTGCTCGCCGAAGCCATGGCAGAGCGTGCCCACGGGTTGGATGCTCAGCGGCTGCGGGAGTGGGCGGCCGCCATTACGGACTCTCGCCGCGACATCGAAGAACGCGTCGCCCTATCCCAGACGGACTCGATCCGTGAGTTGGAATACCGTTACCCCGATCCTGAAACCGTCCTGAATTGGGACTCTCCGCTCGAAGTCGAAGCCGATCGCGAACGGGCGCGTTACTCCACCTGGTACGAAATGTTTCCCCGCTCTGCAGCCTCGGAGCCTGGAAAACACGGCACATTTGCCGATGTTGAGAAGCTGCTGCCGTACGTCGCTTCAATGGGGTTCGACGTGCTGTATCTGCCGCCCATCCATCCCATCGGAATGACGGAACGCAAAGGCCCGAACAACAACCCCACGGCCTCCAAGAGTGATCCTGGGAGCCCGTGGGCTATCGGGGGTGCGGCGGGTGGCCATAAGGCCATCCACCCCGAGCTGGGCACCCTGGATGATTTCAGACATCTGATCTCCAAGGCCGGCGAGCGTGGCATCGAGATCGCAATGGACATTGCGTTTCAGAGCACGCCGGATCATCCATACGTTCGCGAGCATCCCGAGTGGTTTCTCAAGCGTCCCGACGGGTCGATCCAGTACGCGGAAAATCCGCCCAAGAAGTACCAGGACATCTACCCGTTCCACTTCGAATCGGACGCAGGCGAGGCGTTGTCGAAAGAGCTGCGGGGCGTGATCGAATACTGGATCTCGCAGGGCGTGCGGATATTCAGGGTCGACAATCCGCATACCAAGCCCTTTCCTTTCTGGGAAGGGTTGATCAGGGAAATCCGCCGCCTGCGGCCCGATGTCATTTTCCTGGCCGAGGCGTTCACGCGTCCGAAGGTGATGTACCGGCTGGCAAAGTTGGGCTTCACGCAATCGTACAACTACTTCCCCTGGCGCAACTCCAAGCGCGAGCTGATCGAGTATTTCACGGAGCTCAGTCAGCCCCCGGTCAGCGATTTCTTCCGCCCGAACCTCTGGCCCAACACACCCGACATTCTCCCGGAGTATCTGCAATTCGGCGGGCGTAGCGGCTTCATGATCCGGCTGGTGCTCGCCGCCACCTTGGGAGCCAGCTACGGCATCTACGGGCCGCCGTTCGAGCTCATGGAGGCCCGGCCGCGCGAGCCCGGGGGCGAGGAATACCTCAATTCGGAGAAGTACGAGATCCGCTACTGGAATCGGGACGACCCCACCAGCCTGCGGGAATTCATTGCCCGTGTGAATCGCATCCGGCGTGAAAATGCACCTTTACAGAGCGACCGGGGATTGAAGTTTCATTCGGTGGACAATGACAATCTGCTTGCCTACAGCAAGACCCGTGAAGAGGACGCGGACTCGGTGCTGGTGGTCGCCAACGTCGATCCGCACCACGCCCAGTCCGGCTGGCTGCAACTTGATCTGGAGTCGCTCGGTTTGCCGGTCAACGGACCGTTCCAGGTGCACGACCTGCTGTCGGGGGCGCGATTCCTATGGCAGGGACCGCGAAATTACGTATCCCTCGATCCGGGTCATTCCCCCGCGCACATCTTCCGGATCCGCAGACGCGTCAGGTCAGAGAAAGACTTCGACTATTTCCTGTAGGACGCGCGACCTTAGTGCGGCGCGCGGGCACACTCCTTGCTTTACCCGCCCGATGCTGTGCGCAATGCTTTAGCGAATGACGTTAAAAAACGGGGAGCCCGATGAACGCACAGGTCGAACTGCAGCCTGCTACCGATCCTCTTTGGTACAAGGACGCAGTCATATATGAGGTGCACGTCCGCGCGTTCTTCGACAGCAATGATGATGGCGTAGGGGATTTTGCGGGACTCACCCGAAAACTGGACTACATCCAGGATCTCGGCGTCAATACGATCTGGCTACTGCCCTTCTACCCCTCACCTGGGAAGGATGACGGGTATGACATCGCCGATTACCACAATATCCACGCGCAGTACGGCACGCGCGCGGACTTCAAGCTTTTCGTAACCGAGGCGCATCGCCGGGGCCTGCGCGTCATTACCGAGCTGGTCATCAACCATACCTCGGACGCGCACCCCTGGTTTCAGATCGCACGCCGTTCACCGCCAGGGTCGCCCAAGCGGGACTACTACGTCTGGAGCGACACGCCGGACAAGTACGCTGGAACCCGCATCATTTTCCGGGATACCGAGATCTCCAATTGGACGCTGGACCCGGTCGCCAAGATGTACTACTGGCACCGTTTCTTCAGCCACCAGCCAGACCTGAATTTCGACAACCCGCACGTGCTGCGGGCCGTCATTCACATCATGGAATACTGGCTCGACCAGGGCGTCGACGGGTTACGGCTGGACGCCATTCCGTACCTCATGGAGCGTGAAGGCACCAGCAACGAAAACCTGCGCGAAACTCACGAAGTCATAAAGCGCATTCGCAAGGTCATCAACGACCGCTACGCGGACCGCATGCTGCTCGCGGAGGCGAACCAGTGGCCTGAGGACGTGCGCGACTACTTCGGCGACGGCGATGAATGCCAAATGGCGTATCACTTCCCGCTGATGCCTCGGATGTACATGGCGATCGCTCAGGAGGACCGCCACCCCATCGTCGAGATCATGGAGCAGACGCCGGATATCCCCGACAACTGTCAGTGGGCAATCTTCCTCCGCAACCATGACGAACTCACGCTCGAGATGGTGACGAGTCGCGAGCGCGACTACATGTACAAGATGTACGCCGCTGATCCTCGCGCCAAGCTGAATCTCGGCATCCGCAGACGCCTCGCGCCGCTGATGGACAACGACCCAGAGCGCATCAAGCTGATGAACAGCCTGCTGCTGTCGATGCCGGGCGCGCCCATCATCTACTACGGCGACGAGATCGGGATGGGGGACAACTTCTTCCTGGGTGATCGCAATGGCGTCCGCACTCCGATGCAGTGGAGCCCCGACCGGAATGCCGGGTTCTCGCGAGCGGATCCGCAGCAGTTGTATCTACCGCCGATCATGGACCCGATCTACGGCTACGAGTCCGTAAACGTCGAAGCACAGACACGCGACCGCTCCTCGTTGCTCAACTGGATGAAGCGCATGCTGCAGGTCCGCAAGTCCTCGCAGGCGTTCGGACGCGGAACTCTGAGGTTCATCCGTCCCGGCAACCGCAAAGTGCTGGTGTACCTGCGTGAGTACCAGAAAGACACAATCCTCTGCGTCGTCAACCTCGCACGCTCGGCGCAACCTGTTGAAGTTGATCTGTCGGAATTCAAGGGTACAGTACCGATCGAGCTCCTCGGTCGCACGCCATTCCCCCCTGTCGGTGAGCTGCCCTACCTGCTGACACTCCATGGGTATGGTTTCTACTGGTTCCAACTCAGCAAGGAAGAGCAGGGACCCTCCTGGCACGACGAGCGGTTGCCGCGCGACGAGCTTCCCGTATTGGTGTTGTTCGACGGTTGGAACAGCTTCTTCCCGGAACGCGTGGCCATCTGGCGCAAGGGATTGGCCACGAGGCTTCGCGAGCAGTTGGAAAAAAGTGTGGCGCCGAAATATATCGCGTCGCAGCGCTGGTACGCCGGCAAGGGCGCTCCTATTCAGAGTGCGCGTTTCGGTGACAACGGCGAATGGGAAACCCAGCACGGGCGATGGTTGGCCGGAGTATTCGAAGTCGAGAGCAAGGCCGAGAAGGCTCTCTACTTCCTGCCGTTTGCGATTGCCTACGAGGACACGGACGAAAGCCGTTGGCAGAAGCTCCAGGTTGGCGCTATCGCGCGTGTACGCCGGCAGGCAACCGTCGGTGTGCTGGCCGATGCCACTGCGGACGAGAATTTCTGCCGGTCAGTGGTCGAGGGGATCGGCACGGGCGCTGAGATAAAAACCGAGCGCGGCATGGTTCGTTTGTCTGCAACCCAGATGTACCCGCAGTTGAGAGGTGATCCAGCGTCGCCACTGACCATCAGTCAGACCGCCGGCCAGAGCAGTAACACGACGGTGCGAGTCGGGGACATGTTCTTCCTCAAGTTTTATCGCCGCTTGCAGTCCGGCATCAACCCTGAGGTCGAGATCGGGCGGTATCTGACCGAGGTGGTCCGTTTCCCCAACATCGTGCCTGTTGCGGGCACCGCGGAATACCGTAACAACGATGGTACCCCGGTCACACTGGCGCTGCTGCAAGCATTCGTCATGAACCAGGGCGACGGTTGGGATTACACGGTCAACTATCTCACCCGATTCCTCGAAGATCGACGCAGCGATATAGCTGTGGCCGAAGACGTGCACGGTGCCTATCTGGAGCTGGTGAAGACGCTCGCGACACGGACGGCGGAGTTGCATCGAGCGCTGTCGACTCCCACTGCTGACGAGGCCTTCTCTCCAGAGCAGATCAGGGAGGAGGATCTTGCCGCCTGGCGTCTGAACGTGCGTGTCGAAGCGGAAAAGACTCTGGAAATGCTCGCCCAGCGAGCACCTGAGTTGCCTGCCACGGTCATTCCCGACGCGGACAGTCTGTTGTCACGGCGCGAAATATTGCTGAAGCGGATCGATGCTTCGGTCCCGGGAACCCTGGGGGGACTGAAAACGCGCCACCATGGCGACTACCATCTGGGCCAGGTGTTGTTGAAACGCAATGACTTCATCATTGTGGACTTCGAAGGCGAGCCTGGACGGCCCTTGACCGAACGGCGGGTAAAGCATTCGCCCCTGCGCGATGTCGCCGGCATGTTGCGCTCCTTCACCTACGCGCGGCGGACCGGAATGCAGCGGTGCACAGTGCAATCGGCAGAGGACTGCAGCAGGTGGGATTCTCTGTTGGATAAGTGGGAAAGCGACGTGAGGAGCCTGTTCATCGCCACCTATGACGCAATCGCCCGACCGGCTGGCATATACCAGTCCCTGGAAGAGGCGCAGCCCTTGTTGACACTGTTCGAAGTTGAGAAGGCGCTGTACGAAACCCGCTACGAGCTGGGCAACCGCCCTGACTGGGCAAGCATCCCGTTGCGCAGCCTCATTGCCTTTACACAGTAGGAGCCGAAGCAATCGATGGACCAGCAGGCCTCTTTGGCAAAAGCCCCCGCCAGCCAGAGTGACGTGCGGCCCATCCGGGCTGTTTGGCCCGGTCAGCCCTACCCTCGCGGCGCAACCTGGGACGGCGAAGGTGTCAACTTCTCGCTGTTTTCGACCAACGCCGGGAAAGTCGAGCTGTGCATTTTCGATCCGAGCGGCCGGCATGAGCTGCAACGCATACCGTTGCGCGAGCGCACCGACGAAATCTGGCATTCCTATCTGCCCGAAGCCCGTCCCGGGTTGCTTTACGGTTATAGAGTGTATGGCCCGTATGACCCCGCACGAGGACATCGCTTCAACCCGAACAAACTTCTCATAGAACCATACGCCAAGCATCTCCAGGGCAACATGGTCTGGAGCGATGCCCACTTCGGCTACCGGGTCGGACATGGCAAGGCGGACCTTTCCTTCGACAAGCGCGACAGCGCGCCCGGCACTCCAAAGTGCCGCGTCATCGACTCTGCGTTTACCTGGGGAGATGACCGGCCACCCCGAGTGCCGTGGCATGACACTGTCATCTACGAGGCGCACGTCCGCGGGTTGACGATGCGCCATCCCGAAGTGCCACCGCAGTTGCGTGGGACCTATGCAGGGATTGGGACTGCGCCGGTCATCGAGCACCTTTTACGGCTAGGCATCACCACTCTGGAGTTGATGCCTATTCATGCCTTCTTTGATGACCGGCACCTGCTGGAGAAGGGACTGCGCAACTACTGGGGGTACAACACCATCGGCTTCTTCGCACCCGAGCTGCGCTATTCAGCGACCGGGCGCGTCAGTGAATTCAAGACGATGGTGAAGGCGCTGCATTCGGCGGGAATCGAGGTGATTCTCGATGTGGTTTACAACCACACCGCCGAGGGCAACCAAATGGGACCGACGCTCTCGTTCCGTGGGATCGACAATGCGTCCTACTACCGCCTGGTCCTGGACGATCCACGCCACTACATGGACTTCACGGGCACCGGCAACACGCTCAACCTTCAACACCCGCGCGTGTTGCAGCTGATCATGGACAGCTTGCGGTACTGGGTGCTGGAGATGCACGTCGACGGCTTCCGCTTCGATCTGGCTTCAGCCCTGGCTCGCGAGCTGTTTGACGTGGACCGGCTCGGCTCCTTCTTCGACACCATCGGCCAGGATCCCGTCTTATCGCAGGTCAAGCTCATTGCAGAGCCGTGGGACATCGGCAGCGGCGGCTACCAGGTAGGCAACTTCCCGCCAGGATGGAATGAGTGGAACGACAAGTACCGCGACACCATGCGCGCGTATTGGAAGGGGGATGGAGGTCTCATCGGGGACTTCGCCCGCCGGTTCACCGGATCTTCAGATCTGTATGAGGCGAGCGGCCGCAAGCCCCACGCCTCCATCAACTTCGTCACGGCTCACGATGGTTTCACTCTGCAGGACCTCGTCAGCTACAACGAGAAACACAACGAGGCCAATGGCGAAGACAGCCGCGACGGCAGCAACGACAACCGCTCCTGGAACTGCGGCGTCGAGGGCGCCGCGGCCGAGCCCGCTATCAGGCAGCTCCGTGTTCAACAGAAGCGCAACCTGATCGCAAGCCTGCTGCTCTCGCAGGGCGTACCCATGGTGTTGGCCGGGGACGAGCTTGGCCGGACCCAGATGGGCAACAACAACGCCTACTGCCAGGACACCGAATTGTCCTGGGTCAACTGGGATCTCGACAAGGAACAGCAGGAGTTCCTGGAGTTCGTCGCGCGCATGATCTCTCTGCGGCGCCGCCATGCCGTATTCAGCCGCCGCCGCTTCCTGCAGGCCAATGCCATCAATGCAGAGGGCCTGAAGGAAATTGTCTGGCTCACGCCTGAAGGCAGTGAGATGACCGAAACGGAGTGGAATCAGCATTTTGCACGCTGCCTGGGCGTATATCTTGCAGGTGCCGCCATCGAGCGGAGCGACAAGCGCGGACGGCCCGTGACAGACAACAATTTCATGCTGCTGTTCAATGCCCATCATGAGGAGATTCCCTTCGTATTGCCCCAGTTTCTGAGCGACAAGGCCTGGTGGACCGTGTTGGACACCTCCGCCGACGCGCTTCCATTTGAGCAGCGGCGCCACGAGGCGGGCACGCTCTATCCCTTGCAGGGCCGCTCCCTGGCTCTCCTGAGAGAGACGGCGTACCGATGAGCAAGCGACGCCATAGCATGCCGTTTGGGGCTGAGCTCATTGGCGACAGCGTGCGATTTCGACTGTGGGCACCGAGTGCTAAGCAGGTTGACCTCTCGCTGGACGACGGCAGGGGGATCGCGCAGTTGCTGCCGATGAGCCCGGTAGGTGACGGGTGGTACGAGCTCGTTACCGGCAAGGCCCAGGCGGGAGCCCTGTATCGCTACAGGATCAACGGCGAGAATGAAGTCCCTGACCCGGCCTCGCGGCGAAATCCTAACGACGTGCACGGCCCGAGTGAGGTAATAAATCCCACCGAGTTCGAATGGGATGACGATGGATGGCGCAGCCGACCCTGGCACGAGGCCGTTATTTACGAGTTACACGTGGGCACCTTCAGTCCCGAAGGCACGTTCGCGGGCGTTCAGGCCCGGCTCGATCACCTGGTGCAGTTGGGTGTCACCGTGATTGAGCTCATGCCGATTGCCGACTTTCCGGGTAAGCGGGGCTGGGGCTACGACGGGGTGCTGTTATATGCCCCCGAGGCTGCGTACGGCACTCCCAACGAGTTGAAGTCACTCATCGCAGCAGCCCACAAACGCGGTATTGCTGTGATGCTCGACGTGGTCTACAACCACTTCGGGCCCGAGGGGAACTACCTTGGCATGTATTCCCCGCAATTCTTCACCGAGCGGCATCACACGCCCTGGGGCGCCGCAATCAATTTCGACGGCGAGAATAGCCGGCCCGTCCGTGACTTTTTCATCAACAACACGTTGTACTGGCTCGAGGAGTATCGTTTGGACGGACTGCGTTTCGACGCCGTCCACGCCATCATCGATGACAGCAAGAAGCACATCCTGACCGAAATCGCCGAAACCGCCCGTGCGTATGCCGGCGGCAACCGCAACATCTACCTGGTCCTGGAGAACGGCGCCAACGAGGCCCGATTTCTGGGTGCGCCCGGACAAAGCGACAAATTCGATGCGCAGTGGGACGACGATCTCCATCACTGCCTGCACACGATTTTGACCGGCGAAACGGACGGCTATTACTCGGACTATGCCGATGACCCCCACTCCAAGCTGTGCCGCAGCGTAGCGGAAGGGTTCGTCTACCAGGGCGAATACTCCAAGCACGAAAAGCATCCGCGCGGCGAGCGAAGCTCACACCTGCCGCCCACGGCCTTTGTCATCTTTCTGCAGAACCACGATCAGATTGGCAATCGCGCGCTGGGCGAGCGCATGGGCCATCTCGTGAAGAACGAGGATGCGTTGCGCGCCGCAACAGCGGTTCTGCTGCTCGCGCCCTCCCCACCCATGCTGTTCATGGGCGAGGAATGGAACGCACCCGAGCCCTTCCCCTACTTCTGCGACTTCGAACCGGAGCTTGCCGCGAAAGTGCGAGAAGGCAGAAAGAAGGAGTTCTCGCACTTCGAGCGCTTCCGTGACCCCAAGAACGCAGACACCATTCCCGATCCGACGAGCCGGGCAACGGTCGAGTCCGCCCGCCTGGACTGGAGTAAACTGACGGGTGCGAAACACGAGGACTGGCTAGACCTCTATCAGCGTCTGCTTGCGATACGCCAACGTGACATCGTTCCACTGATACCCGAGATCCGATTCGGAACCTGCACCAAGCTCCAATCAGGCGCTGCCTTTGCGGTGGACTGGGCACTCGCGGAAGGATCTGTCCTGCATCTGATAGCCAACCTGGCGGACGAGCCCACTCGGTTGGTGGGACGTACTGCGGGCCGTTTGATCTACGCTACACATCCAAACATCCGCGCAACGGTGACAAAGAACGAGCTCGCACCCTGGAGTGTCACCTGGCTGCTGGAGCGAGGTGTCATTGGAGGCTGACCTGAAACAATCCAATTCGCCCACTCCGGGGGTCGCGGATGTGGGCGAAATACATGAGATGCCGGTGCTCTCGATCGTACGCGAGCCGCTACCAGCGATGGGAGCCGAGATACCGCGCGCCACGTACCGGGTACAGCTCAACAAGTCATTCACGTTCAAAGAGGCCACGGCCATCATCCCCTACCTCGCCACTCTGGGGATCAGCCACGTCTATTGCTCGCCCTACTTCAAGGCCCGCTCAGGAAGCGTGCATGGGTATGACGTCGTGGATCACAACCAACTCAATCCAGAGATCGGCGATCGCGAGGACTTCGAAAGCTTCGTAACCGCGCTTCGCGCCCACAACATGGGGCACATCCTCGACATTGTGCCCAACCATGTCGGCATCATGGGCGCGGACAATGCCTGGTGGATGGACGTACTCGAGAATGGGCAGGCATCGAAGTATGCCGACTATTTCGACATCGAGTGGAACCCTGCCAACCCGGCACTCAAAGGTAAAGTGCTGGTGCCCGTCCTCGGCGACCCCTACGGAGTGGTGCTCGAAAGAGGCGAGCTGGAGTTGCGATTCGAGCGCGAGTTTGGGTCGTTCGCCGTGTTCTACCACGAGCACCGGATGCCCGTTGATCCGAAAACCTATCCGCGCATTCTCGATCGTGTGGTGGGCTCCGTTCACAGCGGCGAGTTGGGAAACCTGCGGCGCGGATTTGTAGCGCTGGCGGATCGGCAGGACCCGACCGACGAGCAGGTCGCCGAGCGGGATGAGGCGAAAGGAAATCTGAAGCGGCGATTGGCTGCGCTGTGCAGCGACGAGCCGCCGGTCTGTGACGCCATCGAGGCCGTGGTACGAAGTTACGCGGGTGCTCCCGGGGACAGTGCGTCGTTTGACGCGCTACACGAGTTGCTCGAGGCACAAGCGTATCGGCTGGCTTCCTGGCGCGTCGCGCCCGACGAAATCAACTATCGGCGGTTCTTCGATGTAAACGACCTCGCGGGGTTGCGCGTCGAGAATCTGACGGTATTCGAGGACACCCATCGGTTGCTGTTCGAGCTGATCAGTGAAGGCAAGATCGACGGGTTGCGGATAGACCATCCCGATGGTTTGCGCGACCCGGAGCAGTACTTTCACAGGCTGCAGGGGCGTGTGGCCGCTTTACGCGGAACCGCTCACGGGCAACCAGGCTCATGGGAAGCAACTGGAGCGTCTGCCAATCCTGGCGCAGCGCGAGCCGTGAGGTTGGCTACCGCCGATCCGCCTGACTTCGGAGTAGCTGGCCAGAAGCGTAACCTGCCCATCTACCTGGTCGTCGAAAAGATCACTGCGTCCTTCGAGCACCTCCCACCAACGTGGCCGGTGCATGGCGAGACGGGGTATCACTTCCTCAATGTGGTCAACCGGGTGCTGGTTGATGCTGCGACGAAAGCGCGCATGGATCGCGTCTACCACTCGTTTATCGATCAAACCCTGGAATGGTCGAACGTGGCCTATGAGGCGCAGCACATGATTCTGCGCCGTTCGCTCGCGTCAGAACTCAGTGTCGTTACGAATCTGCTGACCCGCATCGCGCAGGCCGATCGACACACCCGTGACTTCACATTCAATGGCCTGCGCCAGACATTGGCGGAAGTAATAGCCTGCTTCCCGGTGTACCGGACGTACGTCGGCAACAGCGTCTCGGATACTGACAAGCGATATATCGATTGGGCGATTGCGTCCGCTCGCCGCAGACGCACCGCCGGGGAAGCAGCGGCATTCGACTTTGTTCGCGCGGCATTGCTGATGGAGTTGCCAGTAGCTACGGACTCGATGCGGCGGCAAATGCGAAACTTCGCGATGAAGTTCCAGCAGATTACCGCCCCCATCACCGCCAAGGGCATCGAAGATACCTCGCTGTACCGATTCAACCGACTCGTGTCGCTGAACGAAGTCGGCGGAGAGCCGGACGCCTACGGCTCAACCGTGCGCGCGTTCCATGCGGATTCGCAACATCGAGCGCGTTTCTGGCCGCATGAGATGCTGGGAACGTCCACCCACGACACCAAGCGATCGGAGGATGTTCGCGCTCGCATCAGCGTCCTGTCAGAAATGACCCAGGTCTGGCGTAAGACGATTGAGCGCTGGGCGCGAATAAATCGGCTGCGCAAGCGCGAAGTGGAGGGGCAACCTGCTCCATCCCCCAACGACGAGTATCTGCTCTACCAGACACTGGTCGGAAGCTGGCCGCTCGAAGAGCTCGATGAGGCAGGATTGGCCGCCTATCGGGAACGCATCGAAGGCTACATGATCAAGGCTGCGCGCGAAGCGAAGGTGCGAACCAGTTGGGCCAACGTCAACGCCGAATACGAAGAGGCGTTATTGCAGTTCATACGAGCAGCACTGGAGGCGCGCGACGGAAACATGTTCCTGTCAGACTTCGTAAGCTTCCAGCGGCGCATCAGCCGATTCGGGCTGCTAAACGCTATGTCACAGACGCTTTGCAAACTGACCGCCCCCGGCGTTCCCGACATCTACCTGGGAAACGAAACCTGGGATTTCTCCCTGGTGGATCCGGACAACCGACGTCCCGTGGACTACCAGAAACGGCGTACAATGCTCGCTTCGCTCGAGAGCATGGACATGGATGCATGCGTCGATCGCGGGCTGATGAAATCACTGGTCGAGGGTATTCGTGACGGACGCTGCAAGCTGTTCCTGACCTGGAAGGTTCTGCAGTTCCGCCGCGATCACGAATCGCTCTACCGCGATGGTGAATACCTTCCCCTGCGTGTCACCGGCGAGCATGCAGCGAACGTATGCGCGTTCGCGCGGCGTCATGAAGGCAAGCTCGCTGTGACGATTGCTCCGCGCCTGTACCTGCGTTTGCTTGGACCTGATCGGGAAGATCCGCCGTTGGGCGACAGTGTTTGGGAAGACACGGCGGTTGAATTACCCAAGGAGTGTGGTGAGACCGTGCAGCTGAAGAATGTGCTCGATGGAAAGACAGTGCCCACCGCCAGGGCCGGTAACCGGGTTATTGTCAGAGTGGCCGATGCGCTGGCGCATTTTCCGGTTGGATTGCTGGCAATGACGGTGCAGCCATGAAACGTTTCCATTGGGATGCCTTGGTCCTGTTGTCAGCCGCGTTGATCACCGCCGCCTGCTCGGGGATTCCGCGGCGCGAAAGCGATCAGGAAACACTGGATCGGTATCTTCGCTACGCCGGGCCGCCGGTCGATCGCATCACCTATCTCGGGCACTATGACAATTGGCAAACAGTGTCGCCGCATCAGATCGTCCTGTTTACGAACATCAACGACGCTTACCTGATCACCGTGAGCCCACCTTGCGAAAACCTTCAATTCGCGCCGCGGATCGGGATCACGCAGACCGCGAACACCATCAGCTCCCGTTTCGACGCCGTGCTGGTGAAGGGTTGGAGATGCCAGATCAGCGAGATCCGACCGATTGACTACTTGAGGCTGACGAAGGATCTGCGCGAGGAGCACGCTCGGGAGAAGGCCGAGAAAGCCGGGAAGGCTCAACCTTAGCGGTGTCGCGCTAAGGCGGCCGACCGCCACGTGCGCCCACCGCCAACTGTCAAGGCTCCGCCATCGCGCTCGGCCGGCAAGCTAGGCCGGCTTAACTACGATTATTTCAGCGCCGAACGTGAACAATTCGGCAAACTGAGCGTTAGTCATCCTCGCAAGAAATTTGTCGAAGACTGTAATTTGTTGGCTTTCCGCTACGCGCGGCAGCCTACGAATTATGATCTCAAGGATGTATATTGGGCTCCGTCGCTACACGATCCGGCTCGGCCGCGAAGACCCACAGGAGTGCATGCATGAAGAGTCCGACCCGAAGGTGAGAATCGTCAACGTTCTGCGTCAGCTGGCCTTCGTGGCTCTCATACTGATCGCGTGCAACTCGCGGGCCGTCCTGGCCCAAACCCCCTCACCGCTGCAGGAGTGGCAGTACTCCGGCGGCATCATCCTGGCCAGGCTGTTCCAACCGGATCTGCCCAAGTGGCGAACGATTCTCGGAGTTGCCTCCGAAGTGCAGCCCGTCTACGACGGCGCGCGCGCGTACCGGGTATCGGGCGGACCGGTTATCAACATTCACTATCGCGATATCGCATTCCTTTCGACTGGGGAAGGGCTCGGATTCAACTTCCTTCGTGGGGATCATTACCAGGTAGGCCTGGGAGTGACTTTCGACCTCGGGCGTAAGGAGAAGGATGACCCCAGGAATCTGCACGGCATGGGGGACATTTCGGCGGCACCGGTTGCAAAGATGTATGGGTCGTGGGTGTTGTCGAGAAGGTTTCCACTGATACTGCGAGTTGATGCCCGGCAGTTCATGGGTGGCGCGCAGGGTTTGGTGGGGGATGCTGCGGTGTATCTGCCGTTACCGGGCAGTTCCAAGACATTTGTGATGTTTGCCGGGCCTTCGATTACGCTGGCTACACACCATTACTTGCAGACGCTGTATGGGGTCAGTCCTTCGCAAGCCGCAGCATCTGGGCATCCCGTATACGAAATACCTCATACCGGGACCAGCGCTGCGGGAGTCGGGTTCAGTGCTACGAAGTTTGTGACCGAGCATTGGTTACTGAATCTCGATGCGGCCATCAGTCAGGTCAGAGGCAGTCCAGCGCATAGTCCGCTGGTGGAGAGGAGGACGCAAAGGGTGCTGGCGTTATCATTCGACTACAACTGGTAGTACCGATACAAATTCATCTCACCGCGCGGCTGTGCTTCAAAGATGAACGCTCCTGGCCTTTGTCGCCCAACTTACGTAGTCCATCGTCAATTCCTCCAAGCACTCCGTTCTCGGCGACCACGAATGAGATCCGCGGCCTTCTCGCCGATCATGATCGCCGCAGCGTTCGTGTTGCCGCTGGGAATGCGCGGCATAATCGATGCATCCGCAACACGAAGCCCCATCACGCCGCGGACGCGCAATTCAGGATCGAGGACGCTGCCTGCGCCGCCTCCAATGCGACACGTTCCCGCAGGGTGATAACATGGGACAACCGTATCTCGCAGGTAAGTCTCCCACTCACTCTCGCTCATCACCTGAGGGCCTGGCGCGCTCTCCTTGACCACCAGGCCCGCCATCGCCGGTCGGCTCATGATTTCGCGCACGCGGCGGCAACCGTCTATCAAAAGGCTGAGATCCTCCGAATGATCCAAAAGAGGCATATCGATCCGCGGCGCGTCGTAGGGATTGGAGGAGCGCAAATAGACGCGGCCGCGACTTCTCGGCCGACAAACGTTCGGAATGATACTCACCGTCGGTTCGTCGTAAAGGACGACCTCCGTGGGCAAGAACTTGTATCCCACCGGCACAAAATGCAGTTGGATGTCCGGCTGCGCCTGGCTGCCATCACCGCGCAGGAACGCCACGGCCTGCGCTCCGGCCGTCGTCGCAGGCCCTCTACCGAATAACAGCCAATTCAGACTATGTCGCACCTGTTTTAACATCGATGTCTCGTTGTTCAGCGTGGGAACTCGCATGCGATAAGTGAGCCACACGCCTGCATGCTCCTGCAGGTTCCCACCGACACACGCGTTATCACTCACAACTTCGATCCCGTGTGCCTCGAGAGCGCGCGCCGGGCCCACTCCGGAGAGCATCAGCAGATGAGGTGAGCCAATGGCGCCGGCCGCGAGAACCACTTCCCGGGCAGCTTCCGCTTTGCGATGCACACCCTGATGGTCATACTCCACAGCAACGGCACTTGAGCCAGCAAACACAACTCTTGTTGCGTGCGCTCGAGTAAGAATCGTCAGGTTGCCACGCCGACGAACCGGGTCCAGGTAAGCACGCGCCGTGTTGTGACGCCAGCCGCGGCGCTGTGTCGCCTGATTGAATCCGACGCCGTGCTGGGAGGCGCCATTCAAATCTGCATTGAATGGCACTCCGCTTTCCACGGCAGCAGCGACAAACTGATATGTGAGCGGGTGAACATACCGCAGACGCTGAACGGACAATGGGCCATCTGCCCCATGAAACTCAGAGGCGCCTAGGTCATTACTTTCGGCGCGCCGGAAGTACGGCAATACGTCACGGTAGCTCCAACCCGAAGCTCCCTCAGCCGCCCACGCGTCGAAATCGTGAGCGTTACCGCGAATATAGATCGTGCCATTGATGGAGCTGCAGCCACCCAGCACCTTTCCGCGCGGCCAGAAGTCCGCGCGTCCACGGCGGCTTGGATCAGGTTCTGCGGTGTAACACCAGTCCCAATCAGGTCGCCCCAACGCGTATACATCGGTCGCAGCTGGCGCGAGGATAACGGGTGAGCGATCTGAGCCACCCGCCTCGATTAGCAACACCCTTACGTTAGGATCTTCGCTCAGGCGGCTGGCGATGACGCAGCCGGCGGAACCGGCGCCCACGATGACGTAGTCCCAGTGGCGAGTTTCACTCATCAGTGTCAGCGATTCTTTCGGCTGGTCGCCGCATAGTTCGGTTCCCCTGGCACGTGAGTCCCCTCGCAGTCTCAAGATCTGAGACTCACCAATGTGCCTTGACGAGAGGAAAGCTCAATCGGCAAAAGGCTGCCGCTCGGGAGGATCTACACGCGCTGGACGGCGCTCACCTCCGTCTTGCGTTCTCACACTTATGAGTTCGTTGCGCCTTGTCTCGGCTAACTAGATAGCGCCCCAGAGCGTGGGAGTCCTTGACCGCTGTCAATTACCGCGTGGGACGATCGGCCCTTTAGGGAACAAGGCTAGTTGATAGTGCGCCGGTCGAGGGATCGCGTGGCTGAATATCGCCCTCCGCGGGCTCCAGCACTAATTCGTTATGGTGCGTGATGACTCTCAGACTATGAGACTCCGCCACAGCGCGCGAAGCTCGTTGAATCGCCAATCCGAAACACGCCGCCGACAGGGATCTGGCCGGCTTCCTGCGAAGCCACAGCAATCTGCACCGTGTTGTAGCGGTTAAATTCCACGACAGCTTCGCGCAGCGGAGTATGGTCGAATAAAGCTGTCCGCGCATCCAACCGGTTACCCTATCGATCGACGGGATATCCACTGTCGGTGGCACATGCTAGCGGAGCCGTAGGCGCTCCCCTGCGCTCAGGACCTCAATCTGCGCCATGCGTACCGGCGGCAAAGCATTGGCCGCATCACCGCCATGCGACCCTCAATCAAAGTAACCGTGACCGCATCGCCGGCTGAGCGATCACGACGTACGGTGGACGACGTGGCCATCGCGATCACTTTGCGATCAGCGGCAACCACGCCAAACGGTCTTCGCTCGTGCGCGACATTGAAGTAGGCCTCACCGGCTATCGGTGTTCAATTCGAACCGAGTTCCATCCTTCGAGGTTTCTGTCGATTTGTCCGCGGCACGTACTGCGTAGCGCCCCTCGCTGTGTTGAGATGGCCCTCGGGCCCACGAGGATGCCTCAGGCCGTTCCCTTTCCATCTGTTCTCCGCAGGCGTATTGACTTCAGCCTGGGTCAATATCTAATTGTCCGGAACGCTGCGTTTGCGATGAAGGGACCAGTTTCATGAGCCCGTCACAAGCCATCCATGTCTGGAGCAGATGCCATCACTGCGGCATGAATCCAATCACTGGGCCATGCTTTCGCTGCGAAACCTGTCCCCTCGGACCGGACATTGACCTCTGCTCAGCATGCTTCGCGGGCTATCGAACAGGGCGAGTCGCACACGCCTACGCTTCTCCCGCAGGCGCACCGGCGACGCACCGCTTTGTTCGAAGCGAGGGAAGTCCGCCGGATGGACTCATACCTTGTCCTCGTCGGCTTATACAGCTCCACCGGTGCCCGCAGGATTGCTGGACAGACCGGAGTTCCGCTACGGACGGGCTTCGGTGTTCGGGGGATAAGGAGCCTGAGCCCGGCGAGCCGATCTGGCTCGCAGCGGCTATGCCTGACCGATCCGGACGCGTAGGGCTGTGTGCGTGGAGAGGAATCTGCGCAGTTTCGTGTTTCGCTACGAAGAAGCAAAAGAGATACCAAGATATACGAGCGGCGCGCCGGTTCTCGACAGACGCGGTGACGTAGTGGGCATCAACACGGGCATTGGCCGTTTCGCCGGGCGCGAGTTCGGACATGCCAATCCACTCAGCAGCATCCTCGCACACCTTGAGGGACTAATTTCAGACTCGCGCCAGCGGAACCTTTCAGGTGCTGTCACCTTTCGCTGCAATGAACCTATCTAGCTGCCGGCATGTAGGACGGGAAGGCGGTGGCCCACAGAAGATTCGGGATGTTTCAGTACCGACAGATCCTGGTGTGAGTGCCCCAGAGCCACAACGACCGGGAGATCGCCCGCAGCCGATTAATCGGCCGGCGCAAGCTCGCCGCCTTTTCGCGCCCTGTGCCAACGACATGGTTGGCCGGATCCGACTTCGGCGGTGATGCAGGCTACACCAATCTCTCGTCTAGTCGCTCACCCGCTGCCGGATCTAAATTGTT
The DNA here is from genome assembly GCA_028293745.1 of Gammaproteobacteria bacterium. Classification (GTDB taxonomy): domain Bacteria; phylum Pseudomonadota; class Gammaproteobacteria; order Steroidobacterales; family Steroidobacteraceae; genus 13-2-20CM-66-19. The sequence goes on along the minus strand of JAQGOF010000136.1, from coordinate 2,346 downwards.
GGCGAGAGCCGGCAACTCTCTGGGAAGTCGGGCCATGCTGAGTACGGCTGCGGCGGCAGCGCACGCCGCTCCTATGCCGAACGCAACATGGTATCCACCGTTGAGCGCTTGGATCGGGTCTGTTCCGGACCCGATTAAGATGGCCGTGCGAGCGGCGGCACTGCTGACGAGGACTGCGAGGCCGACCGCCCCACCCATCATGAACGACGTGTTGATGACTCCCGACGCGAGACCGGATTCGTGCGGCCGTACGGCGCTGACTGCAGCAAGCAATAGTGGGTTCACTGCGATACCCGCGCCGAGACCGAGGAGAATCATGCCGGGCAGTACATCTACCAGAAGATTTCCGTTCGTTGGTGCCCGAGCGAACAGCGCAAGGCCCACGGCGGGCAGCAACAGCCCCGTTACGAGCGGCAACCTGATTCCAAAGCGCATCACGAGCCTGGCGGAAAGGCCGAGCGAGAAGGCGGCCATGATCAAGTTGGCCGGCAGGAACGCGAGTCCAACCTCCATCGCGTCATAGCCGAGTACACGTTGCAGATAGAGGGCGGAGATGAAAAACCAAGCGAAGATCGCTGTGGCCCATAACACGCTGACGACATTGGCGGTCGCCACGTTGCACGACCGGAATAGGCCAAGCGGCACGAGGGGCACCCGCACGCGCGATTCTATCGCGAGGAAAATTCCGAGTAGCACGATCGCGCAGGCGAGCAACGCAATTATCTGATCCGAAGTCCATCCGAGCTCGTTGCCGTTCACAATCGCATAGACGGCGAGCATCAACGACGTAGTCACAGTTAGGGCACCAGTGACATCGAGACGCCTAGGACGTCGCTGCCCGAGATCTTCTGGCAGCAAGATCAGGCAACTTGCGTAAACCGATACGCCGATCGGGAGATTCACGAGGAAAATCCAGTGCCAGTCGACTGCATTCGTCAGCACGCCACCCGCCAACACACCAATGCTTCCTCCGCCAGCGCAGACGAAGCCGTACACACCCATCGCTTTCGCCCGCTCACCCGACTCGGTAAACATGTTCATGAGGAGCGAAAGTGCGACGGCGGAGACAACGGCACCGCCGAGCCCCTGCACGGCTCTCGCTGCGATGAGCTGGTACAGTGAGTTCGCTAATCCGCAGGCGAGCGATGCAAGCGTAAAGAGGGCAATCCCGATCAGGAATAGCCGCCGATGTCCGAAAAGGTCTCCAAGTCGGCCGCCGAGCAGCAAGAAGCCGCCAAATGTGAGTAGATACGCGTTCACGACCCAGACGAGTGCAGTCTCGGATAGGCCGAGTTCCGCTCGAATGGACGGCAGAGCGACGTTCACAATCGTCGAGTCGAGAACGATCATCAGCACGCCTAGGCAGAGGACAATGAGTACGAGCCAGGGCCTGTTGCCACCGATGCTGTTGGACATGTCACCGCACCTCGAGGATCAAGGGGCGCAGGCCACACCGAATCTGTGTAATGACCGCCCAACGAATCAACGATGCCTGCTGCAATTTCGGTCGTGCAGGCAGACCGTGCGCAGCAGCCCGGACTGGCAAACGTGGTCCACAACTTTTAGCCCTCATGGGCGCGTCCGCAGCTACCGACAGGCGCCCTGTCTCTCGACAAGGATTCTTGTCCATATTGTCGCTAGGCAGGGCACCTCCGTGAGCAGCGTCAACGAACGGCCGCGCGGCGCGGCCTATTGCCTTCGTCGACGACAACGACAACTGGTTTGTAACGGGCTAACTCAGCTTCATTATAGTTGGAATAGGCACATATGATTAGGTGGTCCCCCATCATAGCCTTGCGCGCGGCGGCACCATTCAGGCAGATCTCTCCACTTTCCCGCAATGACTTAATGGCGTACGTGGTCAAACGTTCGCCGTTCTCGACGTTATAGATCTCTACGTGCTGGAACTCTCGAATTCCGGATTCCTCAAGAAGAACCTCATCGATGCCACACGAGCCTTCGTAGTGCAGGTCCGCGCGTGTCACACGCACCCGATGTAGTTTTGCTTGAAGCAGCTTAATTACCATGGATACACCTCAGAATGGTAAGCGGATCTGTTAAGAATACGAACATAGCTCCCCAATCAAAAACTGCGGGCCGCATCCTGGCTGCCGAAGACGGCGCATTGCCACTGACGCCCAAAAGGCACCGCAACCTGAGCGGTGTGCGGCGGGGAGCACTTCCGCGCACAAGAGAACTCTGGAAAATGCCGTCGCTCTGCAAGCGGACCTGGCAGTTCACACGGTAATCGTGGCGCATGAGCCTTCTGCCCTCCTCGAAAATTGACGGCGACCGACCTATAACTCCGCGCATCGCTCTTTCCCTAGCAGACCACGAACGAAGGCT
>JAQGOF010000115.1 GCA_028293745.1 Gammaproteobacteria bacterium | reverse complement strand
ACGGTAGGGGTCCACGACCATATACGAACATTCAGGTCGCCGCCGATGGTCACCGTGCGCCCGGACTTCGCACTCGCAACACGCTCAATGGGATGTTTGAACAAGTTCCAATCCATGAACGCGAGGGCGAGAATCACAATGAGCACGAGCCCGCCCAGGCCGATTGCGATCCACCGCAATGCTCTCTTGAGAGTGGGATTCATACGAAGCCTGGGCAGCAATACTCATTCCGGGTGCCCGCCTAAGTAGTTGATACTTCGGCAGTCGGACGACGCCGACACCGAAATCACGTATTGGCTTACAAGGCTGCCGTCAGGGGGCTGTACCATGCCGTCGGCGAGGAGAGAGCGGCGCGGGGCTCCAGCTTATGCCTTCTACTGTTATTCGCTCGTTCAAGTACGACGCCGACAGCCGGAAGCTGCTCATCGTGTTTCAATCCGGACGGTGTTACACCTATCAGAACGTCCCTGCCGAGACGTACACGGCAATGCAGAACAGCTTCAGCAAGGGCGAGTTCTTCAACGCCCACATCCGCGACAATTTCAGCTTCGTGCGCGAATCAGCCGCGACGTAGTTGCTGCACCCGCCGCCCGGCTCGAGTCTCGCTGCCTCCTTTGAGCGAGGAGGAGATGCGTCATGGCGTTCGCTGCTGCCGCACAGCAGCATTCAAGTAACGAGACGTGATAGAACAATCGTAAGCGTCGAGCGTTTTTATACTTGTTCGACGCGATTCAGGATCAAGGCGACATGGAACACCGCTGGGGACATCGGCGCGAAATCAGCAGGGCCGTCCACCTCGGGACACGGAGCGGTTTGGCGGCGCGCGGACGTATTACCAACGTCAGCATCAGCGGCGCGTTCGTCGCCTCCCCACTGCCGGTCAGTTTGTTCTCCTATGTCGAAGTCCAATTCACGGCGATGGTGAACGGCAGACGAGCCACCATGGCAGTTGAAGGCCAGGTCGTGAGAAAAGACGGCGCAGGCTTCGGTATTGAATGGCGCGAATTCGCGACCGAGGCGGTACGAGCGTTAGTGACAGTGCCACCCTTCCGCCAGGCCGAGCCGCCACAGCCGCGCGCAGAGTGGGAGCCGGTCGCTCGTCCGCCGCGGATCATACACAGGTAAACAGGTAACCCTGCCGCGAGGGGCGCTCCTGGTGCCCGTCGGTTCGCGCCGCCAGTGCTGGTGTCGGCCAGCGATAGGCGCAATCTGTTGCGAAGCCAGGCGTTGGCACAGCCAATCCGCCTGGCTCAGCGCAATCTGCCCGCTTCACTCCTCCGACACCGCCTTTTGCGATTCCGTCAAAGCTACTCTCGTCCCGGACGTTTGCCCCTCATCACCGCCCAAGCGCTGGCTCTGCGACGAGTCTCGGGATGACAACGTCTTGGCCGCAAAGCTCGAGACATCCCTATCCACGGACGCAACACCCGCCTTCAACAGCGCAACGCTCGAGCGGGTTTGAGCAAACAGCACAGTGGCCAACATCAGCACGCCGGTCGTAAGAAGCGCAGCATACGGATTGAACTTCATGTCTCAACGCTCCCGTAAAGGCCGCTCGGGTAGGATGTAGCATGAAACGGGCCAACCCCGGTTGGCCGCGAAACCAGGGCCGCGCGCCCGCTTGGCCGTAAGCCGGGCACCTCACCCCCTGCATTTATTTCAAAACGTTGTCCCGGGACGGCATGGCTCCAATGACCGGGCTCGTGCTTGCGGGGGCACACACTTTGCTCCCTCCCTCGGCGGAAGACTCCCCTGAGACCCATTGAAGTGGTATTCCCATGGCAAAGGACCCTCGCTCGGCCGGCCCGCGCCCGCCGTTTCCGCGCCAACAACAACCTGCACCCGGCACGACACACGCGCTCGAGCCAAAGGCCGACCACGGCGAAAACTCCTATCGTGGTCATGGTTGGTTCCCGGGTTGCTCCGTCCTGATCACCGGCGGCGACTCCGGCATCGGGCGAGCTGTCGCGATCGCCTTCGCACGAGAAGGCGCTGACGTCCTGATTTCGTATCTCGATGAGCACGACGACGCACGTGAGACCGGAGAATGGGTCACGCAAGCGGGCAGGCGCGTGGTACTGGCGCCAGGGGATGTTGGAGACGAGGCCCATTGTAAAGAGCTGGTCAAAACGGCAATGACGGAGTTTGGCCGCCTGGACATCCTGATCAACAACGCTGCCTTTCAGCGCACGCACACGGACCTTGCTGAGTTCACGGCCGAGGAGGTCGAGCACACCTTTCGCACCAACATCGAGAGCATGTTCTTCCTTTCCAGGGAGGCCGCCGGACAGATGCGCCCGGGAAGCTCCATCATCAACACGGCTTCCATCCAGGCGGACCACCCATCCCCCGAGCTGCTGGCGTACGCGTCCACAAAGGGCGCGATAGCGAACTTCACCTCCGCGCTCGCCCAACTGCTGACAAAGAAGGGGATTCGCGTCAACGCAGTGGCGCCCGGACCCGTGTGGACGCCCTTGATTCCCTCGACCATGCCCCCCGAAAAGGTCGAAAGATTTGGAGCCAATACACCCCTGGGACGACCCGCTCAGCCCGCCGAGCTGGCCCCCGCATACACGTTCCTCGCCTCGGACGAGGCCACTTTCATCTCCGGTGCGATACTACCCGTCACCGGCGGCCGGCCCATGATGTAGCCCAGGCATGTCCACGGCACTAGTCATTTTGCTCATCGTAATCGCGGTAGTCGCCGGCACCGTGATCACGCTCCGCACTACGGCCAGAAGCGGAATGCCATCCAAAGAGGTGCTGGACCGAGCCACCCGGCGGTCCCGCGAGCTCGATGCCCGCGAGAAGGCCGAGCAAACCGATCGCATTGACTGACAGCGGTTCGCGCCGGAGGTATGGTTAACCATTCTCCGGACCACAAAGGCGAGCCGTGATGAAAACCTTCGACGCCATTGTCATCGGAGCCGGCCAAGCAGGCCCCTCGCTTACGGGCCGGCTCGCAGCAGCGGGCATGACAGTGGCCATGATCGAGCGGCACTTGTTCGGCGGCACATGTGTCAACACGGGCTGCACACCCACCAAGACTCTCGTCGCCAGCGCCCGAGTCGCTCACCAAGCGCGGCGGGCGGCTGACTATGGCGTCAAACTGGAAGGCTCGGTTTCCATTGACATGCACGCGGTGAGAGCGCGCAAGGACACAGTCGTTCAGCAGTCTCGCACCAATTTAGAGAAATGGCTGCGAAGCATGGAACGTTGCACAGTCATTCAGGCCCATGCGCGTTTCGAGTCACCGCACGAAGTGCGTATCGGCGACGACGATGTGATCAAGGCGGAGCGAATTTTTATCAACGTGGGCGGACGCGCCGTCGTTCCAGATATGCCGGGAGTCGACCAGATATCCTATTTGACAAACACGTCCATCCTCGAGCTCGACGTCCTCCCCCGGCACCTGCTCATCGTGGGTGGCAGCTACATCGGACTCGAGTTCGCCCAGATGTACAGGCGATTCGGCAGTGAAGTCACCGTTATCGAAATGAAGCCGCGCCTCATCTGGCGAGAAGATCCGGACGTCTCCACCGCTATTCAGGAGATCTTCGAAAAGGAAGGGATCGCGATCCGCACGGAGGCGGAGTGCATAAGCTTCACACCGCGCAAGCCAGACATTGCAGCGGGCGTCAACTGCACCACGGGTGAACCCGAAGTGCTGGGATCACACGTGCTGCTGGCAGTCGGGCGCCGGCCCAACACCGACGCTCTCGGAATCGAAAAAGCCGGCATCAAGTTGGATCAGCACGGGTACATTGTCGTTGATGACCAATTGCGGACCAACGTACCGGGCATCTGGGCGCTAGGCGACTGCAACGGCAAGGGCGCATTCACCCATACCGCGTACAACGACTTCGAGATTGTTGCCCAGAATCTGCTCGACGGCCGCGAGCGCCGTGTCAGCGACAGAATTCCCTGTTATGGCCTGTTCATCGATCCGCCACTCGGACGAGTCGGTATGACGGAGGCCGAGGCCCGCGCAGCAAATCACAAGATTCGGATTGGCAGCCGGCCCATGACGCGCGTCGCGCGCGCCATCGAGAAAGGCGAGCCGCAGGGTTTCATGAAAGTCATGGTCGATGAGCAGAGCCATGAAATTCTGGGCGCCGCCATTCTGGGGATTGGCGGCGACGAAGCCGTTCACTGCATCCTGGATACGATGTCTGCCAAGGCTCCGTTCGAGACGCTACGCGATACTGTACATATTCACCCCACCGTGTCGGAGCTCGTTCCAACGGTTCTAGGCGAGCTGAAGCCCTGACCGATAGTCTCGTTGCCCGTCGCAATTCGAAGACGTCTGGCGGCGCGCCCCAAGTAATGGCACAAAAGCCGCCCCGGCGTGCGCCGATCGCAAGAGGACGTGCCAGATGACCGAACCGCGCCGTCTGCTGCAGCGACTGCTCGAGTACATTGAGGAACAGGCCAAGGAGATCGATCCGCGGCAATTCAGCCTGAGCAACGCAAAGGGCTTCATCCGCCGCAGCACCGGGATCGCGGGACTTCCGGGTGTTGAATACGACATCAAGGTGGAAGGCGATCACATCTGGTTGCGAGTCGCCCGTTTCACGCCTACCGACGCGCCCGCCGTACCCGATCAATTTCGCGCTTTCATTCGCGCGGTAAATGATCCGGACGGCAGCCCTCCTCTGCTGGATGACGCCGCATTTCGCCGTTGGCTCAACAAGACTGCGGAAGGGAAAGGCCCAGACCGCCGCACGGAGCTGGAGAAACAAGGCCGCGCCACAGTGGGCAAGGCGCTGCACGAATACGCCACGCTCTGGAGCTCCTGGGCCAACGAGGAGCGCCCGCGACGGCAGACGATCGCGCTGTACGGAGATCTGTTCTCGCTGCGACACCAACTCGCCGCAGAAGAGACTACGCGGCCGCTGGAACTGGTCTGGGGCATCGGCATCGCGACCCGAAAGCTCGAGTTCGAACGCTCCGAGTTTGATTTCGAATACCCCATACTGACGCAGGTCGCGGAAATAGCGCTCGATGAAATGACGATGTCACTCGAGATCCGTCCGCGTGCCACCGACACGCGGGTAGAGCTCGATGCGTTCGTCGCTTGCTCGGTGCCCGGAGCGACCGAAGTCGAGCGCGCAGCGCGTGAGCATCTCGCACGCAGCAAGGATCACCCGGTCACCCCTTTCGATCCGGCAAGCTACACGGAGGTGCTCAAACTCGCCGCCTCCAACCTCGACAGCTTCGGAACCTATCGCGAGTTCGCTGCCGACAATGAGCCGGTGCCCGCAGCCGGTGAGCATCTGGTGGTCACTGACGCCTGGGTACTTCTCTCGCGGCCGCGATCGAACAATTACCTGTTCGCCGATCTGAAGCGTCTGCAGGAGAAGTTGCAGAGCGGATGCGAGATTCCCGCCGGCCCGCTCGCGCTCGTGACCCCGTCGTCAGACCAACCGGTCGAATACGAACCCGTGCGCTTCAGAGGGCTGTCGAGCCGCGGGGTGCCCGAGGGCGGCAAGGCTCAGGAAGAGCTCTATTTCCCTCTTCCCTACAACGATGAGCAGGTCACGATCGTTCAGTACCTGGAACGTGCGCCCGGCGTGACCGTTCAGGGTCCACCAGGCACTGGCAAGACCCACACCATCGCCAACATCGTCTGCCACTATCTTGCGAAGGGCCGACGCGTGCTCGTTACGTCCCGCGGTGAGCGGGCGCTCGAGGTGCTGCGGGACAAGATCCCGGAGGAAGTACGTCCCCTTACCGTGGCGCTGCTCGCCAGCGACCGCGAGGGCGTGCGCCAGTTTCAAACAGCCATCGAGGCCATCCAACACCAGGTCTCACAGCTCAATCCCGAGATCACGAAGCGCGAAATCGTCACCACCACCAGCGCCATCGATCGCGCCCACAGCGAGCTGATCGACCTGGACAGGCGGGTCGATGAAATCGCGGCCGCACAGCTCGCCGATATCAACGTGGATGGCGTGCTGATGCGCGCGCAGAAGTTGGCTCAACTGGTCGTGGGAGGCGCTACGTGGCATTCGTGGTTTGACGACGAGGTCAGCCTCGAGCCTGAACATGCTCCGCCCTTGACCGACGACGAGGCGGGACGGCTGCGCGATGCGCGGCGCAGACTGGGGGCGGACCTGGTATACGCCAACTCGCGTATCCCATCCGTCGATGAGCTTCCCACACCAGTGGAGGTCGGCGAGCTCCACGAGCTGTTGTCGAAGATCAAGGAGATCGAGGACGCCGTTGCCAACGGTCAGGTCCTCCCGTTGGCCGCGACCACGCCCGATGTGCTCGAAGCCGCGCGTGCCCTGTTCGATCAGATCCAGGAGGCCACGAAGCTGGTAGAGGCGCTCGAAACTGTGGAAAGCGACTGGCCGAGTCAGCTGCGCATCAAGTGCCGGCAACCCTCGTTTGCCTCCGAGCGGGCGGCACTCAAGGCCCTGTTCGGCGACCTGGATATGCTCATCGATGCGCGCGCGGCCTTTCTGAAGCGTCCGGTGGATTTTCCCGAGGCCGGCCTGTATTCCGTGAAGACGCGCGATGCCATCGCCCGCGGCGCGGAGCTGGGGCGGCCCTTTGCTGCCATTGCCATCGGCGCCACCGAAGCGAAAGAGCACATCAAGCTCATACGGATCTCAGGCCTCCCGCCGGCACATGCGAATGACTGGGCTCATGTGCGCCGCTTCGTCGAGCTGCATGAGCAGGTACTTTCGTTCGTTACGCGGTGGAATCATTGCGCCGCCGAACTTTCGATACCCAAGTTGGATGGTGGGGTATCCAAGCTTCGGCACATCGAAGTGACCGCAAATCTCGCGCGCACGGCTCATCGGTTGGCGACTCAACATGACGTGATGCTGCCGAGGAGCGCGGAGGCGGTGTTCGACAAGGTACCCGTTGCAGAGCTCACGGGAAACGCTGCACAGCTTGCATCGATACTCGAGCAGCTCAGGCGTCACCTGACACGCGCGGATCTGGCTCAGGCGCTCACGTTGCTGGCGGCTATGCAGGAGAAGCTGGCGGGCACGTCCGGTCCCGTGTCGAGTCAGCTTCGGCTGTTCATCGATTCGCAGTTGGGCAATCCGGAGCTGTCGTCCGAGCGTGTTGCCGCTCATTACGCGGAGATCTGTGTCGAGCTGCGCCGCATTGGCGCCCTCTCGACCGAGTTCGCGATCGTTCAGGACATGCGCAAACGCTTCGCCGAGGCCGGGGCACACAAACTGGCCGCCCGCATCGTCTCGGTCGCCGTGAGAAGCTCCGGAGAAGACCGTGTGTTTCCGGCGACCTGGCGTGAGGCGTGGAACTGGGCCCGGATGCGCAGGCACCTGGATAACATCGAGTCGCGGGAAGAGCTCATCACGCTGTCGGAGCGGCGGCGCGAGATTGAATCGGGACTCGCCCGGCGTTACGTCAGTGTTGTGGCCAAAGCGGCCTGGTTGTCAACCAAGCGCAACGCCAGCCCGCGGCTGCTGCAGGCCTTGTCCGGCTATGCAACGGCCATTCGCCGGATCGGCCAGGGAACGGGTCCCAACGCAACCCGTTACCGGCGTGATGCCCGCGAGGCGATGCTGGACGCCGCCGGCGCGGTGCCCTGTTGGATCATGAGTCACGCCCGTATCTCGGAATCCATACCGGCCGAGATTGGTGCCTTCGACCTGGTCATTGTCGATGAGGCCAGCCAGTCGGACCTGTGGGCGCTGCCCGCGATCCTGCGGGGCAAGAAGATCCTGGTGGTGGGCGACCACAAGCAGGTCTCCCCGGATGCCGGCTTCATTGCGGCACAGCGGATCCAGGAGCTCAAACAGCGGTTCCTCGCCGAGCAGCCGTATCGTGACGAGATGACACCCGAGAAGTCGCTGTACGAGCTGGCAGTGCGAGTCTACTCGGCGGCCAACATCATGCTGCGGGAGCACTTCCGCTGCGTGCCGCCCATCATCGCCTATTCAAACCGGGCGCACTACGGCGGTCAGATCCAACCGATCCGGATCCCGAACGCCACGGAGCGTATCGACCCGCCGCTGGTGGACATCCATGTTCCGGGAGGCGAACGCGACAAGCGCGATCGCAATGACCTGGAAGCTCAGGCCATCGCGGCGGAAGTCGTATCCTTGATCGCGGACGAGCGCTATGCGGGCCGTACGATCGGCGTAGTGTCACTGCTCGGTAGCGAACAGGCCCATTACATCGACACTGTCGTTCGCCGGCAGTGCGACGCCGGTGAGCTCATCCGGCGGCGTTTCGAGTGCGGCGATGCGCGCAACTTCCAGGGCAGTGACCGCGACATCATCTTTCTGTCGATGGTGGTTGACCCGCAGAACTGCCGCCCCCTGTCGGGACTCATGTTCGAGCAACGATTCAACGTCGCCGCAAGCCGCGCCCGGGATCGAATGTATCTCGTGCGCTCGGTCACGGCCTCTGACCTCTCCGACCGCGACATCCGTGCGGGCCTGTTGTCCCACTTCGACAAGCCGCTTGCGGCGGACACCCAGGAATCGGAAAGCCTCGTCGAGCGCTGCGAGTCCGAGTTCGAGCGCGAGGTGTATGGCGAGCTCGTGTCACGCGGCTATCGCGTGATCCCCCAGGTGAAGACCGGAGCCTACCGCATTGACCTGGTAGTCGAGGGCAGCGGGGACACACGGCTTGCAGTTGAATGCGATGGTGACGAGTTCCATGGTCACGACCGCTGGCAACACGATACGGCCCGCCAACGGGTTCTCGAGCGCGCGGGGTGGACATTCTGGCGCTGTTTTGCCTCTACCTGGACCCTGCGCAAGGATGAGGTATTCGCAGAGCTTCTGGAGCGCCTGGGAGCGCTTGGGATCGAGCCCATTGGCGCGATCGACCGGGCTCCGAGCCTGGTGGAAAAGCGGACCTGGAAAGCGCCTGTGGAACCCGAAAGTCCGCTACCGCCGCAGATGCAGCAGGCTGGCGATCCCGGCGACGAGCTCCCGCGCCTCGATCGGCTTGGCCAGGTGCATCTGGTAGCCGGCCAGGAGTGAGCGCTGCCGGTCTTCGGCTCGCGCGTAGGCCGTCACGGCGATGGCGGGAATCGGGCCCGGGCGGCTCGAATCCAGCGAGCGCGCACGGCGCATGAGCTCGTACCCATCCAGGCCCGGCATCCCGATGTCACTCACCAGGATGTCGAAGTGCTGCCGCTTCAACAGCTCCAGCGCCTCCGCGCCACTGGCTACCCCTGTCACGCGGGCGCTGCGGCCTTCGAGAATCCGGACCATCAACTGCCGCCCGTCCGGCTCGTCATCGACAACCAACACGGATGCGCCATCGAGACCCGGCAGCTCAATCGCCTCCAGCGGATCAGCCAGCACGGGCAGGCGCTGACTGCGCTCGACTTCCTCCTCGCTGACGTGGGAGACCGGCAGCGCGATCACAAATGTCGTGCCCTGATTCGCGCCTGCGCTTTTGACGCGTACCGATCCTCCGTGAAGCTCAACGAGCGTCTTGACGATCGAAAGCCCTATTCCCAATCCGCCGTGTCGCCGTGTCATCGCGGCATCGGCCTGTCGGAAACGCTCGAACACGAACGGCAGGAAATCGGCGGTAATCCCGATGCCTGTGTCCTCGACCACGACTTCCACGTGCGAATTGACTCGCTCGAGGACGACCTGGATGCGTCCGCCCGCGGGTGTGAACTTCACCGCGTTGGTCAGAAGATTCCACAGGATCTGTTGCAGGCGGCTCGGATCGCCTCGAACAAACCCAACGCTCGAATCCAGCAGAGTGTGGATGCGCAGCTTCTTTGCATCCGCGGAGGCACGCACTGCGTCGATAGCGTTATGAATGATTTCGTGCAGGCTGATCAGCTGCACCTCGATATGGACCTTTCCGGAGATGATGCGGCTCATGTCGAGCAGGTCGCTGACGATTTGCGCCTGGGCCCGCACATTGCGCTCGATGGCCTCGAGTCCCCGGACACGGTCTTCGGCCGTGACCTCGCGCTGGCGCAGCAGAGTGGCCCATCCCTGGATGGCATTGAGCGGGGTGCGCAACTCGTGGGAGAGTGTTGCCAGAAACTCATCCTTCATGTGGCTGAGCCGTTCGGCTTCCGAGCGCGCATAGCGCTCGGACTGCAGAAGCTGCTCGCGCTCCATGACGACTTGCTTGAGCCGCCCCTCGCTGATCCGCAGTGCCTCTTCGGCGGCCGTGCGGGCGTCCAACTCGCGCTGCAGTCCTTGAAACAAGCGCGCCTTGTCGATCGCGATCGCCGCTTGCGCCGCGATGCCGGCCACGAGCCGCTCCGAGCGCTCGGTGAAAACATTCTGCGCCGGGTGTCCGAAGAACAAGCCACCAATGACTTCATCCGTACGGGACAAAACCGGGACCGCCAGGTAACTGCATACGGGCAGGTGGCCAGGCGGCATGCCCGTGTAGGGCGAGTTCTTGCCGTAGCGCGGATCGAGCTTGATGTTGCCCGAGCGAACGATGCCCTCTCCTTTGAAGGTGGCCGCGAAGACCGCGGTCGCTCGCGGCATCGGAAACCGGGCGAATGCTTCGCGCGGCGCGCCTGACAACGTGTACAGCCAATAAGATTCCTTGTTTTGATCCACCACGTTGTAAAAGAAGGCACCGAATGCTGCGCCCGAAAGCTCCGTCGCCGCATCCGTGACCATCTGCACGACCTCGTCCAGGTCCAATTGTGCAGCGACCGTCTGTCCCAGGCGGTTCAGAGTCTCGAGAGCACGCGCCTCTTCCTCGAGGGCCTTCTGCGCTTGTTTGTTCGCCGTAATGTCATGCGCAATTTTCGCGGCCCCGACAATCTTGCCGCTCGCATCCCGCACCGGTGAGACCGTCAGCGAGATGTTCAGGCGATGGCCTTCCTTGTGAATCCGGATGGCCTGGTAGCGCTCGAGCCGCTCGCCCCGGCGGATCTTTGCCAGGATCTGCGTTTCCTCATGCTGGAGTTCGGGCGGAATGACGCGGGTGATGGATTGGCCGATCATCTCCTGTGCGGTAAAGCCGAACAGCCGTTCCGCCCCGTTGTTCCACGAGACGACGATCCCCTCGAGGGTTTTGCCGATGATGCCGTCTTCGGACGAATCGACTATGGCCGCCAGGTGGGCGCGGAGCCGCTCCAAATCGTCGAAATCGGGGCCCCCGGTGCTTGAGCTGAGCCTGGAGTTGCGCACCTCTTCAGAGGAGCCGCGGCCCGCTTCGCCTGTGTCATCAGCCATTTCGATTTCGGAACCCCCTTGCAGCGCTGAATTCTAGCCTCGCTGCACCGGCGATTTGTCTTAAATCGAAACCTGGATGACGCAAGGCCATGGGCCTGCGTAGCAACATCGGAGCCTGACCGGCCCACCCCGGCCGGCGAGCACATCAGTAGCAGGGGCCGAAAGTTCCGTTACTGTACAACGATCGTTCCAACCATCTGCGGGTGAATCGAGCACACGAAGCCATACGTGCCGGCCTTGTCGAACTTGAACGAGAAACTGTCCTTCGTATCCAGCGCGCTGGATCGAAACAGGCCGCTGTTGCTCACGACCGTGTGCGGCTCTTCATCCATGTTTGTCCAGGTCACCGTGGAGCCTGCCTCGACGGTCAGGGACATCGGCTGGAACATGAAATTCTTTACCACGATTCGCGGCGGCTCGGCGGTTTGCGCAGCCGACGGACCCCGCAATCCGCCCCACCCCAGCAGCAGCGCCAGGCCGGCGGCGGCCAGCAACGGCCAGTAACCTTTCAAAGTCATATTCACTTCCTCTCTTTTCATCCTGGCCGGCCCATCAGGCAATCGTCCTGTCCATCAGCGCCAGTGACCGGGGGCGCTCTACGACCAACACGTTCGTGATGCCAAGCATGCCGGGCAGTTGATCCGCGGGGACTTTCAGCGGCCCTGGACTGGGACCCGCGCCCGCCGCCGGTTGCGGAAAGGCGGTCGAACGAGCGGTGTGAAACGTCATGTTGCCTTCCACCTTCTGAACGATCTGGTGAATGTGACCATTCAGAATCGTCACCGAGCCAAAGCGGCGCAGGTGGCTCATGGCCTGGTCCGCATCTCCCGTACCCCAACCCCAGGGCTCATAGATGGTCCACAGCGGCATGTGGGCAAAGACCACGATGGGCGTGCTGCTCGAGCGCCCCTTCAGATCAGCCGCCAGCCAGGCGAGTTGATCAGGTCCCAGCGTGCCGAGCCCGCCGGGCTTGAACTGCAGCACGTTGATCAACGCCACAAAATGCACACCGCCATGGTCAAAGCTGTAGTAGCCCTTGTTGTCGGATGCCTTGCCGAAACGGCTGAAGTACTCCGTGACAGTGGCATCGACCGTGTCGTGTTCGCCAGGTACCGTGTGCATCTCAGTCGTGCGCAGACGTGAAAACATCTGCTGTGCCGCGTCGAATTCGGCGGGCTTCGACAGATGCGTGATGTCGCCGGTATGGATGATCAGCGCAGGCTGATCGGACATCTCGTTCACGAGATCAATGGTCCGCGTGAGGGTTGCATTGACATCGGGATTCGCTTCCTTGTTGAACCCGACGTGAGTGTCGCTGATCTGGACGAACAGCGGTTTTCCGAGCCCGGCAGTGAGCTTGCGGTCGGCTGCGGCTACGGCCAGATCGATCGGCGTGAAGACGCCGCCCGCCAGGGTGAACAGGGTGCCAGCTCCGCCGAAAGCCATGCATTTCAGAGCTTTGCGACGCGATAGAAGCGCTTGATCATCGGCCACGGTCATCTCCTCGTAGTGACTGCAAGACAGGACTGCGCGGCGGACCGTTTTATTCCAGGGAATAAAACTTTCACCACGGACGTCCTGATGGATACCCGGGCGCGCGCCCAGCGCGCCCTAACACAGGGAGATACCCATGCTGCGACTCTGGATGTCATTCGCGCTTCTGTGCGCTAGCCCGTTCGTGTGCGGCCTTGCTGCGTCAGCGGCTGACTCTATGTCGAGTTCGGTCGATGAGGTCGTGCAGTGGAATACGACGCTACTGACCATCGTCCGTACGCCCGGAGCACAACCCGTCACTGTCCATCCAACCCGCAGCTTCGCAGTCCTGCACGCCGCAATTTACGACGCGGTGAACGCGATCGACGCAACCCACGAACCGTTCCTCGTCCGCATCGAGCATGTGTCGCCGCGCGCCTCGCAAGAGGCAGCAGCAGCCGCGGCCGCCCATGAAGTACTGCTGGCACTCTATCCAACATTTCAAACGACGCTCGATGCGCAGTTCGAGCAATCCCTGGCGCGCATCCCTGACGGGACGGATAAGACCATCGGAACCGATGTTGGAAAGGCGGTTGCCCAGGCGACCTTGATCATGCGGAGCGACGACGGGTCGGCCGGGACGCCTGTTCCTTACATCTTTGGCACAGCCGCCGGTGACTATCAATCCACACCACCCAACTTCCCGAAACAACCTGCATTCACACATTGGTCCCAGGTCGAGACCTTCGGTTTGGAGCGCGCCAGGCAATTCCGGCCGGGACCGCCTCCGGTACTCACCAGCGCTGAGTACACCGAGGTCTTCAACGAGGTGAAATCACTGGGAATCGCGAACAGCGCCGTGGCGACTGCGGACCAGGTCCTGATCGGTCGGTTTTGGAACGGAGCGATTCAAAACTACTGGAACGAGATCACGCAATCTGCGGCTCGAGCGCATCACCTGAGCACCGCACAGAGCGCCCGCGTGTTCGCATTGCTCAATCTCACTCTCGCGGACGAAGTGATCGCTTTCTATGACGCCAAGTACACCTATAACTTCTGGCGTCCAGTGACCGCGATACGAGCCGCCGCCACGGACGGCAACCCCCAGACAGCAGACGATCCGAATTGGCTTCCGCGAGCGGGCAACACGGCGCCCGATCCGTCGTACCCCGGAGCACACGCGACAATAAGCGCGGGCGGCGCGTTCGTCTTGAACACCTTCTTCGGGGAGAAGCCGATTCATCTCGATGTCACGTCCGAAGTGCTACCTGGCGTCATCCGCTCCTTCGAAAGCTTCGCGGCCGTGGAGAAAGAAGCAAGTGTGAGCCGGGTATATGCGGGCCAACATTTCCGCTCAGACGAAGACGCCGGAGAAAGACTCGGCCGGGCAGTCGCCGACTTTGTCGTCGATAAGCTCCTGACCCGAGTCCCCAGAAGAGATGAACGGGAGCGGGATGAAGACGGGAACGACTACTGACCGGAGCGCTCTTCCTCACGGAGTACCTCGCTCAATAGCTCACTGCCCTCATGGAAGCGATTTGCCCACGCGGGCAGCTCTGGAGAGTCTGCCGCGTGGGAGAGTCCCTCCAGGAGTGTTCCCGGATCAAGCGGACCTTCGGGTCCCTTGAATACACCGCGAATTGCAACCACCCCAATTACGCGCCCCCCGCGCACGAAGCGGTGCTCGAGAAATCCCCACTTGTGGTCCCAGCCAATCAATCGCGAGTAGATTTCGAAGGACTGGAATGCCCTGAGGTCGCGTCGAAACTTGGCGATTGCATCACCCACGACAGGGTATGCTTTGTAGCGGCGTGCGGCTGCAAGCATCCCCGTACGTACGAACCAATGCATGCGGCCAATGTCTGCGAGCGCGAGATATCTTCCGTTGTTGACGTGGAGGTTGAAATCCAGGTCGTTCGGCCAAACCCGCAAGCGGACACGAGTCGTGGCGAGCAAATCAACTTTTGACGCGCCGACGACGCCCAGGCCGACACGAAGCAAACGCAACCATGGAAACACTGGAATTCATCCTTGTGGAAGTGCTCCTGCAGTGTAGGCAATGACGGGGGCCCTTGGAACCTGATCGCGCTCCGAGGCAGTTGCAGAAGCGGCAAGTACTCGCCGTGGTCGTCGGCAATGGGCTCGAATACTACGACTTCGTGACCTATGCATTTTTCGCCGCGCAGATCGGCCGCACGTTTTTCCCATCGAATGTGCCTGGCACGAGCCTGCTGGCGTCCCTCGCCACATTTGGCGTGGGATTTCTGACGCGCCCGCTCGGGGCACTGGTGATCGGACGTTTCGGCGATCGCGCCGGCCGCAAGCCCGCCATGCTTTTGTCGTTCCTGCTGATCGGTCTGGGAGTGGTAGGACTGCCGCTCATTCCCTCATATGCATCCATCGGCGTGCTTGCACCCGTACTCGCGATCGCGTTTCGCTTGCTCCAAGGGTTTGCGCTCGGTGGAGAAGTGGGGCCGAGCACGGCTTTCCTCATGGAAGCCGCACCGCCGCTGAGGCGCGGTCTCTACATTTCGCTTCAGGCGACGAGCGCGGACTTCGCGGTCTGCATCGCTGGGCTCGTCGGCGTTGGTCTCGCAAGCGTGTTGGACGCATCAGCGCTCGACGCATGGGGCTGGCGCGTGGCGCTGCTATTGGGTGCCGCCATCATCCCTGTGGGATTCGTGTTGCGCCGAACGCTGGATGAGACGCTGCACACGCCTACTCAGGCGCGCGAAGAGCCAGCGTCACCCAGAGGCTACGAGCGGATCGTCGCGCTGGGCCTCATCTTATTGGGTGCCGCAACCACCACGAACTACCTACTCGAATACATGACGACCTACGCGAGCGCAACGCTCGGTATGTCAGCAAAAATTGCCTTTGGCGCGACCGCCGTGATCGGTCTGAGCGGCCTGATCTGCGATTCCCTGGGCGGGTGGCTGTCAGATCGATGGGGTCGCAAACCGATCATGATCATCCCCTGGCTGTTTTTAGCCATTGCGGTGTTCCCCTCGTTCTGGCTGCTCGAGCGGCTGCGGACGGGGGCCGCTCTCTATACCGCATGCGCAGTATTGGGCAGCCTATCGACGCTCTCCTCCGCAACGATCATCGTCGCGATCACAGAGTCGCTGCCCCGTCGGGTACGTTCTGCCGGGATCGCAATCACGTATGCGCTCGCGATCTCGGTGTTCGGCGGATCCACTCAGTTCTTCGTTGCGTGGCTGATCCGGGCAACCGGCAACCCGCTTGCTCCCGCGTGGTACATGTTTTGCGGCGTCATCATTGGACTAATCACCCTGTCCCAGCTACCGGAGACTGCGCCGGTCAAAACCGTGTCCGCCGGCGCAGCGGGTCCTCGAGTCAGGATCGCAGCCGATGCGGAACGTTGAGCAGGCTCGCGATGCCCGCAATCAGCTCGCGCGGCTCGACGGGCTTGGCAAGGTGCATTTGATATCCCGCAAGCAAGGCGCGCTGACGATCATCGGCACGTGCGTAAGCGGTCAGAGCAATGGCCGGAATGTTCCGAATGGGCTTGGGCTCGCCCACGCGTATCCGTTGGATGAATTTGTAGCCATCGTAGTCCGGCATCCCGATGTCGCTCACGAGAATGTCCACCGATCCCGTGTTCAGAAGCCGCAAGGCCTCCTCTCCGGTTTGCGCCATAACAGCACGGGCACCTCGTTCCTCCACAATGCGGCTCACGAGTATACGTGCGTCCGGCTCGTCATCGACAACAAGCACCGTAACTCCCGCGAGGCTGGGCAGTTCGACCGAGAATAAATCCACCTCGGCGAGGCCAGGCCACTCATGCGTGCCGGAATCGCTAGTGCGGGCCACTGATATGGGCAGGGCAACGATGAAAGTCGATCCGTGACCTTCCCCGGGGCTCTTGACGCGCACCGTCCCTCCATGAAGCTCGATCAGATGTTTGACGATGGAAAGTCCCAGGCCAAGGCCGCCGTGCCGGCGCGTGATTGACGCATCAGCCTGGCGAAACCGATCGAACACAAACGCCAGAAACTCCGGCTTGATGCCGATACCGGAGTCTTCGACGGAGATTTCAATGTGTGAGTTCACGCGCTCGAGAACGACGTCGATCCGCCCGCCCGCCGGTGTGAACTTGACTGCGTTGGTGAGTAAATTCCAAAACACCTGCTGAAGCCGGCTCGCATCCCCACGGATGCGCCCTGCTTTCGCGTCCAGCGTAGCGCGCACCCGCAAATGTTTCGCATCGGCCGAGGGACGTACCGCATCCAGTGCCGCCGAAATGACTTCCTGCAGGTCCACTGGCTGCACATCGAGCTGGACCTTGCCCGAGATGATGCGGCTCATATCGAGCAGGTCAGCGATGATTTGCGTCTGCACGCGCGCATTGCGCTCAATCGTCTCCAACCCCTTCAGATAGTCGTCACTGCCTACCTTCACCCGCCTGAGGAGAGTCGCCCAGCCCAGGATGGCATTCAGTGGCGTACGTAGCTCATGTGAAAGGGTCGCGAGGAATTCGTCCTTCATCCGGCCGAGCCGCTCGGCCTCTGTGCGTGCCGCCCGCTCGGATAACAACAGCTGTTCGCGCTCCGTCGCAGCCTGCCGAAACTCCGTAATGTCAACGCACGACCCGATATATCCCGAGAACGTTCCCTCCGCCCCTTCATAGAGCGGAACCGCGTTGTCGATCAGCCACCGCCATTCCCCGTCGTGCCGCCTGAACCGGTACTCCGCTTTGAAGGCGGTCCGTGCTTCGAAGTGGTCGGAATAGGTCCGCAGGAAGTTGTCGAGATCGTCGGGGTGAATGCTTTGCACCCAGCCGAACCCGAGCTCCTGCTCCATCGTGCGGTTGGAAAATTCGAGCCAGGCCCTGTTGAACCAGGTGCAGGCCTTGCTCGTGTCGGCTATCCAGATCAGCACCGGCGCGGAATCCGCCATGAGGCGGAACCGCACCTCGCTCGCCCGGATCGCCTGTTCGGCGCGCTTTTGATGGGTCACATCCCGGGCAATCTTCGAAGCGCCAACGACGGTGCCCTGGATATCCCGCATGGGTGAGACACTCAGGGACACGTCCAGCAGAGTCCCGTCCTTTCGGCGGCGTATGGTCTCGTAGTGCTCGATGCGCTCGCCACGCCTCAAGCGCTCGAGAATGGCCGGCTCCTCGTCGAGGTGATCCGGCGGGATCAGCAAGGTGATAGGTTGACCAATGACCTCGTCCGCAGTGTATCCAAACATACCCTGGGCGCCGCGATTCCAGCTCGTGATGATGCCATCGAGCGTTTTGCTGATGATGGCGTCGTCCGATGAGGCCACGACCTCAGCGAGAAGACTGCGGATCTCCTCGGCCTGTTTTGGTCCGGATACGTCCTGCACGACGCCGGTCATTCCCAGAACCAGGCCGCTGTCCGCATAGATTCCCCGCCCGCGAGCGGCCACCCAGCGGTGCTTACCTCCAGCGAGCTCTAGACGAAACTCGACGTTGTAGTCCGACCTCGTTGCAAGCGCCTCCTGGAAGGAGGCATTTGCTTGCTCACGATCATGTAGTGGGATGCGCTCCTGGATCTGCGCTCGCGTGACAGGCGACGTCGCGGACAGGCCTAGGATGTCCGCGGCGCGCGCGCCAACAGAAAACACATCGGTCCTGGCATCCCAGCTCCAGTCGCCAAGAGTCCCCGCGGCCAGTGCGAGCTGCAGACGCTCAGCACCCTGCCGCAGCTCCTCGGTTGTGCGCTCCAGCGCTTCCTTGGTGGCGAGCAGCTCACGCTCGGCACGCTGACGCGCGATCAGAATACTTTCAGCATTCTTCAGCGCAGTGGAACGCAAGAGCTTTTGCTCGTCCTCATCAACGTTCACTAACGCACCCCCAGCACCTGTTCGGCCAAGGCTGTGCCTTGAACACGTGCGCGAATTTTTGCGAAGGCGATCGCCCGCGTGGTGGACTCATCGTCACAAAACGGGGCGAACCCACAATCGTCGGTCGTGCCGAGCCGGGCGACCGGAATGTACCGGGCGGCCTCCAGCACGCGGTCGCGTACCTCTTCCGGCGTCTCCACATGCGGGTCGATAGGGGCCACTACCCCAACAAATACCCGATGCTCAGGCTGCAGGTGGTCGCGGATCATCTTCAGAACCCGCACTCGATCGGGCTCTCCCGCCAGCGCTATGTAGAAGTTACCCACGTTGAGCTGGAACAGGCAGGGCAGCAGGTCTGCGTAATCCACCTCCGCGCTATGCGTTGAATCACGATCACCGCCCGGGCACGTATGCACTCCCAGCAACGCACGTTCCTCGGATGTGAAACGGGCGAGCGCAAGGTTGTTCAGATCGATGAAACTGGCAAGGAGGCCTCCCGACGGGTCAACCTTGATGGCAAGACGGCCCTCGGTGAAGTCGATCTGTACTTTTTGCGCACCCTTTTGCAAGCACCGGCGGACTTCCGTCACGTGTTCGCGCAGCAGATCCTCGATGAACATCTCCCGTGGGTACCCTGGAATACCTTCCTCTGGATACATCAGGCTCAAGGCAGACGGGGAAATGACCGCCTGTTTCAACGGCACCCGGGCGTACCGCAGAGCCTGGTCGAGATAACGATCGGCGTAGTAACGGTACGCGAAGGGGCCCGACAGCAAGCGAGGCATCCGCCGCACGTGTCCCGCAGCGAACGGAATGCGGAATCCGTCGGGTGCCGTGTTGGGCAGTCCCTCGACGCTGTAGGTCCAGAAGTTATGAAACTTCCTCTGCTCACCGTCGGTGATCAGGGGCGATCCGGTTGCCTCGAACTGCTCGATGGTCTCGCGGACAGCCGCGTCATAAAGAGGGTCCAGACGCGGGTCCGTGCCGTCTCCGCAGGCACGAATGGCCTCGATCAGCTCGAGCGGCCGAGGAATGCTACCGATGGGTTCGGTGGGTATGGGCATGGCATGGCGGAGCCTGCCACGGCCGAGGTCAGTGAATACAGCTCGACCGAAGGCCGGGCCGTCCTTTGGCCTGCGCGGGGGAGTAACATTGACCCGGTGACATCCCCGCGCGCACAGCCCTCGACCATTGCCGTCGATGACACTCACCGCGTTTCCGCGCTGACCCTCATTCCGCCATCCGCCCGCGCCTGTTTCGTCTTAGCGCACGGTGCGGGAGCAGGCATGACGCACCCTTTCATGGAGGCTATCGCAGCCGGACTGGGCGGGGTGGGCATCGCCACGCTGCGCTTCCAGTTTCCCTATATGGAGGCCCGCGCCCGGCGGCCAGACCCGCCCGCACTTTGTCACGCCACGGTCCGAGCAGCCGTCGCCGAGGCGACGCGGATCTCGCATGGCTTACCGCTGTTTGCCGGCGGCAGGTCCTTTGGCGGACGCATGAGCTCGCAGGCACAAGCCAAGTCCCCATTCCCGGGCGTGCTCGGTCTCGCCTTTTTGGGATTCCCCTTGCATCCGGCCAAGCAGCCCTCCGATGAGCGCGGGCAGCACCTGTTTGAGGTGGACACGCCGCTACTGTTTCTGCAGGGCGACCGGGACGAGCTTGCGGACCTGACTCTGCTGCAAGCCCTCATCGCGCGACTGGGGCAGCGCGCCACCTTGAAGCTGATCCCGAATGCCAACCACTCGTACCGGGTGCCGGCCCGGACCGGACGCACCGAAGCGCAAGTTATCAACGAGCTGGTACAAACCCTCGATGATTGGATCGGTACGGTGATCGCGAGCTCATGAAGCGGCCCCTTGATCGCTACGCCGCCAAGCGCAGCTTTCCCAACACCCCGGAGCCGACACCGAAGGTGGGCGCCGTCCGCCAGGGGCCGTTGTTGTTCGTCGTCCAGAAACACGCTGCGCGCCGGCTGCACTACGATTTCCGGTTGGAGCTCGATGGGGTTTTGAAATCGTGGGCCGTTCCCAAGGGACCCTCGCTCGTGGTGACCGACAAAAGGATGGCCGTTGAGGTCGAGGATCACCCGTTCGACTACGCCTCGTTCGAGGGCATCATTCCTTCCAAGCAGTACGGCGCCGGTAAGGTGATCGTCTGGGATTGTGGCGTCTATTCGCCGGACGAGGATCAGCAATACTCCTTCAGCAATCGCGCAGAAGCCGAGGCCCGGGTACGGCAGGGACTGGCTGAGGGCAAACTGAGCGTGTTCCTGCGTGGGGAGAAGCTCAAGGGATCGTTTGCCCTGGTCCGTACTCGAACCGACAAACAGTGGCTGCTGATCAAGCATAAGGACCGCTTTGCGAACAGCAACGATCTGCTCGCCCGGAGTCGTTCGGTTCTGTCTGGCGTTACTGTAGAAGACGTCTCGGCAGACAACACGGCGCCGCGTGTGGAGGCGGCCAGGCTGGTTTTATCCGGCCCGCCGGAGGCCATGCCGGCCGAGCTCAGTCCAATGTTGGCCGAGACCGACGCGGTTGCTCGCTCGAGCCCGGAGTGGTTGTACGAGCCCAAGCTGGACGGCTACCGCGTCATTGCGTTCGTGCGAGACACCAATGTGCGGCTACAGTCGCGCCGCGGAATCGATCTGACGGCCGTATTCCCTGAAATCACTGCAGACCTGGCGCTCCAGGCCAACGCTCAGATGATCCTCGACGGCGAGATTGTTGCGCTCGATGCCAACGGACGCCCCTCTTTCAACGCGCTGCAAAACCGGGTGCAGTTGAAGACTGCAAGTGACATCGCCAAGGCACAGCGCGACTCACCGGCTGTGCTGGTTTGCTTCGACCTGTTGCACTTCGGTGGAGTCAATCTTCGCGGCGCTCCCTATGTCGGCCGGCGGCGCTATCTGTCACAGTGCCTGTTGCCTTCAGCGCGCATCCAGCTCGTTCACGTAGCGGCGAATGCCGAGCAGCTCTACGCTGCCGCTACCGCCAGCGGCTTCGAAGGTATCGTCGCCAAACGCAAGAACAGCCTCTATCAGCCGGGAAAGCGCTCGAGTGGCTGGCTGAAAATCAAGACGACTCAAACAGCGGAGTTCGTCGTAGGCGGATACACGAAAGGTAAGGGCGAGCGCGAGCCTATGGGCGCACTGCTGCTGGGCTACTGGACCGGCGGCAAGCTGCACTACGCGGGTCATGTTGGCTCCGGGCTGACCCATGACAGCATCGATGAGCTGGGCAAACGCACGGCCGGGCTGGCGCGCAAGCGGCCACCCTTCCTCGAGGAAGTTCCGCTCCATCGCCCGACGAAATGGCTCGAGCCGCAGCTGGTCGCGGAAGTGACATTCCAGGACTGGACTCCCGATGGCCTGCTGCGCGCTCCAGTATTCATCCGTCTGCGCGATGACATCGCGCCGCAGGATGTTACGGGCGGTCCACAGGGGCGCGGCGAAGTCAACGATGCGCCGCGCAAGGCAGCGTCACGCGGCAGGAAAAGCCCAACAACCCCGTTGCTGACGCCCGCGAACGAAGTCGAGGCCGTTCTGAAGCAGCTCGACAACACATCCGCCAGAGTTGATCTGGCCGTGCAGGATGCGCGTATACGGCTCACGAATCTCGACAGGGTCTACTGGCCGGCCGAGCCGGGCTCGCGGCAGCCGCCGATCACCAAGCGCGATCTGATACGTTATCTGGCCCGCGTATCCCGTTTCATGTTGCCGCACCTCGAGGACCGTCCGCTGACGATGATCCGTATGCCGGAAGGCATACACGGCGAGCGCTTCTTCCAGAAGCATTGGGACCACGCGCTACCGGACTTCGTTGCGACCGTGAATGTCTTTTCCGACCACAGGGACGAGAAGCATCGTTATATCCTGGCCAACAATCTGCCGACACTGTTGTGGCTGGGTCAGAACGGGACCCTGGAGTTTCACATCTGGCACTCACGCGCGCAGGTCGCGCCTGACAGTCTGAGCCGCAGCGACGACTATTCGA
>JAQGOF010000091.1 GCA_028293745.1 Gammaproteobacteria bacterium | reverse complement strand
ATTAAACGATAGCCGATGTTTCGGGGGTTACGATGCGAAACGCGTGTACGAAGCGCTCCACTTCCATTGGTACGGCGGTATTTTTCGCTCTATATGGGTTACCGCATCCGGTACTCGCAGAGGAGGCGGATTCGCTGCCTGGAGCGCTCGAGGAAGTCACCGTCACGGCCAACCGCCGCGAGCAGAATCTGCAGGCGGTGCCGTACAGCTTGTCGGTGGTGAGCACGGAGCAGCTTTCTCAGGCGAATGTAACAGATCTGGCATCGCTCGCCACCAACGTGCCCGGCCTGAGCATGTACGACTTCGGGGCCAGGTTGGCCGGCGCGGTTGCTCCGATTATTCGCGGCATCAATGCGACTGCCGAGCCGACGCGGGGTTTCCGAAGTTTCGAACAGGCTCCCGTGGGAACTTACATCGGCAATTCTCCCATCGATGGCTATTTCCAGCTGGATGACCTCAAGCAGGTCGAAGTGCTGCGCGGCCCCCAGGGCACGTTGTACGGCGCCGGCGCCCTTGGCGGCGCGCTGCGACTCATTCCGAACGACCCGGACGTGAAGGGCTTCGCTGGCTTACTCGAGGCGGCGGGCGACCGGCTCGATCATTCGAGCGGCACCGGCTACACACTGAAAGGCATGGTGAACGTGCCCATCGGCGATACGCTGGCATTTCGCGCGTCCGCGAAGTACGCCTATGAGCCGGGATTCATCGATGCGTATGGCCTGCTGAAGCGGACCAATAACGGCCTGAGCGGAATTCCGGTACTGGCCAACCCGAATGACATCACGGGCAGTTCCGGCATTTACTCGAGCCGCAAGGATTGGAACTTTCAGAAAACTTTCACCGGACGGACGAGTCTCCTCTGGAAACCGAACGATGCCTTCAGCGCGGAGGTTGCGTTCTTGCACTCCAATGTGAACGGCGATGGCGGGCCGGTGGTGAACCCTGACTACCCGGGCGGCGTATCACCATTGGATCCCAGCGTCACCCTGCCGGCCGGCGGGCGCCATCAGGAATTTACGCAAATCGATCAGCCATTTTCCCGGTACACGAATCTGACCAGCGTTGATCTGGGCTACAACGTCGGTTTCGCCACGCTGTCATCGACCAGTTCGTACTACACGACCTCGGGTTCGGTTCTGCAGGACAATACGTACGACCTCGCGGGATTGTACTCAGGACTCTATGTTCCTTACTACGCGGGAACTCCGCGCAATCCACGTTTCATTTACGATCAGCAGTTCACCGATCGGGCGCATACGTTCACGCAGGAAGTGCGGCTCGTGTCCAACACCAACCCTGACGACATGTTCGATTACGTATTGGGCGTGTTCTACGAAAAACAGTCGCGTACCGGCGCATGGACCATCGCCATTCCCGGTTCCCCCGAGCGAGCCGCGCAGCTGCCTTGCGCGCCTGCCTGTGACATCCTCGTCGGGCCGAACGACGTGAATTTCCAGCAGATCGACACGCAGGATTTCCAGGACAAGTCGGTGTTCGGCGAGTTGACGTACCACTTCGTGGCGCACGGCCAGATCACCTTCGGTGCGCGGCACTTTTCGCAACAATTTACCGACTCACAGTCGTACGTGGATTACACCTTCCCGACCAATCTGCCGGCGACGCCGCACAGTTCGCCGGCCTCCAAAACCGTGGGCAAGGTCAATCCGTCGTACGAATACGCCAAGGATCACTTCGTGTACGCATTGTGGTCGCAGGGTTTCCGTCGCGGCGGCGCGAACTCGGTGCCGCTGTCGGGACCGTTCCAGGAAAGCCCGCTGCTCGCGACGTACCAGCCTGATAAAACCAACAACTACGAGGCGGGAATCAAGGGCCGCTTCAGCAATGGTTTGAGCTATACGTTCGCCGTGTTCGACATCAAGTGGGACAAGCCGCAGATATCTTCGAGCCTGCCGTCCGGCAATCTCGCCGTGTACAACGGCAGCACGGCCGAGTCGAAGGGCTTCGAGATCGAAACCAGCGGCCCGTTGCCACTGCAAGGCCTCGGTTACTCATTGGGCTTTTCCTTCGCCGATGCGAAGTTGACCAGTGATTTCTCCCTGCCGGCAAACGTGGCCGGTGTGATCAAACCCGGGGAGCTCAAGGGAACCAAGGGCCAGCAGATGCCGGGAAGCCCCAAAACCAGCCTCAACGCGGCGCTTTTGTACGACACCAGCATCACGCCGGGTTACGATCTGGCGCTGTCGTTGAACGGCGTCTACAGGAGCGCGGTCAAGATGCAGCTGGCACCCACGCTCGGGTCACCGACCGTGCAGCAGTCTTCCTCCTATGGGATCCTGAACGCCAGTGCCGCGGTGAGTCACAAGCCGTGGCGCTATACGGCCTATGTCACGAATCTTTTGAACAAGCAGGAAATTCTGGTGCCCCCGAGTCAGATCAGTGATGGGAACAACCTGGGGAAGCTGGCCAACGACTACGTGGTCAATCCTCCGCGGGAAATCGGGCTTCGGATCGCGTATGAGTTCTGATCCGCGCGCGCGTCGTCTGGGGGCGGCGAAACGCGTGGCATGAATCGCCGCGGCTTCCTGTCCGGCGCCGCACTCTTCGGTACGGTCGCCGGCGTGGGTGGCGGGCTCGCACTAGCCGGCTGCGCCGTCCCGGAGGACACGATCCCGAGCCGCGGCGGTGCTCTCAGGCTTGGGATGACGGGCGGCTCTACTTCCGACAGCCTCGATCCGCGAACCTTCGTCGACTGGGTGCCGATCAACATCGGCTACCAGATCATGAACGGTCTCGTCGAGATCGACGCGCAGGGCAATGCTGTTCCGGAGTTGTTTCAGAGCTGGGAAGCGCAGCCGGGCGCAATTGAATGGACTTTCAAGATTCGCCGCGATGTCGTCTTTCACAACGGCAAGACGCTCGACGCCGACGATGTGGTCTATTCCATCAATCTGCATCGCGGCAACACGACATCCGCTGCGCAGGGTGCGGTCGAGAACATCCTCGATGTCAGAAAGCTCGACCTGACGCAGGTGCGGATTACGCTCCGCGGCGGCGATGCAGAGCTGCCCGCGACGCTCGCCGATTACCGCCTGCTCGTGGCGCCGGACGGGTTCACGGACTGGGCAAACCCGATCGGGACCGGCGCCTACAAGCTCGAGACGTTCGAGCCCGGCGTGCGCTGTATCACCACGAAGGCGGGCAGTTACTGGAAACCTGATGCCGGCCATGTCGAGGCGATCGAGGTCTTGGTCATCAATGATGCGGTGGCACGCGTCAATGCGCTCATATCGGGGCAGGTTGACATCATCAATCGCATCGATGGGCGCACCGCAGACCTGCTGAAGCGCAATAAGCACTTCCAGGTCATTCGCTCACAGACCGGGCAGTACGCGGTGTTTGCCATGAACTGCGAGTCCGATCTCTATGGCAACAACGATATCCGTCTGGCGCTCAAATATGCAATCGACCGCGAGCGCATCATCAAGACTGTGTTGAACGGCTACGGCGTTGCCGGCAATGATCAACCGATCCCGCGCACCAGCCCTTATTACAACACCGACCTGGGGCAGCGCCTCTACGATCCGGACAGGGCGAGGTTCCACTTGAAGAAGGCCGGAAAGGGCGGCCTCGACGTCACCTTGCAGGTCTCTGAGGCGGCCTTTTCGGGCGCGGTCGATGCCGCAGTTCTCTACCAGGCGGCGGCAACCGGTGCCGGTGTCACGCTCAACGTGAAACGCGAGCCTGCCGACGGGTATTGGAGCAGTGTCTGGATGAGGGCGCCGTTCTGCGCCTCGTATTCAGACGGCAGAATAACGGTGGACGGCGCGCTGTCGAAGGCCTACAAGTCCACCTCAACGGCGAATGATAGTCGCTGGCGCCGGCCGGACTTTGACAAAATGGCCAACGAGGCGCGCGCCGAGCTCGATCCCTCGAAACGCAAGGCGCTGTATGCCGAGTGCCAGCGCATGATCCACGATGACGCCGGCGCGCTGATTCCGATGTTCATGGATCATATCGAGGCGGGCACGAGCAAGGTGCAGGGATGGAAGCCCTCGGCGATATTCGACTTCATGGGACAGCGCATCGGCGAGAAGGTGTGGTTGGCGTCCTGAGCATCGACCGAAGGAGTCGATTGTATGGGTCGATTGAATTGGCGAGGCTCGATGAGCCGTCTTCTCGTTCAGCGTGCCGGACTCGGCCTGCTGACCCTGGTGGCGATCTCGGCGCTGCTGTTCTTTGGAACCAACATGCTGCCAGGGGATGTCGCGGCCGCGCTTCTCGGACAGCAGGCCACACCCGAGGCGCTCCACAATATCCGCGAGGCGCTCGGACTGAATCAGCCGGCCTGGTGGCGTTATCTGCGTTGGCTCTCGGGTGTCCTGCACGGAGACTTCGGCGTCTCGCTCGCAAGTGGCCGATCGGTTGCCGGCGCATTGATGCCGCGGCTCGGCAACACGCTGGTCCTGGCCTTGTTGGCCGGGGTTATCTCGGTTCCCCTGGCGGTGGGTCTCGGGGTGGCCTCGGCAATGCGCGAGGGCGGCATCTTCGACCGCCTGACCTCGATCCTGTCCCTGATGTCGATCTCGGTGCCGGAGTTTTTCATCGGTTACGTCCTCGTCGTGGTCTTTGCCGCGAACCTGGGCTGGCTTCCGTCGCTCGCCATGATCAACCCGGGAATGAGCCTTGGTGAACGGTTGGCGGCGATCACGCTGCCTGTCATGACGCTGGTGCTGGTGGTGCTGGCTCACATGTTGAGGATGACCCGGTCGTCGCTGCTTTCGGTCATGTCGACGCCTTACATCGAGATGGCGTTTCTGAAAGGTTTGAATCGCTCGACAGTTGTCTTGCGCCACGCGTTGCCGAATGCCGCGGCGCCGATCATCGCCGTGATCGCCCTGAACCTGGGTTATCTCGTGGTGGGTGTCGTCGTGGTGGAGGTCGTTTTCGTGTATCCCGGGGCAGGTCAATTGATGGTGGACTCCGTCGCCAAGCGCGACCTGCCGCTGGTGCAGGCATGCGGCCTGGTCTTCGCTGCCACCTACGTTGGACTCAACACGATAGCGGATATGGTTGCCATCCTTGTCAACCCGCGGTTGAAGATCCCGCGATGAGTCCCACACTGCGCGCCAGGCCGCCGGTGATTGTCATGTGCGCCGCTGTGATCGTTGTTTTGATCGTCGGCGCCGCCTTGCTGGCGCCCTGGATTGCGCCGCATCGGGAGTCGGATTTCTTCGGCGTGGTCTGGGGTCCGCCCAGCGCCGCAAACCTGCTCGGAACCGACAACCTCGGGCGCGATATGCTGACGCGATTGATCTACGGCGCCCGCAATACGGTCGGCATCGCGACCCTGACGACCGCAATTGCCTTCCTGATCGGTGTGACGTCCGGCTTTGTGGCGGCTTCGGTTGGCGGTTGGGTCGATACCGCCGTCTCGCGGTGCGTCGAGATCCTGCTCTGCGTTCCTGTGCTGATCAGCTCGTTGATGGTTATTTCCGTGCTCGGGAATTCGATTCCCGTTCTGATCGGCACGATCGGCATCCTGGAATCCACTCGCGTTTACATCATCGCGCGCGCGGTGGCCCGCACCGTGACGGTGCGGGAATTCGTCTCGGTGGCACGGCTGAGGGGCGAAGGGCTTGCCTGGGTGATCTGCCGGGAAATGCTGCCGAACGCCTTGCACCCGCTGATCGCCGAAGCCGGTCTGCGTTTCAGCTTCATCTTTCTGTTCATTGCGTCCTTGAGCTTTCTCGGACTGGGCATTCAGCCACCCGCGGCCGACTGGGGCTCCATGGTTCGCGAGAATGCGCAAGCCATCAATTTCGGTCTGTATGCGCCGCTGTATCCGGCAAGTGCAATCGCATTGCTGACGATCGGAATCAATCTGCTCGTGGACCGGTTTGCGACTTCGCAGGCGCGGCCGGGCGGCCACGCGATTGAGATATGACACAGGTTTTGCGCATCGAAGGGCTTCGCGTTCAGTCCGCTTCGGGGGACGTGCTCGTTCACGATGTCGATCTGGAGCTTGCGCGTGGGGAGGTACTCGGCCTGATCGGCGAATCCGGAGCCGGCAAATCGACGATCGGCCTGGCCGCGCTGACCTATGCGCGGCCAGGATGCCGCATAGTCGGCGGACGCGTCCTGCTGGGGGGAACTGATTTGCGTGGCCTCGATGCCGCTGGGCGGCGCGGCGTACGTGGTGCGCGCGTCGCCTATGTTGCCCAGAGCGCTGCGGCGGCGTTCAATCCTGCGATGAGTCTTCTTAACCAGGTCTGTGAGGGCCCTGTCCGCCATGGATTGATGAGCAGGGCGCAGGCGCGCGAGCGCGCAGTTGAGGCGTTTCGAGCGCTCGACCTGCCTGACCCGCATCGGTTCGGTGAGCGCTATCCGCATCAGGTCTCGGGTGGACAGTTACAGCGTGCTATGGCGGCCATGGCTATCTCGTGCCAGCCGGACGTGCTCGTGCTGGACGAGCCCACGACGGCGCTCGATGTAACAACGCAAATCGAAGTGCTTGCGCACCTGAAGAAGCTGATCGCCCTGTATGGGACTGCCGCGCTCTACATCTCACACGATCTCGCCGTGGTAGCGCAGATTGCAGATCGCATCATTGTCCTGCGACACGGAAAGATCGTGGAGACAGGCCCTACCCAGGCAATTCTGACGAGCCCAAAGACGGAATACGCACGCGCCCTTGTTGCAGAGCGCAAAGCTGCCGAACTGGGGGTGAAGACGCGGGAACGCGATCGCGCTGACACGGTGCTCACAGTCGAGGATGTCACCGTCAGCTATGGTCGTCGCGACGTGGTGCGCTCGGCCCAATTCACGATAGCCAGAGGCGAGATTGTTGCGGTGGTTGGGGAATCCGGCTCGGGCAAGACGACGCTGGCGTATGCAATTTGCGGCCTGGTTGCGGCACGGGCCGGGTGCATTTCGTTCGAAGGGGCGCCGCTGGCGCCACACTACACCAGACGCACTCGAGAGGAGCTGCGACGGATCCAGCTCGTGTTCCAACTCCCGGATGTCGCTCTCAACCCTCGACACTCCGTCGGGCTGATTGTCGGTCGGCCGGCGGCTTTTTACTTCGGAATGAAAGGCCCTGACTTGAAGGTGCGGGTCGCCGAGCTCCTGGTCTCGGTCGGTCTTGATCCGTCCATTGCCAACCGCTATCCCGGTCAACTCTCCGGCGGCCAGAAGCAGCGTGTTTGCATCGCGCGGGCGCTCGCTGCGAAACCGGACCTCATCGTCTGTGACGAAGTGACGTCGGCTCTCGATCCGCTGGTTGGCGAAGAGATCCTGAAGTTGCTGCGCCGTCTGCAGGAAGATCTCGCGGTTGCATATCTGTTCATCACTCATGACCTGGGTACGGTGCGCCGCGTTGCCCACCGCGTGGTCGTTATGTTGGATGGATCGATAGTCGCGCAAGGCGCGGTCGCTGACATCTTTGACCGTCCCGGTCACCCGTACTTCGCAAGGCTGATGGCCTCGGCGCCGCAAATGCGGCCGGGTTGGCTCGAGGAGGTGCTGAAGGGCCGGGCTGGATCGCAAGGGGATACAAGCATCGCAAGGAGCGGCACGGGGAGTCATCTACTTGAGTAGGGCCATCCCATGAGCTCAACCAATCGCAAGACAGAGCCGAAAGATGAGAGTCGGGTGCGCAATGACGGGCTGTTCAGGGCCATTCTCGCGGGACCCGGCCATACGCTCGCGGACGCATTCGCGAACCTGGAGCAGGCGCCCCAGGTCGAGCGCATGGCGCGCCACTTGAAACGGGGCTTACTGGGCGCACGGGTCACGTTGCCGCCGGATGAGGGAGAAGGCTACTGGGACTTCACCCGCATTCGCGATGACATCTATGTCGTGGTGGCCAACTTTGCCTACAAGGATCCTCGGGTGGAGCTCGTGCCGGGCGACGGGCTGGTGCAGTTCAACTTCAAGATCTCCGGAGACATGTCCCTGGCCGTCAGCCGCACGGAGCCGCTGCGCTGGAACCGCCCCTCGCTGCTGGTTTGGGCCCAACCGACCGGAGTCGACATCAGCGAGTGGACTGCGCCAAGCGCACGCGAGCGCTTCATCATCATCAGCATACGGCCCGAGTTCCTCGCCGAGCATTTCCTGACATCGAGCGTAGACGTGCCGGAGCAGTTGCAGGCCTTTGCGGCCCCGATGCCCGAAAAAATCAATTTCTGCCAGCGCCCCCTTTCCGCACAGACGTTCGATGTTGCCACGCGGCTGATCAATAGTCAGTTCAGCGGACCGCTGGGACTGGTGTACACCGAGGCTCTCGCACTCGAGCTCCTGTGCTGCGCCGTCGGGAGCTTTGCTTCATTGACCGGCGCCCCGAGCGAGGAATACACCGATCGCGAGCTTCGGTGCCTGCATGCGGCGCGCAACACTCTCATTCGGCAGTTGGCGCCTGCGCCTACGATCACCAAGCTCGCGCGCTCCGTCGGGATGGCCAAATCAACGTTGACTCAGGGCTTCAAGGCGGTTTTCGGCGAGACCATATTCGAGTTCAGTCTGCGCTGCCGGATGCGCCACGCGCTGACGTTGATGCGCGACCAGTCCTGGTCGGTGGCTAAGGTCAGCGAGGCGGTGGGCTATTCCCATCCCACCTCCTTCACTACTGCCTTCCGCCGTCATTTTGGCATGCGGCCCATCGACGTGAGGCGGGTCAAGCCTCGCGAATAAACAGACCATTCCATCGGTGGCGGGAGGAAACGGCTGAACTCCTAGCAAGTGCGCACACCCGCGAAGCCCGTTACGGGCGATCGCGGCTATCGTTCTCAATTCCATCAACCGGCCTGTCGAAGGAAGACGCTCGTGATGCCGACCGACCCGCTCCTGCAGCCTTTCCGATTGAAGCACCTGACGCTCAGAAATCGGATTATGACCACGGCGCATGAGCCTGCGTATCCTGAGGACGGCATGCCTAAGGCACGCTACCGCGCCTATCACGCGGAGCGGGCAAAGGCCGGTATTGCCTTGACGATGACTGCAGGGTCTGCGGCGGTCTCGCGTGACAGTCCCCCGGTTTTCGACAACATCCTCGTCTACAAGGACGAGGTCGTTCGGTGGATGAAGGACCTCGCCGATGCCTGCCACGAACACGGCGCCGCGGTCATGATCCAACTGACCCACCTCGGTCGGCGTACGCGTTGGGACAAGGGTTACTGGCTGCCGGTCGTCTCACCCTCGCACCATAAGGAGGCTGCCCATCGTGCCTTTCCGAAGAAGCTCGAGGACTGGGACATCGAGCGCATCATCAAGGACTACGCCGATGCGGCCGAACGCATGCGTACCGCCGGTCTCGACGGACTCGAATTGCAGGCGTACGGACATTTGATGGACCAGTTCTGGTCCCCTCTGACCAACACTCTCGACGGTGACCATGGTGGCTCGCTGGACAACCGGCTGCGTTTTACATTTGAAGTGTTGTCGGCCGTTCGCAAGCGGGTGGGGCCGGACTTCATCGTCGGGGTACGCTACACAGCGGATGAAGCGCTCGAGGGCGGCCTCACCAAGGAGGATGGCCTCGAGATTTCGCGGCGTCTGAAAGACAGCGGCATGGTCGATTTCCTGAATATCGTCCGCGGCCATATCGACACCGATGCGGGGCTGACCGATGTGATCCCGATACAGGGCATGCCCAGCTCACCGCACCTGGATTTCGCGGGCGAGATCCGCGCCGCCACCCGGTTTCCGACGTTCCATGCAGCCAGGATCCAGGATGTGGCCACGGCGCGCTACGCGATCTCGGCCGGCAAGGTAGACATGGTGGGAATGACGCGTGCGCACATCGCTGACCCGCACATCGTGCGAAAGATCAAGTCAGGGCAGGAGGATCAGATTCGTCCCTGTGTCGGTGCCAACTATTGCCTGGACCGCATCTACCAGGGAGGTGCGGCCTACTGCATTCACAATCCCGCCACTGGGCGGGAGCTATTCATACCTCACGAGGTTGCGCCTGCGGCGGTGAAGCGTAAGGTGGTGATCGTCGGCGCCGGACCCGCGGGGCTGGAGGCGGCGCGTGTTGCGGCAGAACGGGGGCACTCGGTCGTCGTGTTTGAAGCGGGCAGTGAGCCCGGCGGGCAGGTTCGCCTGACGGCGCGGAGCCGGCGGCGGCAGGAGATGATCGGAATCATCGACTGGCGTATGCAGCAATGCACGGCTGCGGGTGTGGAGTTTCGGTTCGATTCCTGGGCGGACGTGGGAGACGTGCTTAAGGAGAAGCCGGGTGTAGTGCTCGTGGCGACGGGAGGTTATCCGCACACGGAGGTCCTCGAGACAGGTAACGACCTTGTTGTGTCCAGCTGGGACATCATTTCAGGTAGCGTACCGCCGGGCTCGAACGTGCTGCTGTTCGACGATGCTGGTGATCACGCAGCCCTGCAAGCGGCGGAGGTCATCGCCGCGGGCGGTGCGAAACTCGAGGTCATGACGCCTGACCGAACCTTTGCACCGGAGGTCATGGCCATGAACCTCGTGCCTTATATGCGCAGCCTGCAAAAGCTGGATGTGACCTTCACGGTCACATTCCGGCTGGAACAGGTTAGCCGGGACGGCGTGGAGTTGGTCGCTTCCGTCGGCAGCGACTATGGGGGTGTGCGCAAGGAGCGTCGGGTCGATCAAGTTGTGGTCAACCACGGAACGCTTCCGAACGACGATCTGTATTTCGCCCTCAAGCCGGGCTCACTCAACTTGGGTGCGGTGGATCACACGCGGCTCATTGCCGGCTTGCCGCAGGACAGTTGCGCCAACCCACAGGGGGCTTATCAGCTGTTCCGGATCGGTGATGCGGTTTCGGCTCGCAATACGCATGCGGCGATTTATGATGCATTGAGGTTGGTCAAAGACCTGTAGTGCGGGCCTGATATTCAACAGGAATAGAGCCCGGCCTTGGGTTCGGGGCAACCCTCGCGGGTTGTCCGTGCGACGCATGCGTCGCACTTTATTGTTGAACCACGGCGGGATGCCACTGTCATGAATAGTTGTGCAGGATGGATTCGAAGCGTCGATGGCCGGCTCACGAGGCCGCTGGCTGGCCCGACAGGAAGCTTGCCAAGCGGGAGGCACAGCTTTGCACCATGGACGCGCACGAAAATGCGGCGCATCTCGGCGGAACTTCGGTACGGCCGAGCCCTTTAATCGTAGTGCTTACGTATTCCTTTTACGGAGAGTCGTTTAATGAAGACATACATTGCATTCCTGGCTGCCGCGCTTGTCTCCACGGCGGCATTTGCTCAGCAGGAGCCTAAGGATCCACCGGCGTCGACCAATGCCGCGACCACGCCACCGCCTTCCAGTGTTTCCCCTGGCCTGTCGGAGATCTTTGACAAGCTCGATGCGAACCACGACGGAAAACTTAGTCAGGAAGAAGCCCAAGCTGCGCCAACGGTCGCGACGAATTTTGCGGCCGCAGATCGTGATCATGACGGTACAGTGTCGAAGGAAGAATTCCTCTCCGCCTTCAAAGCAGGACCGCAGTAATCGAATGCGGATGACCTGACCTATCGCGAGGCGGCTCACGGCCGCCTCGCGCAATGGCGCCGCGTGCGGGAATCAAACCCGCGACCTCCCGCTCAACAGGCGAGTGCTAACGCGGCGCGCGAGTGGCAAATTTTGGAGCGAGTGAGACCCTCACGCTTCCACGTGCTTCAAAGTTTCACTGGCCCGGGGCTCTCACCCTTCACGTCGCATACAACTCAACAGCGCGTGTTGGACGCGCATGCGTGCCGCGCGTCTGGCGAACGCCGCGCGCAAATGCGATGCAAGGGTGAGAGCCCTTGATCAATTCCTGTTTGTAAAACAGCGTCCCGGCCGAACTAGCGGCGCAGGGGACCTGAGCGCGCGGAGCGCACGAGTCCTGTCGAGGGCTTCACCTCGCGGCCGAGACACTGTCTGGGTGGTTTTCGCCGACTCTGAGAGAGATCTCAGGTGGCTTGGCTCCCGTGGGTGCCCCGTCCGGCTTGCGCCTTCGGAGCAAGGAGCCCTAGTAAGGCGGCCGATTGGCCTGCAAGTACCGTGGCAACCGCGGGTAAGGTTGAGCCCACAGATTCCGGCCGGGTCTTGACCTCGGCGGCTCTGTGTCCCAGATTGCGATCGGCCAAGATTGAACCCCGAGGTCTCATGCCGTTGATCTCCCGCGTCGCGATTCTGGTCTGCATGGGTGCAGGCGCCCTTTTTTGCGGCACGTCGCATGCCGCGGATCGGCCCGGTCCGGTCGGCGAGGACGGTGAATGGAGGATGCCGGCGAAGGACTTCGCCGGTACTCGCTTCAGCGCTCTCGCCGATATCACGCCACAGAAGGCGCCGTCACTGCACCCTGTCTGGACATTCTCCACCGGCGTTCTCGGGGGACATGAGGGCCAGCCGCTCGTGGTGGGCGGTGTCATGTACGTAGTCACCCCTTGGCCGAACGTGCTGTACGCGTTCGATCTCTCGAAGGAAGGGTATCCGCTAAAGTGGAAATACCGGCCGGACGTGAGCCCGAATGCAATCGGCGTGTCCTGCTGCGACACCGTAAATCGCGGAGCCTTCTACGCGGACGGCCAGCTCTTCTACAACCTGCTCGACGGTCACACGGTCGCGGTTGACGCCGCCACGGGCCAGGAAGTGTGGAACACCCACATCGCCGACGTCGCTAACGGAGAAACCGTCAGCATGGCGCCGATGGTCGTCAAGGATCGGGTCATTGTCGGCGCATCGGGGGGCGAATTCGGCATCTACGGATGGATCAAGGGTCTGGACGCGAAGACCGGTAAGGTAGTCTGGACGGCGCGGAATATCGGTCCCGACGCGGACATGTTGATTCGCCAGGATACGTTCAAGCCGCCGTACGACAGCGGTGTTGACTCGGGCGCACACAGCTGGGACGGCGACACCTGGAAGGTCGGCGGGGCACCTGTGTGGGGCTGGGTGTCCTATGACCCCGAGCTCGATCTGATTTACTACGGCACCGGCAACCCGTCTCCCTATAACCCGGAGCAGCGGGTCGGTGACAACAAGTGGACCGCCAGCGTCCTGGCGCGCAAGCCGGGCGACGGCGCGCTCGTCTGGGCGTATCAGTTTACGCCTCACGACAATTGGGACTACGACGCGACGGGTGCGATGATTCTGGCCGACCTCAAGGTCGGTGGGAAGAACACCAAGGCCCTCGTGCATTTCGACAAGAATGGGTTTGCCTACATGCTCGATCGAGCGACGGGGCGGCTGATCTCCGCCGAGGCGTTTGCGCACGTCACATGGGCCAAATCCGTTGACCTCGCCACGGGGCGGCCCGTGTTGGATCCCGACAAGCAGACCGGCGTTTCCAGGGGCAATGTCCGGGGTGTCTGTCCGAGTCTCGAGGGCGGTGTGAGTCCGGCATCACCGGCGGCGTTTTCGCCACGCACCCACCTGTTTTACACGTCCACGAACAACCTTTGCATGGATTACGCCGCGGCGAGGACCAGCCATCTGAAGGGTACGCCGTTCATCGGCGCCAACAGCCCTTACACTGCGGGACCCGGGGGAAATCTCGGCGCCTTCATAGCGTGGGATGCTGTGACTGGCAAAAAGGTGTGGGAGAACAAGGAGGAATTTCCGAGTTGGAGCGGCGCCCTCGTTACCGCGGGGGATGTCGTTTTTTACGGTACGCTCGACGGATGGTTCAAGTCCGCTGACGCGAAGACGGGCAAGGTGCTGTCGAAATTCAAGGTCGGCTCGGGGGTGGTGGGCAATCCCATGACCTACAGAGGGCCGGACGGTCGGCAGTACGTGGCCGTGTATGCGGGTATCGGTGGCGATTGGGCGCTACTTTCGGGCGACGTGCGCTCGGATGATCCGGCTGACGTGAGACCTCCGGCGGATTTCATGAAGAACATCGCACGGCATACGAGTCAGGGTGGCCTGATCTGGATCTTCGGTCTATGAGTCGCTGGATCGCATTCCTCTCGTGTCTGGCGGCGGTGTCCTGCGGACGTCAGGTTGCTCCCGCGCCACCGTCTGATTCCAATTTGCCGGCGGTCCGCTACGAGGCGCACATTGTCGCCGGTAATGTTGCGCCGCATGGGGTTGAACTGACCAACCCGCACAACGCTGATCCGGCCGTCGCAAAGAGAGGGGCGCTGATGTTTACCGCCATGAATTGCGACGGCTGTCATGGAGGCGATGCATCCGGATGGGTCGGGCCGAGCCTTTCTGACGGACGCTGGCGCTATGGCGGCGCGGATTCCGAGGTCTTCAACTCCATCTACTACGGTCGGCCCAAGGGTATGCCAGCCTTCGGTGGCGCATTAGGTGTTGATGGTGTCTGGGCGCTCGTCACGTACATCCGCTCACTTCCCGTGCCGCCCACGGTGCCGACGGAGTCATGGCCGGAGCCCTAGTCCGCCCGCGGGGAAACCTTTGCGAATCGGCTCAGTCCCGAGAATGGGCGGTTTTATGCCGTCTCTTGGGGTCGGCAATTTCTGAGAGAGTGAACACACATGCCAGCCGCATCAGGTTTGCGATGCGCTCGAAGGCTTCGAGATCCAACTGCTTGGGGAAAGTGGGTGCAAATTGATAGGGGAAGGAGAAGCTGAGAACTTTGCACTTGCTGACGTTCGCAGCGCGTTGCATGGTCTCGCACAGGGGTTCTGTACACGCCATCGCCTGTATGCTCAAGCCGACCACAGTTGCATGCAATTCCAGGTCCGCGCCGATGTCCGTTGCCAGGGCCAAAAAGACCGGGCTCTGATCCAGAGTCTCGTCGAGTTCAAACCCGTCACGAGCTCTGAACGGACGTGAGTAACAGATGAGTGCTCCGAGGTAGAGGGCTGCGTGCTGGATGGTCGATCCATCATATTGCTTTGCGCGCTTGATGAAACTCACTGCCGCTGCGAAGTCGCGTGTTGAATTGAGCAGTCGGACGAGCGCCTGCCGCGGATCGACGACCGTTGCAGAGGAAATTTTACCCGCCCCACGGTCGGCTTGGTCCATGGCGAAATCCTGGATCTGCGCAGCAGCTAAGGGTTGTCGTGCTCGAGACAGTAGCTCAGCGCTGCCGACACCTTCGCGCGACGTCAGGAGCATACCTGCCGCGGCGTGCTTTCGAATTGACATGCATCAAAGTGGCAGCCCAATGGGCGACATTTTCCGAGGTTGCACGACTGCCGAGTTTTAGCTACAAGAGCCAAATCGCTGCAAAAGGGTTTCGCGCCATGACGATCACGCTCTACGGCATCAAGAACTGCGACACCATGAAGAAGGCGCGCTCATGGCTCGACGCTCATGAGGTGCAATACGCGTTTCATGACTACAAGGCGGCAGGGATCGATCCGGCCGTGCTGGCACATTGGTGCAGCGAGGTCGGTTGGGAGACATTGCTGAATCGCGCGGGCACGACTTTCCGCAAGTTACCGGAAAATCAGAAGCAAAACATGAATGAGCGAAAGGCCATGACCCTGATGGTTGCGCAACCCTCGATGATCAAGCGGCCCGTGCTGGAGTACGGCAAACGGCTGTTGGTTGGCTTTACACCCGAAGTTTATGAGCAGGTTGTGCGCGGGCAGGTTTGAGAGGCCGTGTGCCCTGCGCCAACTGCGGCCCTACGGCCAAATGTCCTGGAGCAGTTGCGCCAACCGGGCACCGCCGCGGGTCAATTGCACTTTCTTGATGGAGCTCATTTTGGCGCTGTAGCCTGCAGGCAAAACGACGGTCCAATGAGTCCCGGTCTGGGGTCCGAACCTGAGGGTGGACATGGCCAGGTTGGCTTGCGCCACGGACTGAGACGCCCAGCGCTTGGGCCAGTCGAAATCAGACCCACTGGTTGGCGCAATCGCATGCGCTGACGTTACCCATGCCGTTGTCACATGCGATGGCGTCAGTGAAACAGGTACTGCATCCCATGTTGCATGCAGATTCTTTTTGGTTGACTTCACGATGATGCTATTGCCGCCTCGCGTCGCCGTGCCTGGATCGAATGTGCCGGTATCGGGGTTGACCTCGTTACCTCGTGCATCGAGATACACCGCACCAACGTGCTGGGGCTGATGGAGATCACCAACGTAGTGCACGAGCAGTCGCAGTGCCTCCGCTTTGTCCTTGATGTTGAAGGGCGCGGGCGCCGGATCTCCCTTGAGCACGTGGGTAGTTGCAATAACCGCGGCTACGATGTCATCGTCGCGCGTACCCACGAATCCACGCAGGTAGGTTTGGTGCTGGATCGCTACATCCGTGTAGTGGTACTGCTTGTGGCAGATTTCCTCGCCCGGTTTGAGCGGGCAATTGGTGGCATTGCGGCGTACGAAATCCTCCATGGCCGCCTCCCCGGCGGGGGTCTCGAAGATCTTGCACTCCGGATACACGCCCGGATGCTCGTATTTGAACGTCGACTGATTTACGCCCTTGGCACAGTCCGCCCATACGGCGACGTCGGCCAAGCTTTCATTGCCCAGAATGGCCTGGACCTGTGTTGCCGCGTTGGACCCTGCAATCAGTTTCCCCGCCAGCGTCCCTACGGTGCGATGTCCGTCCGGACCCCACGCGAATGCTGGGTGGATGAAAGCTATCGCAATCGCAACGAGTGACCA
Organism: Gammaproteobacteria bacterium; assembly: GCA_028293745.1. GTDB lineage: Bacteria > Pseudomonadota > Gammaproteobacteria > Steroidobacterales > Steroidobacteraceae > 13-2-20CM-66-19. The sequence goes on along the minus strand of JAQGOF010000091.1, from coordinate 116,755 downwards.
GGATCGAACAGAGTGCATACCCGATTCCTTTCAAGGCTATTGAGGCAGTGACTGAGTCTGTTTGCGGCCAGGCGTTTATCGCAGAACAACGCTAAATCGCATTCGCCGTTGTGGGGCTGCGATAAATCGCGTTCCTCGCACAGTGCTATCCAGCCAGCTCGGACGATAGCGTGACTGCTGCGTCGCAGCAACGAGAAACGCATGAAAAGACTCATAATCTGCGCAGACGGCACTTGGAACTTCCGTGACCAACAGGACGATACCAGGCATCGCCACGCCACCAACGTCACTAAGATTGCTCGCGCCATTCTCCCGCGCGCCAGTGACGGTACCCACCAGGTCGTTATTTACCACGACGGCGTCGGAACTCAAAAGGGTGTGGATCATCTGCTCGGGGGCGCCACCGGGGAAGGTATCGAAGGCAACATTCGCGACTTGTATCGCTCAATCGCCTACAACTACGTAGAGGGCGATGAGCTCTACTTTTTTGGATTCAGCCGCGGCGCCTATACCGTCCGCACGCTCGCCGGATTCATGCACCACTTCCACCTGCTGCAGAAGTGCGACGATTTCTTCGTGCCGGAGCTCTTCAAGGGATACGAAGACCGCAAAGATCTCGAGGCCATCAAGGCGGACCCGAAGTTCAATAATCTGCACGAAGTCAAGGCGTGTCCTCCCATCAAATTTCTAGGCGTCTGGGACACGGTGGGTGCGCTCGGAGCACCGGGTCCGCTGGGCGACCTGATCAACGGCAATCGATTCACGTATCACGACATCGAACTGAACCCGAACGTCCAGAATGCCTACCACGCGCTCGCACTCGACGAACAGCGTGTTCCCTTCAAACCCAGTCTCTGGACCCGACCCCCCACCTGGACCGGCCGTCTCGAGCAGACCTGGTTCTGCGGTGTCCATGGCAACGTCGGAGGTGGGTACGCGCCTGACGGTCTCGCGAACGAAGCACTGCATTGGCTCGTCGAAAAAGCGGAAAGCCTCGGGCTCGAGGTCGATTCGGAGTACCTCGAGCATTTCCGGCCGTGTTTCAATTCCACCCTGGATGATTCGATGAACGCGCTTTACCGGCTGCTGGGAAGATATCACCGTCCCGTCGGCGAGCACCGGCAACACGGCGAGCAGATCCACCAGTCCGTGATCGACAGACTTCACCTGGACGGGCTGAGCTATGCTCCGGGCAATCTCGCGCAACAGTTGCTGTCAGGGGCGAATGCCATCCCCATTGTCAACACGAACCGAATTGCCCGGGGCACACCCTGCGAGGCGGCGCAAGAACATCCTTCGGCGCCTCGCTGAGGGGCTGGCACTGGGCACGCCGTAGCAGCGCGTGTCGTTGCGATAAACGCAGAGCTGCACACAGGTTAGTACAGAAGGGCCCAATCGGACTTAGCAGAGGCCCGTGTCAGGGGACAGCATATGAAAGTATTCGCCCAAGGCGGCACGCACTCGCGCGTGGTGTCGCTCGTGCACCGGATCGGCCTTTTCCTGGTTGCCGTTGCTCTGGCGAGTACGGCAGGCGCGGACGAGCCTACACCAGTAGTCTCTGCGGGGCAGCCGGTGCAGTGGTGGTTTGTCTTCAAACTCAACGCAGGCAAGTTTCCGGGCTGCGCCGCTCACGCCGTGCGCGCCTGTCCGTTCGGTGGGGCTGTCCAGCCCTATACGAATTTCAGTCAGCAGTACGTCTTTGCGAGCAACGCACACCCAGAACTCCAGCAAGGTGAGGGCTGTTCCGGAGACACCACGACTGATCCCGTTGGTGCGACGTTCGATGAGATCTATCACGGCAGCTTTCACTACGTCGTTTGGAACGATCAGTTTTACCAGGATCCTGACCTGCAGAATTGCAGCGGCGACTCGTGTCCCTCACCCTGGGGTCATTCCAAGGGGATGCTGGTGTGGAATGATGCGGGCGATGGCCTGGTGCTGCAGGTCACGACGCCCTCCTGGCCTGGCGCGGGCAGCAGCGCCCATCCGCGCACCAACGGCGACAATAGCCTCGGTTGCATCGTGAATAACAACGTGAAGTTCAGTCAGCACTTCTTCGCGCTGAGTCTGACACACGAGGACTTACTCAAAGTTCTGCAAGCGCTCGGCAACGCAAGCATCGTCACCGATCCCGGCAATCCCCAGATCGTGAGCAGCGGCGGGCCCGCTGATGTGCAAGCGCTGGTAGCCAAGCTGGGACAGAAATCCAACAGTACGACGGCGACGATCGAAGAGCTCTCGACGCATGTTCGGGTCGTCTCAAAGCCGTCCGCATTGCATGTTCCGCCCTGGCAACTGCTGTCATCTCTCCTGGGTGGCGTGCCTCTGCGAACCGCGACATGGTGGACTCGACCGGAAATCCCGACGACGACCGCCAGCTCGAGCATCGACTGTTGGGATAGTGGACTTCCCACGGCTCCTGCCGCCGTCCAGATTGCGACCAGCGGCACATGGAACGGAACACCAATCGCTTTGAAAGCGGGGCCGTCTGCGGACGGCAATCACGCCAAGATCGGTGTGTCGACCAATGCTACGAACCTCGCGATCTTTGGCGACCTCAATCAACAGGGCGCCATCAGCGGGAATGCGAAGGACTGCGCCAGGAGTCAGAACGGCCGCGGGGGACTGTTCTTCGTGATCGAAGACCAGAAGCTCGCAACGAGCATCGGTGAGTTGATCCGCGGCGAGACCGCGCCATCGGAGTGAAACCGCGCCCGCCGCGTGCTGACATCGGCGCGCGCCCCACGAGACAACGGCCGACGAGATAAGGGCCGACGAGACAAGGGCCGACGAGACAAGAACACCAGCACGGGAAATCGATCGAACAGGAGAGCGACTATGGCAACGCAGGAACAAGCCGTGCCGGACACGGCGGAACCCCCCATTACGGTGCCGGCCGCTCCGCGGCCCGACATCAACGTGATCCTCGCCCGTGGAGGCGCGAACGGGCTCCCGCAAGGCGCCCCGCGGGCCCCGCTGCGCACCGAGCCCATTCCGCCCGAGCTACCGGGCATCGCAGAGAGAGCCCCCGTTGCAACCGCAGGTGCCCTGGTCATTCTTACAGTTGCGATTGCACTTGCCGGCTGGTATCTGCCTCCAGGGACCAATTGGCTCGTCGTGATCGCTCTCATCGCCATCTTCTTCCTGATCACCGGTAAGGTGATCACGGGCCGCGTACTTGGGATTTTCATCAACGAGCGCAAGTTGATGAGTCTTTCGCGCTTTCAACTCGTGGTCTGGACGGGCCTGATCGTTTCCGGTTTCTTCGTCATGGCCCTCGAACGAATCCACAGCGGGGCGGCTGCCCAGCCGCTGGCCATTGGGATCGATTGGCAAATCTGGGCGCTGCTGGGGATCAGCACCGCATCGTTTGTGGGTACGCCGCTTCTCAACAGCAATAAGAAGGGCAAGGAGCCAGACCGGAAGGACGAGCTCGTGACGAAAGCGGCCACGCGATTTCAGGAGCATCCAGATGATGTCGAGCGCAACCGTCAGGGAATCCTCTACGGCAATAGCAGTGTCGCCTTTGCGCGCTTTACGGACATGTTCCAGGGCGATGAGCTGGCCAACGCCCAGCTGGTCGATGTCGCAAAGCTGCAGTTGTTCTTCTTCACGATCGTTGTCGCAATTGCGTATGGGACTCAGCTATTTCAGCTCATCGCATACGGTGATCTCGACTTGCCCGGCATCCGCCTGCCGTTGCTGCAGGACGGATTGCTCGCGCTGATGGGCGTGAGTCATGCAGGCTATCTCGGCGCCAAGGGCGTTGATCAAACGCCCACTGCATAGCCGGCCAACTACGGCCAGGTCCGCTGCTGAAACCACTCGATTGAGGAAAGGTCCCATGACGGAATTCATTGGGGTAGGAACCCCACTCACCGACAACGGATTTCGTGACATCCTGCAATCAGCAGGCCTCGAGGCTGCCGAGATCTGGTCCGTCCTTTCGGTTGAAACGAGCGGCTGCGGTTATCTGCGCGATCGGCGCCCGAAGATCCTGTTCGAGCGTCACGTCTTCAGCCGCCTCACGGATCACCGTTTCGATGAAGACGATCCGGACATCAGTCAGCGCACCGCAGGCGGTTACGGCCCCAGCGGAGCAAACCAGTTCGACCGGCTGAATGCGGCCATACAGTGCGATCGTTCCGCGGCGCTCCAGAGCGCCTCCTGGGGCCTCGGCCAGATCATGGGCGAGAACTTCCGCCCCGCGGGTTTCGCCGACGTCGAAGGCATGGTCCAGGCCATGGTCGCCTCCGAAGACAATCAACTGCGCGCGATGGTTGCTTTCCTGGACAAGCAGAAAATGATCGGTACGCTGAAAGCGCATGACTGGCCCGGTTTCGCCCGTCGCTACAATGGCCCCAACTTCGCGGCCAACAACTATGACGGGCTGCTCGAGCATTTCTTCGACCGTTACGCAGATGGCGACAATCCCGATCCTACAATCCGCGCTGTGCAGATCTACCTGACCTACCGGGGCTTCAACCCGGGTGCGATCGATGGCTTTGCAGGTGATGCGACACGACGCGCCATCGTCGCCTTCCAGCAGTCCACTGGCGTGGCTCAAACAGGAAAGATTACCGATCCACTGCTGGAGCAGCTGAGCGCGGCAGCCTAGGCACAGTACAGGCTTGGTGAATCGCCCGATGGCCGGGGAACTATGACCCGGACTGGGCTTTGTTCTTATTTGAGATTCACCCATGACACACTCTGCCGTGAGAATCGCGCCCGCCCTCGTTCTGGCCAGCCTCACTTGCGGCTGCGACCAGTTGGGTCTGGGGAACAAGGCACCTGCCTCGGATGGGGCGCCGCCCGTACAGGAGCTGCAGAAAATCAGCTACATGTCCTCATCCGACTCGCCAGCCAAAAGCCGCAAACTGTATAGCCATTACGAAGAAGCCAGGACCTGCGGTGACTTTGAGCTTGCCCTGCGGTGGAACCGGCCACCCAACGTTGCGGGCGGCGTATTCAACAAGAAGATCGTGTACCTGACATCAGGTGTTCCCAACGAGCTGGCCAAGGACTCCGAGGTATTCATCATCGGGACGATTGAACAGGGGAAGAGTCTGGGTTCAGGCACGCAGGGGTGGCTCTTGCGTATGCGCGACGGAACCGTGGTGCAGGCAATTGAGATGCAAAACTTCCTGGAAAAGGAGGAACAGGCAGCGCAGGACGGGAAACGGGTTGCGCTCGAGAAACCTAACAAGCCCGGCAGGGTCTTCTGCGGTCAGGGAGTCTATCAAGGGATCATGGGGAAAGATCCCGACCATCCGGAGAAACCCATTCCTCTCGTGTCCATACTCTTCGCGATGGATCGCGAAAGCTGATGCACGATCTAGCCACCCTGGTGGCCGGCAAGCTCAACGCTACGGGGCGCAGCCAATCCTCCGTAGCGTGCATCGATTTTATCCAACAGCCGCCGCGCGGCACTCGTTTCGCTACGCGCGAATGAGTCTTCCACTTGTTTCAGCTGCGCGCTCAGCTGCGCATCGAGGCGCGCTCGGCAATCGGGAAGTCTGTTCAGATGGGTCTGGCGCTCGAGCAAGGCGTCGAGCGAGCGACTGAAGGCCGAAGCATCCGCCAGCTCATGTTCCTTCCGCGGCTCAGACTCTGTGACCACATCGAATACGCACCATTTCTCCAGCGACTGCCGGCTGTGCATGTCGTCGATGAGATGTGCCTCGTCACGTTCTCCGGTCACGTACACAAGCCGCATCGAGTCTTGAAACCGGCGGAAGAGCTCCGCCGGCGGCAGTGGCACTTCCGCATTGCCGATGGGATCGCTGCCGGCGTTGAGCAACGCGCCATGAAAGACATCGGGATATCCGAGCGCGAGTCGCAGGGCGACCCGTGAGCCACCGGAGAAACCTCCGATGTAGACCTGCTGCGGATCGACTGGGTATTGCGCCATGGCGTTCTGTGCCGCAAGCAATGCCAGCGGCTCACGGCGATCCACGGTAGGGGCTTCGTTGCCTGAATTGGCTGGAGTGACCAGAATCATGTCATGACGATCCAAGGCAGGTATCCATTGAGATGGCACCTCTGCTCTGGACCACGGCGGTACGAACACCAGGAGTGAATAGCCATGCGGTGGCGTATGAGCAGGCACATAGATTGAAAAACTCTCACCCGCCAGGTTGATTGGCTGTCCGCGCAGGGCTTTCCCCATGCGCGCTGCCTCCTGGTTGACCCGGAGTGCGGTCAATGGGCTGAACAAACGTCGCACCAGCTCCGTACTGGTAGAAAGCGGGGAATACTCGGTGAATACCACGCCGTTCCTCAATCCGACCGGGACGGTCTGCGTGTTCTGCGTATTGGCAGGGGACATCAGCGTCGCCATGAGCCCGGTACCGAGCAGAAGGACGCAACGTGAGACCATGATAGCGGCGGTTCGAAGCGGGAAGGCCCCTCGCGTCACCCGATGACGCGAGGGGCCCGCACATCAGAACTTCGCAGCCAACCGGAAGTAGAAGAATGCGCCGTTGAAACCAAACGGACCGCCTGTACGAGGGTACACCTCACCATCGACCAGACCGCCCGTTGTCGGGTAAATCGTGATCTTAGCGCTATTGGCGATCTTGTCCGGGTACGTATTGAAGATGTTGCGGCCGCCAATGGCGGCTGTGATGTTGTTCCAGACCACATACGACAGATCCAGGTCAGTGGTCCACTTCGCCGAGAACAGCTGCCCGGGATAGTCATTCTGGTCGCGGTACGTGCCGTAATAATTCTCATGCAGCACAGCCGCAAACTTCCCCAGGTGATAATCCAAATTCAGGTTCGCGCGGTGGTTCGGGGCATAGTGTTGGATGTCGATGATCCGCGCCGCGTTGATGACCTTCGGATCGTAGGACGTGACATCGGACTTATTGTAGTTATACGCTAGTGTCGTGGCCAAACGGCCTCCGCCGACGTCGAAAAAGTAAGTGGCCACCAGGTCAGCGCCTTTTGTTTTGGTGCTGAATCCATTCGTAAAGTACTGCACGGTGCCGCCGGGGCCAATGTAGGCCAGGTCAGAGAGCTTGGCGATGTCCGGTATCGTTACCGTGAACTGCTGGGAAATGCCGATACGGTGCCGTACATCGATGCTGTAACCGTCGAGGGTCACGAGCAACGCTTCGAACGGAGTCAGAACGATACCGGCGCTGAAATTCGTGGATTCTTCAGGCCTGAGCGGCTTCGCTCCATAGAATTTGGCAATCGCGCTCGTCACCGGATAAGTACCGATCTGCACCTGGGTCGCCGTGCCCGGTAGGAACGTGGTGCTCAGCGTCTCCACATTCGACTGGCCGGGGGTGGGAGCATGAAACCCCGTGCTTGCCGTGCCGCGCAGCGACACCCAATCCGTGACCTTGAATCGAGCCGAGAACTTGCCAAGGGTGGTGGAGCCGAAGGAAGCGTAGTGCTCCTGGCGTCCCGCGAGACCGAGCGTGAGGTTCGGCAAAACGTCCGCTTCCAGGTCTATGTAACCAGCGTAGCTGACCTGCGAAGCGTCAATTGATGTGCTGATGCCGCCATAGCCGTTGGACGCCGTCGACTGCGTAGCGACTATCTGTTTACCCGCGGCATTCAAGGCCGGCGTACATACGAACCCGGTGCAGGCATAGAGTGGCTGAGTGGTATACGGTCCCTGTGCATACGAGGCAGGATCACCCAGGAGCTGCTGGTAGTTCTCGTCGTGCCATTCGAATCCTCCGGCCACCGAAAGCGGGCTCGCAAGTCCCGGTACCGTCCAGGGGTAGCTCAGATCGACATTGAAGGTGTTTTCCTTCTGTATGAACTTTCCGTCGTAGAAGTTGGTGGGCGAGACGGGGCCCAGGGACGGATTGAGCGAAGTCTTCAGGGACAGCGCGAGTGAATTTTGGGCCGTCGTGCCGGAGACATCGTAGTTCATTCCGTAGCTCGTAACTCCCTTGTAGCCGAGCGTACCGAAAAACTGCTGCGTTATGCCAAAGAAGCGCGGCGTAAACCCGGCTGGATAGACCGAGTTGAAGTTGAAGGTATTGGCATCCTGGATGTACCCGCCAGTCGGGCAACCCGTGTAGTTGGACGTACAAGGGTCCAGGTAAATGTTGTTGAATGCGGGATGGTTACTTTCTGTGATGCCGGAATACGTAACGGTCTTCGGCAGACGGTAGTTGAAGCTCTCGTTCGTCTGGATGTTGGCGTAGTTGCCGAAGAAATAGAACTGGTCGCCGTTATCCAGCTTGATGCCGCCGTTGAGGACCACCTTCTCGCTCTCGGACGGAGGGGTTCCCCATTCCTGTACGGGACCCGGGTAGTGCGGCAAGGACGGTGCGAGGGCGGGATAGGCTTGAGCAAACGCCAATGCCGAAGGGCGCGTGACGTTGCGAACTGTCTGGGCGTTCTTGGCCCATTCCGCGCTGATATTGACGAAACCCTGCCCGCCCAGAGGTAAGCCGACATTCGCTGCAACCTGCCGGTCCCAGCCGTCTTTCGGGTATCCGTGGCCCGGGAAGTACTCGCCGAATCGCGAAGTCAGCTCGATCCCTGAGGGGTTGTCGCGGAAGTGGAAGTTGAGGACGCCGGCGATGGCGTCGGATCCGTATTGCGCCGATGCGCCGTCACGGAGAATTTCCAGCGACTTGATGGCAATGGACGGAATGGATGCGAGGTCGGGTCCCTGCGAGCCGAAGGCCAGCTCCGTTTCGCCACCTTGAAAGACCTGGACCAGGGCAGACCGGTTCATGCGCTTGCCGTTCAGCATTACGAGCATCTCATCCGATGGTAAGCCGCGTAGCGAGGGCGAGCGAACGAAGCTCGAGGCATCAGAAATGGCATTCTGTCCAACGATGAACGAGGGCACCACGTTCGACAGAGTGTCCAACATGTTCGTCGAAGCCTGGGTCTCGAGATCGGCGCCGCTCAACACGTCAATCGGTGCCGCCGACTCCACTGCCGTGCGGTCTAGACGCCGGGTGCCCGTGACGATCACCTCTTGGACCTCGTTTGCGGGACCCGTACTGCTTTCTGCCGCGGCGCTCGGTCTTTGTTGAGCCACGGCAGAATTGATGGTAACCGCCACCAAGGCTGCGGCTGCTAGAAATGGCAATACTTTCATACTCGACCTCCCTAAATTGGCCGTTGGACTGCATATTTCGACGGGATCTCGGCCACGCGACGCGCTGAACGCGATCGCGGAGCGATACTCGTCCTTGTCGAACCCCCCACTCACATGGTTTCCGTGTTTGTAGTTATTTAGCAACAATGGCCGGACGACTCGCCCGACCACCGGAGCGTAGCCTTACTCCTCTTGGGATCTACTCGCAAGTGCGGGATTGAGTGGGGCCGTTTTCCTGCACAAGCTGCGCCGATCCATGCTGCGCTGCGGCATCACTCTGGTCATTTCCGCGACAACGACGAACAGGCCGATGAGTCTGAGGCTTGGCAAACGCCGCGCCTCCTACCGACGAACGTCGCTGGAGAGTTCCGCTACCGGACGCCGATCAGTGCAACCGCCCGGCGACCCTGTTGGGCTCAAACCAACTTCTGAGCGCGGTGTACGACGCGTTTGCGCCGAACGATTGTGTACAAAAACGGGGCATCCTGCGTACAAGTTTGGTGCGTCGCAGCGGCGCATCACCCGCAGTGGTACGACCAGCAGGGCTCCAAGCGCTGCCAGCCGCGACCCGGGCGCGCAATGCATCCGCTTCCGGGATGAACAAAAAATTACATTTGTATTAGCAACATACGACGAATTCTGAACGCGGCAGGCGCGTTTGCCGGCAACCGCACGCGGGAGGGGTCGCGCGCGCCCGTCCTCCCATCTGTGGCGCGCATGATTCTTGCACTCCGCTGCCTCCAAGGTTGTGTCGACGGAGGGGATCCGACCCATACAACTTCACTCGCACTATTCCGGAATCGGGGAGGACAATAATGAAGCGATCTTGGGCCGCTCTGGGCGTTCGCACGTTTTGCTTTTTGACACTGGGCGGAGAGGTCGGCGCTCCGCAGCTGCTATTCGCAGGAGAGGGTCCGACGGCGGCAGACGCGACAGCCGACGCAAGCAGCTCTTTGGAGACAGTGCAGATAACGGCGGACAAACTGCACGTCCTGCCGACGCAACCGAATGAGTCGGTGTTTGGGTTCGGCAAGACCATCATCGAGACTCCGCGGTCACTGACTTCGATCAGCGCTGAGATGCTCGACAGGGTCAACATTACCCACATCGATGATCTTGTCGCGCTGACGCCGGGGTCTTTCACGCAGTCGTTCTTCGGCGTCGCGGGATCCCTCGACATCCGCGGTACCGCTGGCGAGAACTACTTCCGCGGCGTCAGGCGAATCGAGAATCCCGGCAACTATCCGCAGGCGATCGCAGCCAGTGATCGCATCGACGTGGTGCGTGGGCCGGCCTCGCCGATTTTCGGCCCGTCAAAGGTGGGCGGCTATCTCAACTTCGAGCCCAAATCCGCGCGCGCTGAATCGGGCGCGTACATGAAGGAAGCGAAGGGCGAGATCGGTTTCACGGCGGGTACCTGGAACGAGAAGACCCTGCACGCGGAAGTCGGTGGCCCCGCAACGACGTTCGGCAAGCCCTCCGGCTATTACGTGTACAGCCAGTTCGAGAATTCGGGCAGCTACTACCAGAATAGCGCCACGCGGCAAAGCATCTTCCAGGCCTCGTACAACATCGACTTCACCGATCATTTCCGCACCGAGGCGGGCGGGATGTATCAGGACTTCAATGGCAACCAGGTCGCGGGCTGGAACCGTCTCACGCAGGCGCTGATTGATAACGGCACCTACATTACGGGCAGCCCGCCGTCCGTGGATACCAACGGCAACGGTCGGGTGGACCTGGCAGAGGCGAACGCCGCCAAGTTGGGGACGGGCGCCAATTTCATCTTCAACCCGCGCGGCAAGACTCCGGCGCAGATCCAGGCGGCTCTGTCGAACCCGAATCTGCACTTGGTGAATCCCGGCACGACCCATATCAGCGGCAGCCAGGTACTCGTGGCGCCGGGCGACAAGCTCACCGACGGCGTCACCACAGTTTATTTCGACATGATCTACGAGCCTGTGGAGGGCACGAAGCTCGTGAACAAGAGCTTCTACGAGCAGCTGAACAATCTCAACGAGAATGCCTATGGGTTTTCCCAGGTTGCCCATACGTGGGCCTTCGAGGATCAGCTCACCCTGACGTATGGCACGACGTTCGGCGAGAACGTCAAGGCGAACTTCCAGGTCGGGCCGCAGATCCGTCATCAGGACTTCGATACCGGCGACGATTTCTTCGGGGAATTCTTCGATCGCCGTGACATCTCGCAGCCGAGCTCACCCATCGACCTCAGATCGCTGGCCACGCGGGGACAGGATCCTTACTCCGATCACGCCAAGGGTTCTTATACGGACTCGTCGCTCGCGTATTTGATGGACGTGACCTTTTTTGACAGACTGAATTTCCTCGGTGGTGGCCGTTATGATTACATCCACATCTCCTCGTACTCGAGGCCGGATGCACTCACGAACACGGGGCTTCAGGCCCGTGATAACACGTCCAAGGGCTCATGGTCTGCAAGTCTGTCCTATCAACTGCCATTGGGCTTGCGGCCCTATGTAACGATTGCTCGACAGGCAACCCTGACTACGGGGGAGGGTGGACAAGTCGAGCCGTCGTTAGTGAAAAGCCGGACGTACGTTGCCCCTTCCAGGCTGAACGAGTATGGCGTGAAGGGCAGCTTCCTGGACGGACATCTGTACGCCGCGTTCGATTATTTCGACCAGCAGCGCGTGGACTTCAACGCCCAGGACGAGGTGAGCAACAACAGCACCAAGTCCACGGGCTACGAGTTCGAAGCGCGCTGGGTCGTGAATCCGACCATCACACTGACGGGCGCCTATACCAACCTCAAAGTCATCAACGTGACTGCCGAGAAGAATGGCCAGTTTGCCTTTGTGGGCGCGGGCGATTTGCAGGGGGTCGATCCGGCCCTCATGTACGGAGGTTCGGTGGGCAGTATCGTTCTGGCTCCCAACGACACCGCGGCACGCAAGGCTGGCATTCCGGAGAACGTGTTCAGCGTCTATGGCATCTTCAGTCTGGACGATGTCGCCGGTGGCTGGATGAATGGGGCTTTCAATGGAATCACGGGCAGCATCGGCGTGACTCACGTGGACTCCGCATGGTCGGGGTTCTCGAAGGTGGTCAAACTGCCCGCGTATACTCTGCTGAATGCGGGCTTTCACTACGAGAACGACCATTGGAAAATCGGCATAGAAGGCAAGAACCTGACCAACGAGCGCTACTTCCGCTCCAACTTCCCCGATCTGTTCGGATCGTCGGTCGTGCTTCCGGAGCTGCCGCGCAACTTCCTGTTTCAACTGGGGCATAAATTCTGAAGATGCGTAATGTCTGCCGCTTTGCGGCTGCAACCGCGGGTATCTGGTTCGCCGCTGCCGGTATTGGCGGTGGCGGTGGTGCCTGTGCCGAGGCCGCCACGGTGAAGCCCATCGAGGTGAAAGTCGTCGTCGTGACGATGTTTGAAATCGGTGCGGATGCCGGTGACAAGGCGGGCGAGTTTCAACTCTGGAAGGCACGCCAGAAACTGGACACCCGCCTGCCGTTTGCCCACCACCACGACTTGTTCTTCAATGACAAGACGGGCGTGCTGGGGATGGTGACCGGGGAGGGGACTGCGAACTCGGCGACCGCGGTGATGGAACTGGGGATGGATCCCCGGTTCGACCTCTCGCATGCCTACTGGGTGGTGGCGGGTATCGCCGGTGTGGACCCGGAGGATGCTTCGATCGGTTCGGCGGCGTGGGCGCAGTATGTGGTGGATGGGGACCTTGCGCACGAGATCGATGCCCGGGAGATACCTCCGGACTGGCCGACCGGATACTTCCCTCTGGACTCCAAGCGTCCCTACGACCCGGAGGCAAAGCCGCCCGAGGGGCAGGTGTTCCGTCTCCAGCCCGCGCTGGTTGAGTGGGCCTATGAGCTCACGCGGAGCATCGATCTGGGGGACAGTCCGCAGCTGCAGCGTTCCCGCGCTCGGTACAAGGGCTATCCCAATGCGCAGAAGCCGCCTTTCGTTCTGAAGGGCGACAATCTCGCCTCCATGACTTTCTGGCACGGGAAGTTGCTCAACGAGTGGGCGAATCACTGGGTGAGCTACTGGACTCACGGTGAAGGCAACTTTGTTACGACTGCAATGGAGGACAGCGGCACGCTCGTAGCGCTGACTTACCTGGGCGCTGCAGGCAAGGTCAACAAGGATCGGGTCCTGGTGCTGCGCACTGCCAGCAACTACTCCATGCCTCCTCCAGGAGTGACTGCCGCCGAGAACATGCAGAAGGAAAACGAAGGCTATTCAGGCCTCGATGCTTCCGTCGAGTCGGCCTACCGCGTGGGTTCCGCCGTGGTGGAGGAACTCCTGAAAAAATGGCCTGTCTACCGGGACAAGATGCCACCGCTGCCGAAGTGACCGCTCCAACTTGAGCCTCGAAGCGGCGAGTCCGGATCTCATCTATGGTCTCGATGACCGGCCGCCTCTGCGCGAGACGCTGTTTGTCGCGCTCCAGCATGTGCTCGCGGTTTTCGTTGGGATCATCACGCCACCGCTGATCGTGGCCGGTGCGCTCAAGCTCGGCGCGGACGACACGGCCTACCTGGTCAGCATGTCACTGTTTGTCTCGGGCGCCGCAACGATACTGCAAACCAGCCGCTGGGGTCCGGTCGGCTCGGGGCTGCTGAGCATTCAGGGAACGAGTTTTACCTTCATTGCGCCGATTATCACAACGGCCGGTGTTGTAATGGCGAGTGGGGCAACCCCGCAGCAGGCGCTGGGCACTGTCTTCGGCCTCTGCTTTGCCGGCGCTTTCGTCGTGATCGCAGCCAGCCGCTGCATTCGCCGCGCGAGTGTCATTATCACGCCAATCGTTACCGGCACCGTGGTCACCCTGATAGGGCTCACGCTGCTGCAGGTGGGCGCAACGAATGTGGGCGGCGGATTCGGCGCAAAAGCCGGCGGCACCTTCGGCAGCCTGCAGAATCTGGGGCTGGCGTTCCTGGTGATCGCGGCAATCCTGATATTCAACAACTGTGCGTCGCGGCACCTGCGGATGCTGTCGATCGTGCTGGGCCTGTGCGTGGGCTATGGCGCAGGGGCGCTGCTGGGGCTCATCGACCTCGGCGCCATCCACGGATTACCTCTTGTGACTGTGCCGGTGCCGTTTCGGTATGGATTTCGATTCGAGTATTCAGCGGTCGTGCCGTTCGCCATCATGTACGTCATCACGGTGATGGAATCGATTGGTGATCTCACGGCAACCTCGACCTTAACCGGACAGCCAATCTCGGGCCCCAGCTACTTCAGGCGCCTCGAGGGCGGCTTGCTCGCCGACGGTATCAACTCCGCCGTAGGCGCGTGCCTGAATTCCTTTCCGAGCACAACCTTTGCGCAGAACAATGGTGTCATCCAGCTCACCGGTGTCGCGAGCCGACACGTGGGTATCTTCATCGGTGGCATGCTCATGGTGCTGGGACTGGTGCCGGCTGTGGGAATCGTCGTTCAGGCACTTCCACCGGCCGCGTTGGGGGGCGCCACCCTGATCATGTTTGGAATGGTAGCGGCATCCGGAGTACGTATTCTCGCGCGAGTAGCCATGAATCGCCGCAACTCCATCATCCTCGCGCTTTCTCTGGGCCTCGGACTGGGCGTTACCTTCGTTCCCGAGCTGCTCCAGGCACTTCCGCCGCTCCTCAAGAATACGCTGTCCTCGGGAATCGCTACGGGCGGGCTGTGCGCCTTGCTCCTCAACGCGGTTTTACCAGGAGAGCGGTCATGACCACGCTTCTCCTGAAGAACATTCACACCCTGGTCACGATGAATGCTGCGCGCGAGGAGCTGCGTGATGCCGGAGTTCTGATACGCGATCACATCATCGAGCGGGTGGGTAGGACCGCTGACTTGCCGGCCAGCGCCGACCAGGTACTCGATCTGAACGGCAGGCACGTGGTGCTTCCTGGCCTCGTGAACACTCATCATCACTTCTATCAGACGCTCACGCGGGTGATCCCGGCCGCGCAGAACGTCGATCTGTTCGGTTGGCTCAAAACGCTGTATCCGATCTGGTCCCGGCTGACGTCCGAAGGGGTCTACGCGAGCGCGCAGTTATGCGCCGCCGAGCTGATACTCTCCGGATGCACTACCGCAAGCGATCACCTCTACATTTTTCCCAATGACGTGACTCTCGACGAGGAGATACGCGCCGTGCGGGATGTTGGGCTGCGATTCCATGCAAGCCGGGGCAGCATGAGTGTCGGGGAGAGTTTGGGTGGTCTGCCTCCGGACTCCCTCGTAGAGGACGAGGCTGACATCCTGCATGACAGCCGGCGCGTGATCGAGGCTTTCCACGACAACTCGCGGCATGCGATGACTCGCATCACGCTCGCGCCCTGTTCGCCGTTCTCGGTGTCTCGCGATCTCATGCGCGAATCCGCGGAACTGGCACGCAGTTATCCGGGCGTGCGCCTGCACACCCACCTTGCCGAGAATAAGGCCGACGTTGACTACAGTCTGTCAAAGTTTGGCCTGACTCCGGGCGACTACGCCGAGTCGTTGGGTTGGCTTGGGTCGGACGTCTGGCACGCACACTGCGTGTGGCTCAGCGATCCTTCGATCGAAAAGTTTGCCAGCACCGGCACAGGTGTTGCTCATTGTCCGTGCAGCAACATGCGGTTGGCGAGTGGCATTGCGCCGGTGCGCAAGATGCGCAACGCCGGGGTTCCAGTCGGGCTTGGAACAGACGGAGCTGCGTCGAACGACGCGACGAATCTCTTTCATGAGGCCCGTCAGGCCCTGCTGTTGGCGCGCGTGCAGGCACTGGATGCCGCAGCGATGACTGCAAGGGAGGCTTTGGAGATTGCGACACTCGGGGGCGCCCAGGTACTCGGCCGGGATGACATCGGCTGCATAGCTCCCGGGATGTCCGCCGATCTGATCGCGATCAACCTCGATCGCCCGGCGCTTGCCGGTGCTGAGCACGATCCCGTGGCTGCGCTGATTCTGTGTCAGCTCGATGCAGTGGATTACAGCTTCATCCATGGACGCAGAGTCGTGGATCGCGGGTGTCTGACCACCGTCGAGTTGCCGCGATTGTTGCAGCAAACCCGGCGCCTGGCAGACGACATGATTCGTGAGACCGACCGCTGAAATGAGGAGAGCCCAAATCAGGTACGTCATTTTGATGCTGGCGCTGCAGGTGAGTGCGGCGTTGGGCGGTGAGCCGCCGCCACAGCCTGCGCACTACAAAGCTACGGACACCATCGTGATTCTCGGCGCGGTACCGCAAGAGATCAGCTTGCTTACCGAGGCCATGGGCAATCCACCGAAGAGCGATTTGTGGGGTATTCCGTATTTTCGCGGCAAGCTGGCCGGCAAGAACGTAGTGGTGGCCATCACCGGCATCGGCAAGACGTTCACAGGCATGACGACGACGCTGTTCATCAGCGAATTCAAGCCCAGGGTCGTCGTCATGAGCGGGACGGGCGCACGTATCAATCTCGCGTTGCGTACGGGTGATGTCATCGTTGCCACGGTAACGCACGAACATGACTATGGGAGCCTGACTCGCACCGGCATGGTCTATCGCCCGATGAATGGCCCTGTGAACGGCAACGAGGTGGAGAACGCATTTTCACCACCAGCCGCCCTGCTGGCTATCGCAGACCGCGCCATCGCGAGCTACCAGGGGCCGGAAGTGACCGCGAATGGTGCTACCTATCATGTCAGCGTGCGGCGCGGCGTAGTCTCCTCGTCCGACCTGTTTGGCGTGACCAAGGAGCGGATTGAGTCGCTGCGCAGTCTGTTTCAGACTGACATCATGGAGATGGAGTCCGCGCCGCTCGGGCACGTTTGTGAAACGTTGGGCGTACCGTACTTGGTCGTGCGCGCCGGCAGCAACGTGGCGCAAGAGGCTCCCAACGATGACTATTTACGTTTGGGGCCGATTGCCGCGCGAGAGGCGGCGAGATTTACGTTGCACCTGGTGAAGTTGCTGTGATGCGAGCGCGAGTGTCATTCCCGACATAGCTGTTCACGCGCGGAACAAGTGGGCTGCCAACTGCGAGCCCATGCCGCTGGCGACCAACGACAGTTTCTGATTGGAGGTGAGCTTGCGCAGCCAGTCGAAAGCGCCGCCATCGATCAGCGGAATCGCCTCATTCGCGGTGCCACCGACGTCAATTCTGAATCGCAATCCGTCGTAATAACCCTGTTTCAGCGGGCTGGTCGAGACGGGCACGTTGCGAACCGCAGCCGCGATGCGGGAGCTCAGCGCTTCGTTCCCGGGTGTGGCGAGGATTTGCAAGTGCCGTTCGCGAAAGTGATAACCGTGCTTTTCCAACCGGTCCAGCGCACTCAAGTGCGTTTGAATGTGTTCGACCAGGGCGGTGGTGAGAAATGCGCGATCCTTGGTCTCGCGTCCGGCGGTGGTCATGCAGAAGATGCGAAAGTGTGCCGCGAAACCGGGCAGCTTGGGGAACGGCTGCGCGCGCACGCAGCGATGGCAAGTTGCCAGTCGCACCACCTGTCGCGAGTCCTGCCGCAAACGGCGGGCGCTTTCGAGCGCCAGGACGTTGGTGGGATCGGATACGACTTCGGTTCCCCGGATCGTGGCGACTGTCCGGTTCTGACTCGTGAGTGCAACGCTCGAACAGGCCGCGAGGGGCGCCAGGGGAGATAGCTCCAACGCCTCGAAGCCTTTTGCTGCCGCCAACAGGTGGCTGTCCAGTTCCACGAACGTCCGTTGATCGACCGGAGCGGGAAGTACGAAGCGATCAGTTTCCCACTGTTGCAGGACTGTCGCGGGCGTGCGGCTCATTGACCTGCGCTCGATCACACTGAGCAGCAGTGACCAGACCTGCGAGGCAGGCATTCCTTCCGCGAGGGCAGCAAAGCCCTGTTCGCCCAGGCCTGCGATGACCCAGGGCTTGACGTCTTTCATTGCAGGCAGATCTGATAGTGATGGCACATGAAGAGGTAACTCACCGGCTTGACTTCATGCAGTGAGGACCAGCGGTCTTTCCGGAATTGCTGAGCGAAGGACTGCACGCGTTTCTCGTATGCCGCCAGCAGCCGTTGCCTGGTCGGGTCGTCCACGAACGAGAATTTGAGCGAGTTGCGGCCGAGCTGCACCAACTCCTCCCAGGACAGATTGAATTCGTGCACGGCCACGAAATATTCATCGGTCAGGTTGGAGTCCCACATGCCGCGGTCATCCGTTGATAGGGCGACGGGGATGCCGACGCGCACGTACTCCGGGAAAGGGTGCTGGGAGAAGTCCGCTACGTATTCCAGCAACAGATTGCTGATGAGGTTGATCTCGACCATGTAGGGCCCATTGCGCATGAGCACCATGGTTTCGGGGTCGCAGATGAGGTTCACTCCGTGTCCGATGCGCTTGGCACCGAGCAGCAGGGTATCCCGGACGTGAAAGTCGGGCTCATCCATTTCGCCGGCGTGTATGGACAGGTTGATATCGGGATACCGCTTGCGCAGCTCGCGCAGTACCGGCAGAAATCGCAGCGGATAGCCCTTCGCGTTGTCTTCGCGGCCGACCATGTTCACCCCAACATACAGATCACGGTACTGATCGACGAGGGCGTAAAGGTCTCGCAGGCGCTGCTCCGCATGCGGGCCAAAACGCAGCAATGCATATTGGAATCGCACCTCCACCCCGGTTGCCTTCGCGCGCGGACTGGCGAGCTCCTGCCTGAAGATCGTGGCGACTTCAGCGGTCGTGAATGCAGAGCCGTCGGACTTGCGAAGCCCATCGAGCTCCGCCTGGGTCTCGAGGTAGGCGAGGCCTTCCTTTCCGAACGCATCCATGTTCCGATAGAGGATCTCACAGACGAGGTAGGGGTTCTCCAGAAGGGCGCCGATGCGGCGCCATTGTGCTTCGAAGAACTCGTCGCGGCCCTCGTGCGGGGTGTCGAGCCGCAGACTGTTCAGCCAGGCGGCATGCTCGGGCTCGTTGAGGTCCTGCAGCCGCTTGTATTCGGACTTTTGACACGAGTCGAGCTTCTCGTAGTCGGAGCCTTGCAGGTTCTTGAACAACAGCAGGTACGGATTACGGCCGAACTCATCTGTTCCATAGCCCGCGCAATTCTCGATGCGGACCTTGGTGTAGTAGGTGTAGCCCTTTTCCTGCTGGGCGAGGGCGGCAGCCCAGAGCCAATCGGACCGGGCTGACCCGCCCAGGTGGTTGTGCAGATCGCCGCCCTTGGGTAGTGCATAGAGGAATGTGTAGAGCTGTACGGGAGTGGCGGTTGCCTTCAACTCCTCGAACCAGCGCTCGGCAGCGCGGGAGTTGCCGATCGAGGCGAGCAGGGTCAGGGACAGGCCGATGATCCATGGGCGAATTCGCATCTGGGAGCCTCGAATAGCTTGGCAGTACGAGAATAACCGCGAATTCGCCGAAACGCAGTTGTCATGCGATTGCAAAGGCATTGGTCCAAATTGCGGCGCACGGCCTTTTGAACAATCAAGCGCCTTCCTCTCATTGACGGCGCAAGGAGCAACTCATGCTGCCCGTCGACCGCCGAGCTTTCCTGCGTCTCATGAGCGGAACCGCGCTCACCTCAGCACTTACCAAGAGCATCGAGAGGGCGGTTGCCGTGCCTGCGCACAGCCGTACCGGCACGATCAAGGACGTTGAACATGTCGTCTTTCTTATGCAGGAGAACCGCGCGTTCGATCATTATTTCGGCACGCTGCGGGGCGTGCGCGGCTACGGCGACCCGCGGCCGGTTAACCTCCCGTCGGGAAGGCCGGTGTGGTATCAGCCTGATGGCAGCGGCTACCTCCTGCCATTCCACCCGACTGCGGACAATCTTGGCCTGCAGTTCCTGGAAGACCTGGCGCACGGGTGGTCGGATACACACGCGGCGTGGAACGGTGGCAAATACGACCAGTGGGTGCCGAACAAAGGGCGCTCGACGATGGCGTACTTCACACGGCGCGACATCCCTTTTCACTACGCGCTGGCGGACGCGTTTACCGTCTGCGACGGTTACCATTGCTCGCTGTTGGGCCCGACCGACCCGAATCGGTACCACATGTGGACCGGCTGGGTGGGCAATGATGGCCGGGGCGGCGGGCCGGTCATCAACAATGCCGAGGCGGGGTATGACTGGTCCACCTATCCGGAGCGCCTGGAGCAAGCCGGCATCTCGTGGAAAATTTACCAGGATAGCGGCGTGGGGCTGGACGCCGCCGGCTTCTGGGGTTGGACCAGTGACGCCTATATAGGCAACTATGGGGACAACTCGCTTCTGTATTTCCACCAATATCAGAACGCGCTACCCGGCAGCCCGCTGTACGAAAAGGCTCGAAATGGAACCAACATTGCCGTGCCGGGCACGCCGTTCGATGCGCTGTTCGACATCTTGCGGGATGACGTCCGCAACGATCGGCTTCCGCAGGTTTCGTGGATCGTTGCCCCGGAAGCGTTTTCCGAACACGGAAACTGGCCGTCTAACTATGGCTCCTGGTACATTGCGCAAGCGCTCGATGCGCTCACGTCCAATCCCGAAGTGTGGAGCAAGACGGCCCTGTTCGTTACCTACGATGAGAACGACGGCCTCTTCGATCACGTAGTCCCACCAACGCCGCCGCGATCGGCAGCGGAGGGTGCCTCGACCGTTGACGCAAGCGACGAAATCTTCCCCGGCACTGCAAGCGATCCGCGCGGCCCCTATGGTCTGGGCGTCCGCGTGCCAATGATCGTGGTCTCGCCCTGGAGCAAGGGCGGCTGGGTCTGTTCCGAGGTGTTCGATCACACTTCGCTCATCCGCTTTCTCGAGCGGCGCTTTGCTCCGCAGCATTCCGGCCTGATCGAGACCAATATCACCGCGTGGCGCCGCGCAGTCTGCGGCGACCTCACGTCGGCCTTCAATTTCGCGAACCCCAATGCCACGCCGGTCGAATTGCCGGAAACTGCCGCTTACCTTCCTACCAACCACGACAGGCATCCGGACTACGTTCCGGTTCCGCCGACGAATCAATCTCTGCCGATACAGGAGCCGGGATTGCGGCGCGCCCGCGCGCTACCCTACGAGTTGCGCGTTGATGGAACGGCGAATGCCGCGAGCGGTGTGTTCCGCATTGAGCTCAAGAATACCGGGAAGGCCGGAGCGTGTTTCCACGTGCGTTCAGGTAATACCTCGGACGGGCCTTGGACCTACACCGTTGAAGCAGGCAAGTCGCTTTCCAACTCATGGAATGTCGCACAGAGCCAGGGCCAGTACGACTTTGCCGTTTTCGGCCCCAACGGTTTTCTGCGGCACTTCCGCGGTAGTGTCTCCAGCAGCACCAAAGTTGATCTCGACGTCGACGTGCACTACGACGTAGACGACTATGCCCTCATCTTGCGCATTACCAACCAGGCACACACTCCCTGCCCGGTGAGCATCGCGAGCGTTTACGACGACAAGTCGATGGTCGATGTGTTGCCTCGGGGCCGGGCAATTGAAAAGCGCTGGCCGCTGAAATCGACCTTCGGCTGGTACGATCTATCGGTCACGACCGACGCAGATCCCAGCTTCCTGCAACGCTTGGCCGGGCACCTGGAGAACGGCCGGGACAGCGTCAGCGATCCCGCCTTTGGAGGAATCGCCGGGGAGAGCGACCTTCAGACTGGGACGTTGGCGCAGGAGTGAACGACTGAGGCCCGGGGTCGGCCGGGAATCGGGAGCCCAAGGGACGGGCTCAGCAAATTCAAGGGCCTGGACCCGCCGTACGCGACCCTCTTCCTCACATTCTCATGATGTTGGATGATGTGCGGCTTCGCTGTGAGGAATCAGCGTCGGCCGATGCCGCTCAGCCATGATAGACCGTCCCGACCCAGTTCACGTTTCTCGGGGCAATCGAACCTACCCAGGAGCGTTCGAGCCATGTCCGATCCGATGTTCCTCGACGGAGCCGCGTCTTCCGCCGGTCAGGTCCCCGTGTTCTATATCCCGGCGACCACCTCTTTGCAGGAGCGGCGTCCGAGAACTCTCAAGCACGGTGACACCTTCGCGGTGTTCGATCACAACGGCGACATTCTGCAGGGGCCTGGCAGTCCGGAGGGTCTCTTTCATGCCGACACGCGCCGTCTTTCGCTCTGCAGGCTGACGCTCGGAGGCCTTCGCCCGCTGCTGCTCAGCTCAACACTGCGCGCCGACAATGCAACACTCACCTGTGACTTGACGAACCCGGATCTGTTCGAGCGCGGACGTCTCGTTCTCGAGCGCGATGTCATTCATGTCCGGCGCACGAAGTTCCTCTGGGAGGGTGCGTGCTACGAGCGCCTGGGTATCGTGAATCACTCCACCGAGCCGCGCCGGGTCCGGTTGGAGCTCTCTTTCGCCGCCGACTTCGCCGATCTCTTCGAGGTGCGCGGCAACCGGCGCGAGCGCCGTGGCATAGTGCATACGCCGGTCGTCTGCCCGGATAGACTGATCCTCAGTTACACGGGACTCGACAAGGTCCGTCGCGCCACCACATTGCGCTTCGACCCGCCACCGAGCCGGCTGTCCGAGGAGCTGGCTCTCTTCGAGTTGGATCTGCCGCCTCAGGGTGGTTGCTCCGTCCACCTTGAAGCTGTGTTTGACGATTTCGTTTCAGATGAGCGGCTCGCGAGGGGCTTCCGCACGGCCCTGCGCTACGCGCGCCATGCGCTTCGACATGCCTCACTGCGCATGGCCTCGGTGTCGAGCTCGAACGAGATCTTCAACGAGATTGCTCGTCGCACCGTTGCCGATTTGTGCATGCTGGCTACCGACACGCCACAGGGTCCCTATCCTTACGCTGGCATTCCGTGGTTCAGCGCCGTGTTTGGCCGTGATGCGCTGATCACCGCATTGGAGCTGCTGTGGATAGACCCAGGACTCGCACGCGGCGTACTGCGCTTTCTCGCCGCACATCAAGCAACGGACGAGAATTCTGTGACGGATGCCGAGCCGGGGAAGATCCTGCACGAGATGCGCCAAGGCGAGATGGCAGCGCTGGGCGAGGTCCCGTTTGGCCTCTACTACGGCAGCGTCGATTCGACTCCCCTGTTTGTCATGCTTGCCGGTGCCTACCTCGAGCGCACGGGCGATCTCGACACCATCCGCTCGATTTGGCCCAGCGTCCGCGCGGCGCTCGAGTGGATCGGCCGCTATGGCGATCGCGACGGTGACGGCTTTGTTGAATACGGTCGCCGCAGCGAACACGGGCTCGCCAACCAGGGTTGGAAGGATAGCCACGACTCTATTTTCCACGCCGACGGACGGCTTGCGCATGGGCCGATCGCTCTTGTCGAAGTGCAGGCGTACGTCTACGCAGCCAAGCGGGCTGCGGCGACGATGGCGCGGGCGTTGGGCGAGCAGGCGTACGGTGCCAAGCTCGATATGCAGGCGGAGTTGCTCCGTTTCAATTTTGAGAGGGACTTCTGGTGCGAAGATATTGGCACCTACGTGCTGGCACTGGATGCTGACAAGCGGCCGTGCCGGGTGCGCTCCTCCAACGCTGGGCACGCTCTTTTTGCTGGGATTGCAGATTCCGAACGCGCTCGGCGCGTTGCTGCCGGGCTCATGAGCAGCTCGTTTCACTGCGGGTGGGGCATCCGCACCGTCGCGACGAGCGAAGCGCGCTACAACCCAATGTCATATCACAACGGCTCGGTATGGCCGCATGACAATGCTTTGATCGCGCTCGGATTCGCTCGTTACGGTCTAAAAGACGAGGTCATACGTATCTTCAATGGGCTATTCGCCGCCGCAACACACATGGATCTGCGGCGACTTCCTGAGCTCTTCTGCGGCTTTGCGCGCCGTCCGGGGCGGGGACCCACGTTGTACCCGGTAGCCTGCATGCCGCAGGCCTGGGCCGCCGTCGCTCCTCTGGCACTGTTGCAGGCGTCCCTGGGGCTCGGGTTCGATGTGGCCGGCAGGGCCGTGCGCTTTGAGCACCCCGTGATGCCGGAGTGGCTCGAGCAGGTGAGTCTGCGAGGAATCTCTCTATGCGGTCATCAGCTGGACGTGCAGTTACATAGAGGCTCGGGTGAGGTTGCAGCGACGGTTCTGGGACGGACGGGCCCCTTGCGTGTCGTGAGCATAAGCTGACATCATCACATCGATGCCACGCTTGTTCTACGCCCTCGATCTGCACGACGACCCGGTGTTGATCGACGAATACGATCGCTGGCACCAGGCCGACCGGGTCTGGCCGGACATCCTGCAGTCTCTGCGTGCAGCCGGCATTGAGGAGGCGGAGATCTTTCGCACAGGCAATCGCCTCGTGCTGGTATTGGATGTTTCCGCTGAGTTTGATGCTGCCGCCAAGGCTGCCGCTGAGGCAGCAGACCCGCGGGTCCAGGCGTGGGAAACACTGATGTGGAACTACCAAAAGGCGCTTCCTTGGGCGCGGCCTGGCGAGAAGTGGGTCCTGATGCGCCGTGTCTTTTCGCTCACGGACTCGTTGCGGAACGTAAAGAAAACGGCGCCGCCCTGACGTCACGCTGCCGGTAGGGTGGGTCGCCACTCCTCGCCATCCGGAAAAAGGTGTCGCTCGATTGACTGCGGGTACATCTCGGCGGAAAAACCGGGCGCTGATGGCGGAAGATAACGTCCGTCGCGAAGGCGTATCGGATCGACGAAGTGCTCGTGGAGATGATCGACAAACTCGATCGCACGATCCTCCATCGACCCACTGATAGCCACGTAGTCGGCCATGGCCAGATGCTGCACCAGTTCGCACAGGCCGACGCCACCCGCGTGTGGGAACACGCGCACGCCGAACTTGGCGGCCATCAACAGGATCGCGATATTTTCGTTGACGCCACCCACGCGGGCGGCATCAATCTGGATCAGATCCACCGCCTTCGCCTGAAAGAGCTGCTTGAACATCACGCGATTGTGCGTGTGCTCACCGGTGGAAATGGGCATCGGCGCAACTTTGCCGCGAATTGCAGCGTGTGCCAGTACATCATCAGGACTGGTAGGCTCCTCGACCCACGCAATGTTGAAGGACTCCAATTGGCGCAGCCAGCTGATCGCAGTGCCGACATCCCAGCGCTGGTTCGCGTCTACTGCGAGCGCAACGTCAGGTCCAACCGCCTCGCGCGCGATCCGGCAGCGCCGTATGTCGTCCTCCACATTCAGACCCACTTTGATCTTGATGGCGCGAAATCCATCCGCGACCGCTTGCCTCGCAAGCCGCGCGAGCTTGTCATCGGAGTACCCGAGCCAGCCGGGCGAAGTGGTGTATGCGGGGTACCCCCGTGCCCTGAGGGTCGCCATCCGCTCAGCGCGGCCGGGTGCAGCGTCCCTGAGAAGGGTTAACGCTTCATCAGGTGTCAGTGCATCACTGATATAGCGGAAGTCAACCAGGTCGACGAGTTGCTCCGGAGTCATGTCCGCGATCAACTGCCAGACCGGTTTGCCGGCGCGGCGTGCCGCCATATCCCATGCGGCATTGATCACGGCTCCAACAGCCATGTGCATGACACCCTTTTCGGGTCCAAGCCAGCGCAATTGCGAGTCGTAGGTCAGTCTGCGCGCAAATGCGCCAAGATCCGACGTTATCTCATCGAGATCTGCGCCGACTACGAGATAGCGTAATGCTGCCAGAGCCGCGGTCTGCACGTCATTGCCGCGGCCTATGGTGAAGACGAAACCATGGCCGCTCAAACCCGCGATGTCAGTTTTCAGCAGCACATACGCGGCGGAATAGTCGGGATCGGGATTCATCGCATCGGAGCCGTCGAGCTGCCGCGAAGTTGGAAAACGGATGTCGTACGTTTCCAACGCAGTAATCACGGGCATCAGGAACTGCCTCTCGCCGCGACCGTCACCTGGCGCTGACGCCCCAGTCCCTCGATTTCCAGCTCCATCACCGAGCCTGGCCGCAGATAAACAGGCGGTCTCTGCCCGAGGCCGACGCCAGGCGGAGTACCCGTGCTGATGATGTCCCCGGGCATCAAGGTCATGAAACGGCTGATATAGCTCACACAGGAGCCGACACCAAACACCATCGTGCGCGTGTTGCCGTTCTGATAGCGGTGCCCGTCGACTTCGAGCCACATAGCCAGGTTCTGTGGATCGGGGACTTCGTCGCGGGTAACGAGCCACGGTCCGATCGGCGCAAAGGTATCGAAGCTCTTACCCTTGACCCATTGCCCACCGCGCTCGAGTTGAAATTCGCGCTCGGAGACATCGTTCACCACCAGGTATCCCGCTACGTAATCGAGCGCGGAATCCACGCTCACGTCGCGCGCTATGTCACCGATCACGACCCCGAGCTCGACTTCCCAGTCAGTCTTGACGGAGCCACGCGGTATCAGTACAGGGTCGTTGGGACCGGTGATCGCAGTCGTGGCTTTCATGAAAAGCACGGGCTCTTTGGGCACTGGCATGCCGGACTCGGCAGCATGATCTGCATAGTTGAGTCCCACGCAGATCATCTTGCCAACGCGGGCGACTGCGGGCCCGTAACGCGGTACATCCGCGACTCGTGGAAGCTGCTCGAGATCGAGCGCCGCAATCCTGGCCAGGCTTGCCGCGCTGAGCGCGTCGCCGCCAATGTCATCGACGACATGCTCGAGACTGCGCAACACGCCGCCGGCTCCCAGCAAGCCCGGCTTCTCGCGGCCAGACTCTCCATAACGCACAAGTTTCATAATCCTGTCCCCTTGCACACTAGCCCAACTTGGGCATAAATCGGCAACTGCCCAAGTTGGGCTAGTTCAACCACCCACCGTCAATGACGTGCACGCTTCCGGTGGTAAATGTCGCCTCGTCGGAGGCAAGATAGACGGCAAGTGCAGCGATTTCTGCCGCCGTCCCGAGGCGCCCCATGGGCTGTCGCTCTGCAAAGCTTCTCCATACGGCCTCCGGATCGCCGCCAAGCGCGGCCACACGGCCAGCAAGCGACGGCGTCTTCACGGTTCCCGGGCATATGGCGTTGCAGCGCACTCCCAGTCCCACATAGTCAGCAGCAATTGCCTTTGAGAGGCCGATGACGGCGGCCTTGGTCGTACCGTATGCGAACCGGTTGGCCACCCCTTTCAGGCTGGATGCCACGGAGGACATGTTGATGATGCTGCCGCGCTTGCGCCCGATCATCGCGGGGAGCACAGCTCTGCACAGGTAGTACATCGCATCGACGTTGATCGCGAAAGAACGCCGCCAGCTGGCGAGGTCGGTATCGAGAAGCGTTCCAGCATGTACATAGCCTGCGCAGTTGAACAGCACGTCGAACGGCGCGCTACCGGCAACCAGGGCATCGATTGCAACACTGTCGGTCACGTCGAGCACATGCGGACGAATTGCACTGTTCTCGAGCACAAGTGATTCGAGCGCGCGGGGATCTATGTCCGTGGCGAGTACCACGGCGCCTTCGCGTGCGAAGGCAAGCGCGCTTTCGCCGCCGATACCCGCGCCGGCGGCTGTGATCAGGCAGTGTTTGCCCTCCAGGCGATTACTCATGGGGTGGAAACTCCTGGTCGGCGAAGAGCCTGTGGCGCGCGCGGGGTGGCCAAATTCGTATATAAATATGCAGTTTACATTTGATCTTGGCAAGCAGGAATGGGCAGCTGCGCGGCGGCAGGCCTCGCCGCAGTCGTGCCGGGCAAGCTGGATCCGCGCCCGGATGGCAGCGAAACGTTACCTAGCTTCGCACTTTCACTGCGGCGCGTGTAGCGCCCCCCTTCAGGACCACCGGCGAGGCCGCCTTCGCCGGCGGCCCGACGGGGCCCTCGCCCCAAACGCTGAAGTATTCACGGCTCGTCTGCGGAATATTCCGCTTGGCCGCGAGTTCTGCCGTGCCACCACCGGCATACGTTACATGCACGTCGTCAAACGTCACATTCTCAATCCAAGCGTCGCCGAGACCATTCAGCGTAATGCACGAGTGCTGCTCGCCCGGAAACGGGTGCACGCTCGGGCCCATGTCTTTGTAGCTCATGGTGGGCTCGGCGACCACGCTGGCCCGGATGTTGCTGAACGAGAGATTGCGGACAAACGCGGCCGGCGCGGCGTCGGCACCGCCGTCTTCGTTGCGGTTGCGGCCGCTGAAATTGACGCTGATGGGGCCGGTGACATCTTGCAAAATCAGATTTGAGAATGACAGATTCTCGAGCGTCATGCGCCCGGCCCCGACCTTTATCGGGCAACCATACGTCTCGTAGATGATGCAGTTCGACACCGTGATGTTCTTCACGTCGCCACCGCCGAACCGGAAGACGGACCAGCGTGTGCTGAAGACGCAATTGGTTACAGTCACGAACTGACAGCTGCCGAACAGCGCGCAGGCATCATCCTGGACGAGCAGTATGCAATTACTGACGGCGACGTACTTCGCGCTGATGAAGTGAAAGCCGTCATTGTTCGTGTTGACACGGTTATGGATGTACAGGCCTTCCATCCGCACCCGCTCGCTCTGAATCACCCGAATGCTGTGGAACGCGCAGCGCAGCAGTTCGAGGTCGCGCACCACGATGTTATGGCAGCGATGAAACAGCAGATGATACGGGCGCTGCGCTCCGGAGATACCGGCTGGCGGCGGACTTCCGTCCGCGGTGTGGCTATTGAACAAGTGGCCCTGGCCATCGATCGTGCCCGAGCCTTCGACGGTGATGTTCTTCGCCTCAAGGGCGAACAGCAGAGCCCAGTTGCCATCCTCCAGGGTGGAATCACCGCTCAATGGGATCGCCGAGATCGCGTGATAGTCCTTTCCGTTGCCACTGCCGAGCAACGTTGCCGAGGCCGCAATATGCAGGGTTACGTTGCTCTTCAGTTCCGTCGTACCGACCATGAACGTGCCCGAAGGCACGAGCACTGTGCCGCCGCCGTCGCGCGTGCAGGCATCAATCGCTGCCTGCAACGCCGCGGTATCGAGGGTCTTGCCGTCGCCCTTCGCGCCGAAATCACGGATGTTGTAGACGCGTGCGCCCGCGCTTTGCGTCGCCGGGCCGGCAGGTTGGGCTGCCGATGAGCTCAGCGGTGAAAGGGCCGCTGCAATCGCGGGAGTGGACACGGCGGCAAGCCATTTACGGCGCGTTACAGTCGAGAAGCTTTGATCATCCATGAGGCTCATATCTGCATTGCAGCGCGGCGCGCCTGGGCTGCGTTCAGGGTCGCGAAAGCAAGCACGACGGCGAAACACACCAGGGGGAGGCCCATGGCCAGGTGTATGCCGCCGAGGTCCGATGTTGCGCCCATGAGCGCGGGTAGGAAGGCTCCCCCGATGATCGCCATCACGATGAGCGCCGAGCCCAGCTTGCGCTCATCATCACCCAGACCATCGATACCAAGCGCAAAGATGGTCGGGAACATCACTGACATGAAAAAGCTGCTCGCCACCAGGGCATAGGCGCCGAGGTGCCCTGGCATCCCGACTGCAACCGCACACAACACCACGTTGACGATCGCAAACAACGCCAGCAGTCGTGTTGGTGAGATGCGCCGCATAAGGGCAACGCCTGCGAACCGGCCGACCATGAACGCCACGAGGGAAGCCGTAAGGAAATTCGCTGCCATCTTTTCAGGTGTGCCTGGCATCGTTGCCTGCACGTAGCGGATGAGGAAGCTCCAAATGCCAACCTGTGCTCCAACATAGAAGAATTGCGCGATCACGGCGAGCACGAAGCGACGATTTCGTCGGAGATTTCCTAGATGCGCCGCACCGGTGCTGGCGTCCGCTGCATGGCGTGATGACTCAGGAAAGCGAGTGGCGAGGATCAGCAGAGCCCAACAGAGGACGACGCCGCCGACGACGAGATATGGCAGCTGCACTGCGCCTGACTCGCCGGCAAAATAAGCGGCACGCGTTGCATCGCTCATGGCAGCAATTTCGGCCGGGGTGTGCTCGACTCCGGAGAAGATGAAGTGTTGTCCGACCAGGATGCCGGTGATCGAGCCGAGTGGATTGAAGGCCTGCGCGAGGTTCAGACGGCGTGCTGCGCTCGAGGCGGGGCCCAGGACCGTCACGAAGGGATTCGCCGAAGTTTCCAGGAAGGCGAGGCCGCTCGCGATCACGAACAGCGCCAGCAGGAACAGTCCATAGGTATGCAGCTGTGCTGCCGGCCAGAACAGGAACGCGCCGCACGCGTACAGGACGAGACCCAGCACGACAGCGCCCTTGTAGCCGCGGTGGCGCATGAATACGGCTGCCGGGAGCGCAAGCAGGAAGTAGCCAAGATAAAACGCGCTCTGCACGAGCCCGGCTTGAAAGTCGGAGAGCGTGAAAGCCTTCTTGAACTGGGTGATCAGGATGTCGTTGAGATTGTTCGCCAGCCCCCACAGGAAAAACAGGGTCACGATCAACGCAAACGGAATGATTGTGTTACGGGAGGCTATCTGGGCGGCGGAAGCCGCGGCTGCGCCGCTCGACTGCATGGGACCCCCTCAACCAAACGTATCGCGTATGCTGAAGAGTAGCTTCGGTCAGGTCCCATGTGCAAATATGAATTTAGTGTTCATATGTGAGGAGACGGCCGCAAATGGCTAGATCCGCTCCAAAGTACCGCGCGCCCGCGCTGGATAAAGGCCTGGACATTCTGGAGCTCCTGGCGCCGATGACGGCGCCCATGAGCATCAATGCGATCGCCGATGGAGTCGGACGCTCCCGCAGCGAGATCTTCCGAATGCTTCAGGTGCTTGAAGAGCGTGGGTACATCGCTCGTACAGAAGGCGACTTGGGGTACACGCTTACGAATCGGCTCTTCCGGATGGGCATGGAACAGCCGCCGGTGAAGAGCGCAGTGGAAACAGCGCTCCCCACTATGCATCGGCTCGCAGAGGCCATCGAGCAGCCCTGCCATCTGGTCGTGCCGTCGCGTGAACAGATAGTCGTCATCGCGCGAGTTGATCCACCAACTGAGATCAGTATCGTGGTGCGCGTCGGCCACCGGCGGCCCCTTGCGTATTCAACCTCGGGGCAGGTGTTGTTCGCGTATCAGGGCGATGAGATCCGCGAGCGCTGGCTCACCTTTCTCGCCGAAGACGACCGGCACTTCGACCGGAAGAAATTCGTCAAGCTCGCCAACCAGATCCGCGCCAGGGGGTATGCCTCGGCGCCGAGCCAGGTAGTCGATGGGGTCGTCGATTATTCCGCTGCAGTTCTACAACACGACCACGCGATTTGCGCGCTGACCGTGCCATTCATCGCCCGCCGTGCGTCGAAGATGACGGCTGACAACGCCGTGCAGCAACTCTGCCGCGCGGCTGCAGACATCTCCAAGTCGTTGCAATACGGGATGTCCCGGAAGGGCTGACCCAGCGGGGTGGCTGGGAGTTAGTGCGAGTGTGATCTGTCAGGGAACAGACGACAGTAGATGCAGTCCGTGTCGGGCGAGGGCTCGAGCCAGACGTGCTGGATCCAATAGCCTCCATGCTTGGCGGACGCGCGCTCCCATCCGTGATTGGCCAATTCGTGTTCGACCACGTCTGCCGGCTGAGCTTGCTGAAGAATCTCAGTCGCCCGCGCTGTCTCGAGCGCGCCGCGCGGGTGCACGGTTACAGTCGCTGCGCCGCTCCCGACACGTTGGGCGAGCATTTCAGGGTAGTGTCGCTCGTCCTCGCGCGCCAATAACGTGCTGAAATACTGGACACATTTGCCGTGCGCTGAATCAGCCGGCTGGAGGCCAGCCCGGCCCATGTCGCGAGATGCGGTGAGCTCGACACGATCCGTGGGGAAACCATCCCGGACCAGTGTTACGCGCACAAGCTCGGCGGCCTCGTAATCTTCGAAAACGGCGAGAATCACAGCGCTCATGTCGCCCTCCTGGCGGTGGGTACAGAGAGTGACTGACCAGTGGATAAAGTCTACGCCTTGTAGGTGGAATTGCTATTGGATCCGGTTTCCAGGGGAGCACACATCCCAACGCCCTGGCCGCGTCGCAGCGTCCGGCTCAGGGTGACGCCTGGCGCTCCAAAACGATGGCGCGTTCCGAGCGTGAGGTTTCCCGGAGGTTGAAGTACCGCTCCAGGGCGATGGCTTCCGTCTCAACATCGCCGATACGAAACACACCGCTGACGCGCCGGGATTGCAACGCGGGGCCGCGGATGACGATCTGCGTCACCGAGTAGCGATTCATTGCCGTCAAGGCCTCTGGAAGCGGCATGTCGTCGAGGATGATCGTGCCCCTTTGCCATGCGGTCACGTTCTCGATCTTCACAACCCGCTTGTCCAGGAATTGCCCGTCGCTCGCGATCCCCAGTTGTTGGCCCGGCACGAGAGCTTCAAATTTCGGCTCGGCCTGCGCAGGGCCTGAAATCGTGCGCACGTTCACGCGGCCCTCAATGAGTGTCACGGTGGTGCGCGCCGGCACAGTGGCTACATCGAACATCGTGCCAACTGCGACCACTTCGGCTGACCGGGTCCGCACACGAAACGGCCTGTTGGGATTCTTCGCGACCTCGAAGTGCGCCTGGCCGTCGAGCAGCTCGACATCGCGGGCCGCGGGTGTAAAAACAACCCGCAACCGAGACTGTCTGTCCAGCACTATCCGCGAGCCGTCTTCCAGGGCTACTACCCGGGTTTCCTCAATACCTGTCTCGATCAGATTCTTCGCAACGCGATTGATCCCCACACCGGCCAACTCAAAGACGAGCGCAAAGACGATGTACGCGGTCACGCAGGCTGCGGCGATCGCGCCCGCTGGACCGAACATTAGATTGCGCAAGGAAGCTGCCCGAGCGCGTGCCCGGGCCCACCGGCGCGCGTAGTCGCGGCTCTCGCTCACGATGGGGCGATCACGCAATGCCTCCAGTGCAGTCGACAACTCGTCCCGCGTTGTTTTCAAGGTGCGCAACCTCCGTTGTCGGCCGCCTCAACGTGCAACTCAGCCAGCCGCTTCTCGCAATGATTCACGGCCTGCTTGACATACTTCTCCACCATGGAGACGGAAATGCGCAGCTGATCCGCAATGTCCCGCTGCGATAGTCCATCAAAATGAAACAATACGAAGACCGCGCGGCACTTGGGACTGAGCTCGAGCAATGCCGCTTCCACCACG
The DNA here is from genome assembly GCA_028293745.1 of Gammaproteobacteria bacterium. GTDB lineage: Bacteria > Pseudomonadota > Gammaproteobacteria > Steroidobacterales > Steroidobacteraceae > 13-2-20CM-66-19. The sequence continues at coordinate 83,743 of JAQGOF010000091.1, read as the reverse complement.
CGCATTCGCTGTTCGCCATCGAGCACGCGCTCGGCGTGGGGTGCAGGGCAAACCAGCTGCGTTTCTTCGACAGGAACCGTGAATGCCGCATGCCGCGCCTGCGCGGAGCGCGCATGGTCACGCAACAGGTTCAGTGCAGTCGTGAACAAGAAGGACTCGGGTTTGTTGATCTGTCGGAAATCCGTTGACGAAAGACGGGCGAATGTGTCCTGGGCGAGATCGGCCGCATCCTCCATGGAGTGACTGCGACGCTTCAGGAAGCGGACCAGGCGGTCGTAGTAGCGGATGGCCATGCGCTCCAGCTCGACTCCACGGCGATGAGCGCAGCTCTCGCCCGGGTCGCACCCACAGATGGCCGCCGGTGCGACGCATGCGTCGCACGCCGCCAGGTTATCAGCACTCGACACGTAGTTGCCCTTATGACTCGCTCGCCGGATACCTTATCGATCCCTTTCATGAACCTTTGGTGACAACGTTGCGGGTCGATTGATGCATCTCGTCCTAAAGGGCTCGACGAACCTCTTTGGGAATGAATGCAATGATCCATGTAGAAGCCGTGCGACGCATGCGTCGCACCGTGAAGTGGCGTGGCGCGCTTGCAACGTCAGTTCTGTTGGGCTACCTCGGGTGCGTCACCGGCGGGCCAGCGATAGGTCAGGCGGGCACAGCTGTGAGCGATGCACAGGCGCGGACCTACCATATCCCTGCTCAGACTCTGGGCACGGCGCTGCAGGAATTCGCCGCGCAGGCGGGTTTGCAGCTGCTGTTCTCCGAGTCCGATGTCGCAGGCATGAGGACGGGCGGGCTGCAGGGTAGTTTCACCAAGGACCAGGCGCTCGAGCGACTGCTGGCCGGAAGCGGCCTGGCCTTTGAATTTCCGAAGCCCGATGCCGTCATCATCCGCCGGCCGGGAAACTCGCCCGACTCGACCTCGGCCCGGGCCGGCGCGGCATCGACCACTCAGAATTCGGAGTCGGGAAACCCAACAGCTGCGCCCGCGTCGAGGAGCAGCAGTGGTCCTTCATCGTCGGGCGCCGATTCGCAGAGCATGGCGGATTTTCAGGAAGTCATTGTGACCGGTCGCGCTGGCGTCGAACAGCGTACGAAGGAAGAAACAAGCTACTCCGTCACGACCATCGATCAGAAGAAGCTGCGTTTACAGGGTCCGACGAGCGTCACCGAATCGCTCAAGTCGGTTCCGGGCTTCTGGGTCGAGGCTTCCGGTGGTGAGGCTAGCGGTAACGTCCGCGCACGCGGTATCCCGGTGGATGGCTTTGGGTCGATCACGCTGCTCGAAGACGGGATGCCGGTACAACATGATCCGGCATTGGGCTATCTGAATGGCGACCAGGCCTTCCGCCTCGATGAGACCATCGACCGGATTGAAGTTGTACGTGGCGGCCCGTCCACGGTGTTTTATTCGAACGCGCCTGCTGGCGCGGTCAACTACATTCCCCGCCGGGTGAGCGATCATGCCGAAGGGCTTCTCAAGTACACGGTGGGCGATTACGGTTTGAATCGCATCGATGCGTGGTATGGCGCCCCCGTCGGCGATTGGAAGCTCTCGATGGGTGGGTTCTATCGCTACGACGACGGTGTCCGCGATCCCGGTTTTCGTGGGGATAACGGCGGCCAGTTCCGGGTGTCACTCGCCCGCGATTTTGAGGGAGGCAAGGTCTCCTTCGACCTCAAGCGCCTGGACGACACTGTGGCGCTGGATCTCGGCATTCCGATGCGCACTTATGCGGACGGGAAGATCCGGGCCGTTCCTGGCTTTGACGGTAACTATGGGACGATCTCAGGTCCCGAGACCGCATTGATCCGGATGAAGACGGCGTCCGGAAGCGATTTCCTCTTCGACAACACAATCGGGACCCAGGTCAAGCGCACGCAGGCGACGTTGAATCTCGAGTTCGAGCTCGCCGAGCACTACACGCTCAGCGATCGACTGCGCTATGACGACACCGGTACAGTCCGCAACGGCGTGTACCCCAACCTGCTTCAAAGTGCGGCGAGCTTTCTGAAGGGGTCGAATGGATTGCTCGCCCCCTACCCAGCCGGGACGGCACTGCAACTGCGTTACACGGACTCACCGGGTACCGTGTATGACGTGCTCAACCAAAACGGTAACGGTCTGATCACCGTCGGCGGCCTGCGAAGCGTTAACGCCCCGATACGGGAGTTCATGAACGACGCGCGCCTGATGCACAAATTCCAGGTGGGCAGCCAATCCCACGATGCCACTCTCGGCTTCTATGTTGCCGATGTCTCGATGGACTTCAGCCGCTATTCGTCAACCGCCTTGCTCGATGTGCGGGACAATGCCCGGTTGCTCGATATGGTTGCGGTGGACCCGGCGGGTAACGTGTTGGGCTCGCTGACCGATCACGGCATCTATCACTACGGTTACGAATGGGCAAACGACAAGGGACAGTCGACCACCACGGCCCTCTACCTCTCGGATGAGTGGCAGGTCGCCAACAGGCTGCGAATCGATGCAGGCGCGCGCTGGGAGCAGGTGCACCTTACGGCCAACGCGGAGGTGAGGCAGACGGTCCCCTCGCAAACACCGGTTCTCTCGCAGATGTTGGCGGGTACGGGTCAGTTCGAGTATTTCGACCAGACATTCAGCAAAGTGGGCTGGACCCTCGGAGCTAACTGGCAGTTTACGGACCGCTCGGGCCTGTTCGCCCGCTATACCCCCGCCTTTCGCCTGCCGAACCTGGGTAACTACACTACGGCCACGCCTTCGATCACGAATCCCACGGTGGACAAGCCCATCATTCAGACAATGGACCTCGGCGAGCTCGGCTATAAGTACGCCAACCAGTGGACCAATCTGTACGCCACCGCGTTCTGGACGAAGTACAACAACGTCGGCTATAAGAACAACGTATTCAACCTGAATACCAGCGAGCCTCCTTACCAGGAGCAACGCTACACGGACACGCGGACGTACGGCCTGGAGCTCGAGGGCGGCTTCTACCCGGTAGAATGGTTCGATCTTACCTTCAATGCGACACTGGAGCAGCCCCAATACCGCGGGCTGACCTTCACGGACAATGTCAACGGCAAGCCCGTATTTCGCGACTATGACGGCAACCAGCTGATCCGCGTGCCGAAGGCGAGCGTGCGCGTCGTCCCCGGTGTCAATCTGTTCGGCCAGCGGCTGCGGCTGCAGGTTGCCTGGGAGTACGAGGGCGCTCGCTACGTTGATATGGCCAATTCTGTGGTTCTGCCTCACTATGACGTGCTGAACGCGAGTGCGCGCTTCTCGATCACAGATCACTTCGATGTGTACGGTTATGTCGACAATGTCACGAACTCGCTCGGGCTGACGGAGGGCAATCCGCGCGCTGGAGAGTTGCAGAATGCTGACACGGGCGCGAATACGTTCATCGCCCGGCCGATCCTCGGGCGCGCCTTCCGCGTGTCATTGATGTACCGGTTCTGAACAGACGTGGTCATTCTGCTGGCTGGCATACTGGCCGCCGGCGCCAGGAGCACGATGCGTCTTCCGCTGTGTTTGATTGCTCTCATGTGTGGGATTTTCGTCGAAGCAGTGGCTGCGGGAGCCTTGGCGGAGACAAAACCGCAAGCCGACGTGGTATTACGGGGAGTACTGACCGGGGAGGACAATCAGACATGGCGGCTCGTGCCATTTGAGGTCCCTGCGGGAACGACGCGGATAACCGTCGACTTCGACTACACGACGCGCGACGCGCACACGACCGTCGATCTTGGCCTTCTGGGGCCGGATGGCTTTCGCGGCCAGGATGGGTTCCGGGGCTGGAGCGGTGGCAACAAACGTGGCTTCACGGTTTCGGCCTCGGACGCGACGCCCTCGTACTTGCCTGGACCCATACGTCCAGGTACGTGGAATCTGCTGCTCGGCATTCCCAACATTCGCCCTGACACGAAAGCGGAATTCACGGCGGGTGTCCGTTTTGAGCGCGCGGGTGGGGGTGGCGCGGGACTCGTGCAATCCGAGCCAGTTCTGCGAGCGGAGCCGGGCTGGTATCGGGGCGACTTACACATGCATACGGCTCACAGCGATGGCTCGTGCCTGAGTCGGCGGCAACAGCGTGTGCCGTGTCCGCTGTTTCTCACTGCAAAGACCGCCAGTGAGCGCGGACTGGACTTTATCGCGATCACCGATCACAACACCTTCTCACAGGCGGATGCCATGCGGGAGTTGCAGCCGTACTTCGACGACCTGCTCCTGATCCCGGGGCGCGAGATCACCACGTTCCAAGGTCATGCAAATCTGTTCGGAAGCGTTGCAACGCTCGATTTCCGAGTGACCAGCGCAGACGTGCCCGATTGGAATGCGTTGCTGGCAAACATCGACCACGCCGGCGGGGTGATCTCGATCAATCATCCCATCCGCCCTTCCGGCGAGCAATGCATGGGATGCGGCTGGACTCCTCGGGGAACCGTCGACTATGGACGCATGCAGGCAGTTGAAGTAGTCAATGGTCTCGACGCGGACACTCCCTTCACCGGGGTGAAATTCTGGGAGCATCTGCTCGATGAGGGATATCAGCTCACCGCACTGGGTGGTAGTGACAATCACGATGCGCTCCTGCCGGCTGTGAATGTGAGCGAGCTGCGTCAGCCGCACGACGCCGATAACCCATCCTCGGAGACGCTTTCGAGACTTCGACGCGGCAGCGGCGCGATCGGTACGCCCACTACGGTGGTATATGCCGACATGTTGTCGCAAGCCGGAATCGCTGCAGCCATCCGACGTGGCCGCGTCTTCATTGATGTCGCCGGTACTCGCGATCGTTCGCTTGATCTGGTGGCGAGCGTGGACGAGCGCACTGTGCATATGGGTGAAGTGCTGCGTGTGCCACGAGGTGCCAATGTCCGTTTCGAGGGCACCGTGGGCGGCGTCGCAGGCGGAGACGTGGAGGTCATTCTCGACGGCCAGCGCACATTCCTGCTCAAAGACTCGCACATTCTGTCGAGCGCGCAGTCCTTCGCGTTTCCGTGGCGCGCGGATGGCAAGCGACACTGGATTCGTGTTGACGTGCGCGATGGCGACTCTCACCTGGCGCTGATCGGTAATCCCATCTACCTGCACTGATTCAACACAGGGCGAATCCGAGCTGCGCGGGCGTGATCGGGACCTAAGTCCCGCAGCCTGAAGATGACTTAATCCACAAACTGTTGCGACCGGCTTCTCAGAATTTTAACAAATGCCGGTGTACACAGTTCCGCTGCGCTGCAGTTAGGTTTACTCATGGGGTAGCACCTGGCGTGGGGGATGAAGCCATTGTTCATGAATAGTTTGCTGGCTCCGAATGGATTGCTGAGGGTTTCGAGTGCGGCTCGCGTGATGGCGATCATGCTAGTGGCCTTTGGGAGTCTGCTGAGCGCGTGCGGAGGCGGTGGTGGTGGAGGTGCAGGTGGGGGTGGCGGCGGCACGCAGAATCCGCCTCCGGCTCCGACCGTATCTTCGATCACCGTGGGGCCGGCAAGTGCCAGTGTAGCCGCAGGACTCACCGTTCAATTGACAGCCACCGCCGTCTACAGCGACGGCAGTCAAAAGGACGTCTCACAGACTGCAACGTGGGCTTCGAGTGCTACCACCATGGCGACAGTCTCGCCAGCCGGCCTTGCAACCGGGCTCGCCGCTGGAACGAGCTCGGTCAGTGCTACATTGAGCGGTGTAACGGGGAATGTCACTCTGACCGTCAAGCCGCCCAACCTGTTATCCATCGTCCTTTCCCCAAACAAACCGACCGTCCCGGTGCACAGGACGCTGCAGTTCTCAGCCATAGGCAGCTATACGGACGGTTCGACGCAGGACCTGACCAACAGCGTGGCTTGGACCTCATCGGACGCGGCGACAGCCACGATCAGTACGGGTTCGAACTCGGGTGGCATTGCAACCGCAGTGGCGCTCGGAACCACTCAAATCGGCGCATCGTCCGGGGGCGTGTCCGCGTCACCAGTCCCGATGACGGTGACTGCGACGATATACGCCTATGCGACGAACTTCGATGACGACTCGGTCTCTCAATATGTCGTGGGGAGCGATGGCTCATTGACTCCGCTCAGCGTACCGACGGTATCGGCAGGTCGCTTCCCTTTCAGCATCTCGGTTGAGCCGACGGGCGAATACGTCTACGTTTCCAATTTTGGTTCAAGCTCCGTTTCTCAATACAGAATCGGAAGTGACGGCACGTTGAGTGCCATTGGCTCAGGTACCGTCGCCTCCGGCCAATATCCGAATGCCGTGACGATCGATCACGCCGACCGGTTTGCCTATGTCGCCAACCTGGGCGAAAGCACCGTCTCGCAATACAAGATTGGCCTGGACGGTGCGCTCATGCCCATGGCGACACCGAAGGTTGCCAGCGGCAACAGCCCGGCCGCGCTGGTGGTGGACCCCACAAACCATTTCGCCTATGCGGCGAACTTCGGTGCCAACAATTACGTGCCTCCGCCAGGCCCCAGCACGATCTCGCAGTATTCCATCGGGGCGGACGGCTCACTCACTCCGATGAGCTCACCCACGGTTGCAAGCGGTAACGGCCCCAATGCGCTGATCACCGATCCCGCCGGCAAATACCTGTATGTGGCGAACCTGGGGGACAACGATATTGGGCAATATACGATCAATGCTGATGGCTCGCTGGCCGCCATGGCGGCTTCTACCGTGCCATCAGGCACGAAGCCTGTGAGCATCACCATCGATCCGCTGGGCCACCATGTCTATGTGGCGAATGCTACGGACAATACGATCTCGCAATACACCATCGGCGCGACCGGCGATCTCGTTCCGATGGCGCTTCCGACTGTTGCAGCAGGTAATGCCGTGGGCGACGTGACGATCGACCCGACCGGTCAATTCCTCTATGCGACGAATCGCGGCACGGCGACGATCTCGCAGTTCAAGATCGGAACAAACGGGGCACTGACACCGATGACCAATCCGACAGTGAGCTCGGGACTTCATCCAACGGCCATTGCGACGGGATACTAACGGGACTACGCAGTCGCAGTGGCTTCTGAGCGCGCGTGCAGGGCCATCCAGACCAGCGCCCATCCGCCGAAGATCATGTTGATTCCGATGAGCAGCCCCAGTGCCCACACGGCTGTGCCCGGCAATCCTGCCATGAGGATCAGTGCCAGCACGACATCGATGATGCCGCTGGCGAGCATCCAACTCCAACGGCCCGACAGGCCCTTGCGATGCTCGAATGCATACAGGATGGACACGACGCCTTCGACGAGCAGGAAGGCTATGAGTACTGCCGTCAGCGAAAGAGTTCCCTGCACTGGCATTGCCAGCAGGACGAGACCGGCTGCGATCCCGATGATGGCTGACAGCAACGACCACCCGAATCCAGGTGCCTGGCGGGCGCGCAGCGTCGTGATCAGCCCGATCACCCCGCTCAACAGCAGAATCCATCCGAAGACGATGGTCGCCGCGACAGAGGCTACGGCCGGGACCAGGACCGCGAGACTGCCCAGAACGATGAGCAGGATCCCTTCGAGCAGAAACAGTCCCCAGTGGCGATGAATGGCCGCGCTGACGGCTGAGTGTATCGCCCGAGCCTCGGACTCAGTGGTTGCCATGATTCATGACCTCCGTGGAGCAACTGCGCCAACGGTACACCATCTGGTGCGTTTGATTCTTAATCCACGTTGCACGCGCGCGCAGGTTACTTGCGCGACAGCCAGGCGATAATCGACACCACTGCACTGAGTAACAGCATGGTGGTGATCGGAAAGAAGAACTTGAAGCCGGGCCGGTCGATGACGATATCGCCGGGCAAGCGGAACAGCGGCAGCGTTCTGACCCAGGGCCATGAAAGGCCCAGCAGGATCAGGATCGCGCCCAGGCCGACGAGTAAGCGGTTCATCACTGGAGTCTACGTGGTCATGTAGTACGATCGCGACCCCATGAGCAGCATAGACATCAGCGCGGCGGGACACCACTTTCTGGTCGGGCTGCGGCCTGCGCCGCAGCTGCACGAACGCGACCGCGCCTTGCTCGCGGATCTGCGGCCGGCCGGGGTCGTTCTTTTCAAAAGCAATTTTCTGCACGATCAGCCGTACGAGCGGTGGCTCGAGGTGCACAGCAACCTGATCGACGAAGTACGTGCCACCATTGGCCGGGACCGAATTTTCATCGGCATCGATCACGAGGGCGGGCGGGTGTGCCGCACGCCAGCTCCCATTACTCGATTTTCGTATGCGGCGCGCTGGGCGGCCGAGGCGGGCGCGGTAGGACACGCAATGGGAGTGGAGCTGGCCTCCCTCGGTGTGAATCTGAACTTTGCACCGGTGCTCGACATTCACAGCAATCCTGCCAATCCCGTGATCGGTGCGCGGGCTTTGGGCACCACGAGTGAGCAGGTAACGGCGGCGGCCCTGGCGTTCATGGCCGGCATGCAGGCCGAGAAGGTGCTCGCCTGCGGCAAACACTTTCCCGGGCATGGTGACACTGACACGGATTCGCACCGCGAGCTGCCGGTTCTCAACCAGGACCTCGCCGGCCTGCGGGCACGGGAGCTGCAGCCATTTCGGGCTGCTATCGCGGCCAGCATTCCGATGATCATGACGAGTCATCTGCTGCTGCCGAAGCTCGATCCGAGGGAACCTGTGACACTGTCGCGCCGGTTCGGTCAGGAGCTGCTGCGCGGGGAGTTGGGATTCAAGGGTGTCGTTGTGTCGGATGACATCGGAATGCACGCGGTGTCGCGTATGTTCGATGATCCGGCGGCCGCCGTCCGGTTGTTGCTTGCGGGAACCGACTTGATGATGGTTTGTGCTTACTGGACGGACACGGACCGCTGCCGCGGCTTTGCGGAGGCCATGATCCTGGCGCAGCGGCAAGGAACCATTTCTCCTGATGCCGCCGCGCAATCGCGCGAGCGCATCGATTCGCTGTTGTTGCGAGCGCCGCAAAATGCGGTAGTGCCGCTCTCGGCCGATGTCTTCGAGCGGCATCGAGGGGCAGGGCCGTTGTTCACGGCGGAGACTGCCGAGGTCATTTAGCGCCCGCCGCCGGCGCGAGCAACCTTTCGTGATCAAACTGGTGGTGGCTTCAATACCGCGGCGCCGGTCAGTTTTCCACGCCGCAGGTGCTCCAGGGCAGTGTTGGCGGCGTGCAGATCGAATATTTCGACCGTGGGCCGCAGCTCCACCCGTGCTGCGACCTCCATGAACTGTTGGCCATCACTGCGCGTCAGGTTCGCTACCGAGCAGATCGACCGCTCACCCCACAGCAGGCTGTACGGGAAGCTGGGAATGTCGCTCATGTGGATGCCAGCACAGACGACGCGGCCAGCCTTGCGGGTGGCTGCCAATGCAGCCGGCACGAGTGCGCCCACGGCGGCGAAAATAATCGCCGCATCGAGAGGCTCTGGAGGCCTCTCGTCCGAGCCGCCTGCCCAGACGGCACCCAGCGTGCGTGCAAACTGCTGGCTCTCGAGATCGCCGGGACGGGAGAAGGCGAATACATTTCGACCTTCGGCGCGCGCGACCTGCGCGAGAAGATGCGCCGATGCCCCAAAACCATACAGGCCCAGATTAGTTGCCGCCCCTGCTGCTCGATACGCTCGGTAGCCGATGAGCCCGGCACAGAGCAAGGGCGCGACTTCGGCATCCGCGTAACAAGCAGGTAGGGCAAGGCAATAGCGGGCATCGGCCACGGCGAATTGCGCGTAGCCCCCATCGACGGTGTAACCGGTGAATCGGGCGAAGTCGCACAGATTCTCCATCCCAGCGCGACAATAGCGGCAGACGCCACAGGTGTGTGCGAGCCACGGCACACCAACACGGTCACCGACCCTTACGTTGGTGGCGGAGCTTCCGCACTCGACGACTCTCCCGACAACCTCATGACCCGGGATGATCGGATAGCGCGTGTCGGGTAGTTCGCCGTCAACGATGTGCAGGTCCGTGCGGCAGACGCCACAGGCCAGGACCTCGAGCAGAATCTCATGGTCGCGAGGAGCGGGGCGTTCCACCGAATCGAGCGATAGCGCCGATCCGGCGCCATGCAGCCGCATGGCAGACATCGATGTGGAGCTTCGCACCAAAGACTCCTCGCGCCCTACGATGAACGGCCACTATTGTCGCGCGAATCGGCGACCGCTTGCCGGCGCGCTACAACTTGCGGTGTGCCCCGCGGCGCGGTTGCTTTACAGCTTAAAGTATAAACACGGCAAAGCGCAATAACTCTCACGGGCTGGATGTCGGCTGCCCTGAGCTTCGCGTATACTTTTTCTTCGCCAAACCCAAGGTGTGCTATGACCGAGCTGCGCCAAGCACTGGCTGAGATCCGGGCCATCCGCACTCATGTAGCGCGCGGAACCCAATTTCGCGGTTACGGTCCGAGATCCATTGCGGCCAGCGGTGTATTGGCGCTGGGCGTCGCTGCTGTCCAGGCGCATTGGTTCAGTGGCGCGGGACATGACCTATCCGAATTTCTCGTTGTCTGGGTGGCGACGGCGGCACTCTCCGTTTTCATGTCCGCCTGGGAGACCGTGACGCGGGCACGCCGCGTCCATGACGGTTTCGCTAAGGAGATGACTCACGCCGCGGTCGAGCAGTTTCTGCCGGCGGTCGTGGCCGGGGTCCTGCTGACGGTCGTGTTGGTGAGGACCGCGCCAGAGGTGACCTGGATGTTGCCGGGTCTCTGGGAGCTCATATTCAGCCTGGGAATTTTTGCTTCGTGCCGCTTTCTGCCGCGGCGGATATTTGGCGTTGGCTTGTGGTATCTCGCGGCGGGCCTCGCTTGTCTCGCGGTCGAGAGCGGCCAGCAGACGCTGTCGCCTTGGGCGATGGGTGTTCCGTTCGGCGTCGGACAGCTGCTGGTAGCCTCCGTGTTACAGTCTGGTTATGGGGATTGCGTTGCGGAAGGTTGAATGCAAGGGACCTGACGAGGTGGTCGTGGCCCCCTTTGCCTACGATGCAACGCCGGCCTAGTCCCTTCCTGTTGCTCCTGCTCTGGGTGTGGGTTCCGGTCGTCTTCGCCGGGAATCTGCCCGAGAAGCTGGGGCTGCACGGTGGGCGCAGTATCTACGAGGCCGCGTGCGCAGCCTGCCACGGCCATCAAGGCGAAGGCACGCCGACGGACGTGGCCGGTTTCGATCAGCCGGACACGTTTCCGCACTTCAACAAATGCGACGAGACGACGCCCGAATACACGCGTGACTGGAAAGCGGTCATCCTGGGAGGCGGCGCCGCCCGCGGCTTCTCCCACATCATGCCTTCCTTCAGGGGCGTGTTGACTTCGAAGCAGGCGGACGAGCTGGTTGCGTACCTGCGCAGCTTGTGCCCGGATAAGTCGTGGCCGGTGGGTGAGCTGAATGTTCCGCGGGCGCTCCTCACCGAGAAGGCTTTCCCCGAAAGCGAAACGGTCGTGACCAGCGCGATCAACACGCAGGGTCCCGCCGGCATCACGAATGAGCTCGTTTACGAGAAAATTCTGGGCAAACACGACCAGTTGGAGATTGCCGTTCCCTTTCAATGGGCGCGCCAGGATGGGGGTGGCTCTGCCGGCGGACTGGGCGATATCGCTGCTGGTGTGAAGCACGTGCTCTTCTCCAATGTGCATCCTCCCCGTGACGGACCGTTCAGCGACAGCACTGGCTCGATCTTGAGTGTTCAGGGCGAAGTCCACCTGCCGACGGGCAGCACGGCCCACGGCTTTGGCAGCGGCCAATTCGGTTTGGGCCTGTTTGCAGCTTATGATCAGGTGTTGCCAGCTCAAACGTTCGCGCAGGTGCAGGCCGGTGTTGATTTGCCGCTGCGGACGACGCATGTTGCGCGTTCCGCTTTTGTGCGCACGGCCGTCGGAAAGACGTTTGTCGAAGGGGGCGAGATTGGGCGGCGCCTCTGGAGCCCGATGCTCGAAGTCATCGCAAACCGGGATTTCACCCGTGGAGCTGTCACTGATTTCGATGTGATGCCGGAATTTCAGGTTACCGTGAATCGACGCCAGCACGTGCGCGCGGCTCTTGGGTATCTCATCCCCGTGAATAACACGGCGGGACGGCCTCGCCAGATCGAGTTTTATGTTCTCTGGGATTGGTTCGATGGCGGACTTCTGGAGGGTTGGTAGTGAACACCGCCTCGCCGCTGCGCGCCCTCTGTAGCCTCGTCCTGCTGGCTGCGCTGCCGGTCGCGGTCGCGGTTGCGGGCTCCGACCCCCATGGGCAGTCGGGCATGCCCACTTTCCAGACCTCCGACCGCTGTCTGGCGTGTCACAACGGCCTGACCAGCGCGGCGGGGGAAAACGTATCCATCGGTGCGGACTGGCGCACCAGTCTCATGGCCAACTCATCTCGTGATCCGTACTGGCAGGCCAGTGTGCGGCGGGAGACGATCGAACATTCCGTCGCCGGCGGATCGATCGAAGACGAATGTGCCGTATGCCACATGCCGATCCCGCGGTACGAGGCGAAACTCGCCGGCCATCCCGCGGCGGTGTTCGCTCATCTTCCTCTGCAGGCGAACGGGGACCGGAAGGCTTCGGATGGCGTCTCGTGCTCCGTGTGCCATCAGATTACTCCCCAGAATCTGGGTAAGACCGAGAGCTTCAACGGCCAGTTCGTAATAGCCAACCCCGATTCTCAGGGCGCCCACGCGGAGTTCGGACCCTTCGACATCGATACCGGGCTGATGCAGGTCATGCGTACGTCAACGGACGGATATCAGCCGACGCGCGGTGATCAGATACGTAGTTCGGAGCTGTGCGCGAGTTGCCATACTCTGATCACCAAGGCGCTTGCTCCGGATGGAACCGTCATTGGATCACTTCCCGAACAAGTTCCTTACCAGGAGTGGCTCCATAGCGAGTACCGTGATCAGCGGAGTTGCCAGTCCTGCCATATGCCCGCAGTGCGCGGGACGGCGCCCATTACTCGCGTATTGGGTGAAGAAAGAGAGGGTGTCGCGCGGCACCAATTCGTTGCAGCCAATTTCATGATGCAGCGGGTGTTCAGCAGTCATCGTGATGAGCTGGCGGCGGTAGCCTCATCCGAAGAATTCGCGGCCGCGGCGGAGCGGACGGTCAGCTACCTGCAGTCGCAGGCGGTGCGGCTGTCAGTTTCGGCGCCGCGAGTCATCAACAAGCGGCTGCAAGCGGACGTTACTGTGGAGAATCTGGGTGGTCACAAGATGCCCACGGGCTTCCCATCCCGGAGGGCGTGGCTGCACGTTACAGTGCGCGACAGCTCGCATCGCGTAGTCTTCGAGTCGGGCGCACTGAACGCGGATGGCTCGATACAGGGAAATGCGAACGATAAGGACCCGGCGAGCTACGAGCCGCACTACAGCGAGATCCGTGAGCCTGACCAGGTGCAGATCTACGAGTCGATCTTGCAGGATTCCAAGGGGGGCGTGACAACCGGACTGCTGTCGGCTGTTGGCTATGCGAAGGACAATCGCCTGCTGCCGCATGGTTTTGACAAGACGACCGCGACTGCGGAGATTGCGGTTCACGGCGGCGCGTTGACTGATCAAGGCTTCACGGATCGTGGGCAGCGCCTGCGGTACTCGGTTGATGCGGGTGGCGGCGCGGGCCCATTCGAGATTGAGGCGCAGTTGTGGTATCAGCCCATTGGATACCGGTGGGCGCAGAATCTGAAGGCCTACGATGCCCGCGAAATCCAGCGTTTCTCGGGTTATTTCGAGTCGGCGGGAGCCGCGACCGCGACGCTGCTGGCGACGGCGGTGGCAACGAGCCAGTAGTGGAGTCGCGTCGAGGACGCGCGGCCGGCGTTAGGTTTCCTCGTCGACGTGAGGCCCGCGTAGCCGCGGCGGGTCCGCGTGGGCCGCGGCGGTGTCCGTGTGGCCGCTGCGGGTCCGTGTGGCCACTGTGCGGGCCGCGTCCCGGCCGTCAAGCCTCTGCAGGCGTCGCCAAGTCCGCGTAGCCACCACAGATCGCGTTGCTGGCGGCCACTGCCGCCCGAACCCGCGGGCTCAACAGGCCTGCGAGCTCATCGGCATGTCGATATTGTTGCATCGAAGGGGTGAGCGGGTCTCGCGTCTGGACTGCCGGGTGCAGGTAGATCTCCGTGACACCTTCCGGGAGTCTGCCCAGGATGGCTAGCAACCTGGTTTCATTGAGATCCCCGCTGCAGGCCATTCCAAACACTCTATCGTTGCAGGCCAGGCCTCGGCTGCGTAGCTGCCGCCGCATCAGGCCGAGCCAGGGTGTCAGCAAGGGCGCGGTCAGATAATTCGCAAAACCCTGGCTGCCCGAAAACCACAGCGGCTCATCCGGCACGCGCAGTGCCGACATGCCGAAGTCACGACCGATCTGCAATATTTCATTCAGTATGCCCGGATGCAGGTGGAAGTGCTTGTGGGTGTTGACATGATCGAGGCGCAACCCCGAACGGGCAAACAGGGTGAATTGAGCGCGGATCTCGGCACGAAGCTGGCTGCGCATCCGGGCAGAAGCACAATAGCGAAACGAGTCCAGCACCATCTGGTCCGCAAAGCGCCCATCCTGTCCGACCAGGTCAGGGATTTCGCGCTGCGGGAGCACCGGCCATCCGTCGGTCAACACCAGGTGCAGACCAACACGGAGGCGGGGTAACTGGCGAGCCACGCCGATCGCCTCGGCTGCGGCCGGTGCTGCAACCATGAGGCTGGCGGCCGTCAGTATGCCGGTGTCTGCCGCCTCCGCGACGGCAGCGTTGACCGCCGCATGGAGCCCGAAATCGTCAGCGGTTACGATCAGGAACTTGCGCCGCTGGAGCTTCATGTGCGCGGGCGTCAGAGTTGGCCGCCGCGCATCACACCGTGAACGTCGACCTCGAACTCTGTCCCGCGCCACGTAACACGTGATGTAAGAAACGCGCGGCACCATACCCAGCAGATCAACAAGTCACGCAAGGGCAGAAGCCATAGTCCACTACGCCGGCGCACATTGTCAGGCGTCGGCGACAGATGATGCAATATGACTCTGGCAGTGACGCAAATCAGCAGCAATGCGAGTCCGGCCGCGGAAAAAGACGTCTGCGCGGCAGTCAATGCGAAGCCGACGACCGCCAGTGGCAGGCTAAAGGTGATCAACAGGAAAGGAAAGCTATGCGGACGTAGTGCGCGTATGGTTCGCATCCACCGGGTCTCGTGCCGAATGAGCTCGCCAAGGGAAGGCTCGTACTGCCGTGCGGTGGTCACGTACGATGACAGGACGATCTCCCTTCCGAGCTCACGAACCAAAGCGCCGAGCTGATAATCGTCAGCCAGGTGATGGGCGATCAACCGCAGGCCACCAATGGCCGTCAACGTCTGCCGGCGCAGGCACAGCGTCTGGCCGGAGGCGAATTCCCGGTTTCCGAACAGCCGGGCGAGCAGTACGGATGGCATGTACCACTCATTGACGTACATCGCGCCAAGCCGCGACCAGCGGGTTCGCGCCGGCACGCTGTGATACAGACACGTCACGAGACCGGTTGTCTCATCCTGCAGCGGCGCAGTTACGGTGGACAGATAGTCGGGGCCTACGAATGCGTCGCTGTCGGAAATCACCAGCACGTCATGACGGGCGCACTCCAGCATGTTGATCAGATTGCTGACCTTGCGGTTGGCGCCATGCTGTTGAGCGTTGACCACGATGTCGATCGACAGGTGCGGAAATTCTGCCACCAGCCGCTCCACGACAGCCAGGGCCGGGTCTGCCGAATCGCGCACTCCGAACACCAGCTGAAAGCGGGCGTAGTCCTGCAGACAGAACGAGCGAAGATTGGCGTACAGGCCGGGTTCCGCTCCGCACAGAGGTTTGAGCATCGAGACCGCGGGCCCCGCCGGCTGCGGCTGATGAGGGCGCTCGCGCTTGCGCCAGGCCGTTGCAACTACGGCCAGGAGAGCATAGGCGCATGACAGGCACAGGCATACCAGGCCCGTGAGTCCGGCCGCCATGCGAATGATTGAGAGGAACACTATGCGGCTGACTCTCAGTTGGATGCTGATGCCGCGGATGGGGAATTGCGCGCGCGCAGGAAGCGCATGAATTCGACTCCCTCCCGCAGCCGCCGCCGCATCATCTGCGGGCTCACCAACATCTCCTTGACGATCTCCCAGATCTTTGCGGGGCGGAAATAGAAACGGCGGTAGAACACCTCCATGCTGTGGAAGATCTCCGTGCTCGACAGGTGCGGATAGCTGATCGCGGCCAGTTGCACTCCGTGGCCATCGACGAGGCTCTGCGACTCATCGGCAGGCAGCCAGCCGTTCTCCTTCGCCTGGCGGTACAGGGAAGTGCCCGGATAGGGTGCCGCCAGCGAAACCTGCACGGTGTGCGGATTGATCTGCACGGCGAATTGGATGGTCTTTTCGATCGTCTCGCGGGTTTCGCCCGGCAGCCCGAGGATGAAGGTGCCGTGGATCAGAATGCCGAGCTTGCGGCAGTCATGCGTAAAGCGGCTGGCGATGTCAGTGCGCAGTCCCTTCTTGATGTTGTGCAGGATGGCATCGTCACCCGATTCGTAACCCACCAACAACAGCCGCAAACCGTTGTCCTTCATCACCTTGAGAGTTGCATAGGGGACATTTGCCTTGGCGTTGCAGCTCCACGTCATACCCAGCCGGCCCATGCCGCGGGCGATGGCCTCCACTCGCGGCAGATTTGACGAGTCCGTGAAGGTGTCATCGTCAAACATGATCTCCCTGACCTGCGGCAGGTTCTCCTTGATCCACTTGACTTCCGCGATGACGTTGTCGGCCGAGCGCACCCGGTAACGATGGCCGCCAACTGTTTGCGGCCACAGGCAGAACGTACATTTGGAGCGGCATCCCCGCCCCGTATACAGGCTGACGTAGGGATGTTTGAGGTAGCCGATGAAGTAGTTCTCGATTTTCAGATCGCGCTTGTAGACGGGGGCGACGAAGGGCAGCGCGTCCATGTCCTCGATCGTCGCGCGGGGCGCGTTGTGTACGATCTGGCCTGTTGCACTGCGAAATGACAGGCCATTGATGCTGTCGAGGGGCCATCCTGCCGCGACATCCCGGCAGGTGTAGTCGAATTCCTCACGGCAGACGAAATCCACCGCCGGCGCGGCCTGCAGGGACGCTGCCGGCTCTACCATGACTTTCGCACCGACGAGCCCGATCCTGACGCGGGGATTGGCGTCCTTCAGCAGCTGTGCGAATTTCACATCCGTGGGGAAGGACGGTGTGCTCGTGTGCATGATCACGAGGTCGAAGTCGCGAGCGATTTCCAAACATTGTGCGACGCTCAGATCATCCGCAGGTGCGTCGACCACGCGCGACTCCGGCACCAGCGCGGCCGGCTGAGCCAGCCAGGTGGGAAACCAGAACGAGCGGATCTCGCGCTTGGCCTGGTAGCGGGAACCTGCACCGCCATCAAAGCCGTCGAACGAAGGTGCTTGCAGAAACAGCGTCTTGAACATTGCATGGTCCCATGAGCGGCCTGGGCATAAGGCCCGCCTTCGAAAGTCGCAGTGATACACACTTTGCGACGTAAAGTACATCTGCAAGGGAGGGTAGGAGCACAGATTTACAGGTGTTGCGCAACACCCACATGATGGCGGCCCGGCCCGGGTAGGGATGGGGATCGGCTGATGCCCAAGCGCAGGCGCCGCGGTAGTGTTGAAAGTGCGATCTGGCGAGCAGCCCGCTTTGGGGAGAGCTGATATAAGCCCCGGATGATTTGCCCCAAGTGCAATCACGAGCAGGATGACACGGTCAAATGCTCGGCGTGCGGGATCTACTTCGCGAAAATTCAGCCGCAGCAGGCGGTGGCCGAACCGAGACCTGCCAGGCCACGTACCGAGCCGGCGCAGCCTGGTGTCGGTGCAGGCGCCCTGGCCGTCACGGCCTTGCTTACAGCTGTCGTCGTATTTCACTTCACCCGCAACCCTGCAGCTCCAACCCCGAGCTCACCGCCGATGCGACCGGCTTCGGCCGTTATGCAGCCAAACACGGGAACTCCCAACTTAACTCAATCTGCAGCGGCACCCATCGCAGCGCAGCCTGCCGGTGCGCTTTCCGCACGCAACCCGATAGAAGCCGCGCGCAACGCAACGGTATTCATCAGGACGGGTTGGGGATTGGGGTCCGGATTCATCATCGATCAGGTCTGCCACGTGATCACTAATCGCCACGTGGTGGAGACCGACGGCGCCAGAGTCGCGACCAACGTCGCGCGGGATCCGGACGTGCAGGCGCGTATGGTCGCGACCGCGCAGCAGTTGCAGGCCGCAATCGCCCGGGAGCAACAGTTGCGCCGGCAATTGGCCACTGAACCAGGGACGAACCTGGAGCAGCTGAAGCTGGATAGACATATCGTCTCCATGCAGCAGGAGCTCGCCGACCTCCCGGGCCGGCTCAGTGACTTCATCACCCAGAAGGTAGAAGGGTCCAGCCATGAAGGCTTCTCGGCCACGTTGGTGGACGGCAGGGAGTTCACCTCGCTGCACGCCGAGTATGCAAGGAACGTGGACTTGGCGATGTTTCAGCTTCCGACCCGCGATTGCCCGTATATCCCGTCCGGGCACTCGATGAGTCTCGCCTTCGGGGAGCGCCTGTACACCGTCGGCAATCCGCAGGGTCTCGCGTACACAGTGACTTCCGGAGTGTTCTCCGGCGTGCGCGGCGATGGAGAACAGAGAGTCCTGCAGACGGATGCGCCGATCAATCCCGGCAACAGCGGCGGCCCGCTGGTCACGGAAAGCGGCCAGGTTGTGGGTATCAATACGATGGTCGCACGCGGCATGCAGGGAATCGGGTTCGCCATTCCGATCGAAGCCGTTTACGAGGAATTCCTGCAGCTGAGGTAAGCTTCGGTCTTGCGCGGCGCTTTCGGGGGCAAGGAAGGGGAGCCTATGAAAATCTGCTGGGTATTCGACCTGATCTCCCCCTATTCGTACCTGAGCCTGAAGCAACTGCCACTGCTGCCGGCCGGGACGCAACTCGAGCTCGTGCCGGTCCTGTTTGCCGGGCTGTTGAATCATCATGGACATGTCGGTCCCGCGGAGATCGCTTCCAAGCGGCGCTTCACTTACCGGTTTATCGTCTGGCGGGCGCGGAAAATGGGCGTGCCGCTGAAGATGCCACCGGCACATCCATTCAATCCTCTGAGCGCCTTGCGCCTGGTGATTGCAGCGGGGAGTGATCGGCGGTCGGTCGAGACCGCGTTCGACTTTGTGTTTGGCCAGGGACGCGATGTAGCGGACCCGGCGGTACTGGCGGATCTTGGGCGCGAGCTGGGGATCGAGGCTGTGGAGGTGGCGCTGAACGACCCTGAGGTCAAGCAGACATTGCGAAACAACACGGATTGGGCAATCGAACGTGGTGTGTTTGGCGTTCCGACATTCGTTATTGGCGACGAGCTGTTCTGGGGCCACGATGCCTTTGACATGGCCGTGGACTATCTGCGCGATCCGGCTCGGTTCAACGACCGGGAGATGAGCAGGATCGATACGCTGCCGGTGGGGGTCACTCGTTCCCGAGTGACCCGCCCCTGAAGCGTCAGGCGTTCGCTGCCGCCTTCAACTTCGCCACCTCGGCGATGACCTCGTCCGCGACCTGCTTCGGCACAGGCTCGTAGTGCGAGAACTCCATCGTGTACGAGGCGCGGCCGCTGGTCATGCTGCGCAACTGTCCGATGTAACCAAACATCTCCGACAGCGGGACAATGGCCACGACGGCGATGTTGTTGCCGCGCTCGATCTGCTCCTGGATCGTTCCGCGGCGGCGGTTGATGTCGCCGATGACGTCGCCCAGGTGGTCGCCCGGAGTCACCGTCTCGACCTTCATGACGGGCTCGAGCAGGATGGGGCCGGCCTTCCTGAGACCTTCGCGGAAAGCAGCCTTCGCCGCGATTTCGAAGGTCAGCGCGTTGGAGTCAACATCGTGGTAGCTGCCATCGATGAGCGTCGCCTTGAAGTCCACTGTCGGGAAGTGCGCCAGCACGCCGTCTTCCTTCTGTATCTTCAGACCCTTCTCCACGGCCGGCACGAATTCCCGGGGTACGGAGCCGCCCACGGTCTCGTCTTCGAACACGAAGCCGGAACTACGCGCCAGAGGCTCGAAGATGATCCAGACTTCGGCGAACTGACCCGAGCCACCCGTCTGCTTCTTGTGGGTGTAGTTTTCCTGGATCTTCTTCGTGATGGTCTCGCGGTACGCCACCTGCGGCTCGCCCATCGTGCCTTCGACACCGAACTCGGTGCGCATGCGGTCGAGGGTAACCTCCAGGTGCAGCTCGCCCATGCCGCGCAGAATGGTCTGGCCCGTCTCACGATCGGTTTCGAGGTGCAGCGAGGGATCGGCACGAACCATCTTGCCCAGCGCGGCGTTGAATTTCTCCTGCTCGGCCTTGACCTTCGATTTGACCGACACACTGATGACCGGGTCCGGGAAGCGCATGCGCTCCAGAACCACCGGATTGGCAGAGTCGCACAGCGTGTCACCCGTCTCGGTCTCGGCAAGCGAGACCAGAGCGATGATGTCGCCCGCGCGGGCTTCCTCAATCGGGTTGGCTTCCTTGGCGAACATTTCGACCATGCGGCCGATCTTCTCGCGCTTGCCGCGCGTCGAGTTCTGCACTGAGGCGCCCTTGGTCAGCACACCCGAGTACACGCGGACGAAGGTCAACGCGCCGTAGGCATCGTTGATGACCTTGAAGGCGAGTGCAGAGAAGGGTTCGTCATCGGCGGTATTGCGTTCGCCGACCGGGTTGCCGTCGGCATCCACGGTCTTGATGGCCGCAACGTCCGTTGGTGCCGGCAGGTAATCGACAACAGCATCGAGTACCTGCTGCACGCCCTTGTTCTTGTACGAGGAGCCGCACAGCACGGGATTGAATGCGGAGGTGACGGTGCCTTTGCGCAGGGCCTTGCGCAGCACATCGGCCGATGGGACGGTGCCGTCATTCAGGTAGGCCTCCATGGCCTCATCGTCCTGCTCGAGGCACGTGTCAATCAGCTCGGTTCGGTACTTGTTGACGTCCGCCAGGATCTTCCGATCCGAAGGCATGGTGATGTGCAACTTGTCGGCGAGGTCAGGGGTGACGTCCAGGATCTGCCACTCGGCATCCTTGTCGTCCGAATCCCACACGAGAGCCTTCATCTCGACCAGGTCGATCATGCCCTTGAAGTTGTCCTCGGAGCCGATCGGAAGCTGCACGGGCAGCGGCCGGGCATTGAGGCGAGTCTTGATCATCTCGACGCAACGCAGGAAATTCGCGCCGCTGCGGTCCATCTTGTTGACGTAGCAAATGCGCGGAACGTTGTAATTGTCGGCGAGGCGCCAGTTCGTTTCGGACTGGGGCTCCACGCCGGCAACACCGTCGAATACGACGACGGCGCCGTCGAGCACGCGCAGCGAGCGGTTGACCTCGATCGTGAAGTCCACGTGGCCCGGGGTGTCGATCAGGTTGATCTTCTTGTCGCGCCAGAAGGCGGACACCGCGGCGCTCTGAATGGTGATGCCGCGCTTTTGTTCCTGCTCGAGGTAGTCAGTCGTCGTCGACGTCTTCAGATCTTTCGTGTCATGGATATCGATGATCGTATGCTTGCGCCCCGTGTAATACAGGATCCGCTCGGTCGTAGTCGTCTTGCCGGCATCGACGTGGGCGATGATGCCGATGTTGCGGATATCAGATAGAGCAGTTGTACGAGGCATAGCAGATTTCCATGACAGTTTCGGGTTGCACCAGACCGGCCCATACGAGCCGTTGCCGCCGAGCTCAAAAGTGCGCGGCTGCCGTGAATTCGTTCGTCCTACTTTTAGTGGGTCGCGCCCTCGCAATCCCGCGCGCATGCCATTTTGATGGCAGCCCTGGTACCGAGTCCGGGATCGAAGGGGCGTAGGAGGGCAGCTGCCCATAATACCATAACCCGCCAAGTTCACGAGCCCTCGGGAGGGGTGACTAGCGAGACTCAGTTGGCAAATCCGGGGGCCTGGCGGCAGTCCGAACGGGCCCTGCCTGGACGCACTGCACCTATACTGGGGTCGACAGGGGCGTTTTCAGGCCATAAATGAAAAAAAATGCATGGCGATTGTGGGTGGCACTGGCGGCCACGGGTCTGGGTCTGCTGGGAGTGGTTCCCCGGGCGCTGCAGGCGCAGCCTGCGCAAGGGGCCATCAGGGCCGGTACGCTGCCTCCGCGGTGGGACACCGCGGGGCCCCGGTGCGCCGAAATGCCGGAATGGCAGATCCACGAATACAACCCCGACCTGTATATCCTGAGGCAGTCCGGATGCACCGATTTTGAGAAGCCGTTCGTCTTCCTGCTGTTTGGGGGCGAGCGGGCTCTATTGCTGGACACGGGGTCTCGCCGGGGAAATCTGGCGCCCACCCTCCAGCTCGTAATGCATCGGTGGTTGTCCGCCAATCACCGGGACCACATGCCGCTCATTGTCGCGCACACGCATTCGCACTCAGACCACGTAGCTGGCGATGCGCAGCTGCAGGTGCTCGGCGACCCCGACATTCCGGTTACCTACGTCGCGCCTACGGTAGATGCGACGAAAAAATTCTACGGGATTGCAAACTGGCCTGAGGATGTCGGCACGATCGATCTTGGCAATCGCACATTGGACGTCCTCGCAATCCCCGGGCACGACATAGTCTCCATCGCCGTCTATGACCGGCAAACGGCCATACTCTTTACCGGGGACAGTGTTTATCCAGGGCGTTTGTACATCCGCGATCTGGCGGCGTTCGAAAAAAGCAATGAGCGAATGCTGCACTTCACCGAAGGCAAGCCTGTGGCTCACTTGTTGGGAAACCACATCGAAGAGCAGCGCACGCCGTACACGGACTATCCGGTCAGAACCGAATATCAGCCCGACGAGCATGAATTGGCGCTGTCCCGCGGGACTCTGTTCGAAATACAGGCGGGCCTGGCGGCCATGCACGGCAAGCCGCAGCGCGTGGCGTTCAGGGATTTCACCCTGTGGCCGACTGACCCATAAACGAAGCCTACGGCTGCAACAGCGCGATCGCTACCGAAGTCATCGCGGTCACGCTCGTCCGCAGAGTCGCTTCCGGCGCCGGCTCGAAGCGACTCGTGTGCAGCCCCGGCAGAGTTGTACCCTCCGCCTGGGCGCGCGCGAACTTGCCGCGGTCCATGGCACCCACCCAGAACATGACAGTCGGAATGGCATGATGCTCGAGTCCGAAGTTACCAAAGTCCTCGCTGGCCATGATGGGCTCATCGTCAACTACGTTCTCGGTTCCGAGAGCGCCGACCAACGCCGACTTCACCCGTGCGGTGAGTTTCGGATCGTTGTAGGTCACTGGTGCTGATTCCGCATCCAGAACGGTGACGATGGGCGCGAGGTTGTCCGGGATACCCGCGGACACTGTGCCGTCCGACGCACCCCGTCCAGGATGATCTGCTGTGCACGTTCACTGAAGGCGCGGGCGGTGATCTCCATCTTCACTTCGTTGGGGATGATGTTTCTCCTGGTGCCCCCGTGTATGTCGCCAACCGTGACGACTGCCGGATCCAGCGGACTCTGCTGGCGGCTGACAATCGTCTGCAGCTGAACGATGAATTCACCTGCCATGACGATTGGATCCTTGCCCTCCTGCGGCCTGGCCCCATGTCCTCCAATGCCCCGCAACACCACATCTAATGGATGTTGACAACTCCGGATGGGAGTGGATCGTCTTGTAAGTGGAGACCAGGCTCGGAAGCTGGTTATTGACAAACGTGCTCAGGTCTTGAGCGCCGAGCTGCGCTGACACCAGCGCCCATATGGCAGCACAGACCAACGTCTGGCACCGGAGGAAACGTCTATTCTTCATCGTCCACGCGTCGATTTTCAGCAACTCGAGGGTAATTCCAGCTTAGCAGGCCGTCTGAAAGAGTGTGGCGTGAATGCCCTTCATTGCGCACAACAGGCTCACAACTTGCTAGGATTGCGCGCACTGACGACAGGTTGGATGGAAGGGGGGTGGCTATGTCTCGTCTGGCGGCTGGAATTTTCGCTTTAGGGATTGCGATCGGGTGTACTGGGCTCGCGAGCTGCGGCTCCGACTCCGGCTCGGCGATGATGGGGACGAGCACTGATCGCGGCACGCTCGTATATGACCCACCTTTCAGAATCGCATCATTGAATGCGGCTGACTTTGGCAGTCAGCTGGGGGCAACTGCGGCCGGGAAGAGCCTGCTGGCCGTGGCAGGTGCACCGGCGTGCGGTGTGGACTTCTACCATGTCGAATACAACACCGTCGGGGGAGCGGGCGAGAAGACGACCGCCTCCGGGGCGCTCCTGGTGCCGACCGGCGCGGCGACCGGCTGTTCGGGGCCCAGGCCCATAGTGCTGTACGCTCACGCCATCCAAACCGACAAAACGGCGAATCTTGCCGATATAACGAACACGAGCAACCGGGAAGGCGCCCTGATCGCGGCAGTGTTCGCGGCCCATGGGTACATCGTGGTCGCCCCCAACTACGCCGGCTATGACACGTCGTCGCTCCCGTACCATCCCTTTCTCAACGGCGATCAGCAGTCGAAGGACATGATCGATGCCCTGGCCGCCGCGCGCACCGCCCTGCCGCAGGTCAGCTCTGCGGCAACGTCCGACGGCGGCAAGTTGTTCGTCACGGGCTACTCTCAGGGCGGTTATGTAGCCATGGCGACACACAAGGCGCTCCAGGCAGCCGGTATGCCGGTCACCGCTGCGGCTCCAATGTCAGGTCCCTATGCACTGGAGGCATTCGGCGATGCCATATTCTTCGGCAATGTGAACCTCGGCTCCACGGTTTTTGCCGATATGGTTGCGACGAGCTACCAACGCTCCTATTCAAATCTTTACAGTTCTCCAGGCCAGGTCTTTGAGCCCGCATATGCCAGCAGCGCCGAGGGGCTTCTGCCCAGTGCGACACCGCTGAACACGCTCTTCGCGACTGGCAAGCTGCCGCAGACCGCCTTGTTCAACAGCACCACACCGGTGACTGGAAATCCCAACCTCGATGCTGCGTTGGCAGTGCCGGCGAATCCCCTGTTTGCGCTCGGGTTCGGCCCGTCGAATCTGATCACGAATAACTATCGCGTGAGCTACGCGCTGGATGCGCTGGCCAATCCCGATGGCGCCGTGCCGACACCCAAGGCCGGTGTTCCGGTCTCTGCGGCGCCTCAAAATGCGCTGCGGCAGGATCTGAAAACCAACGACCTGCGCAGTTGGATACCGAAAAGTCCCCTGTTACTGTGCGGAGGTGACCAGGACCCGACGGTGTTCTTCAATGTCAACACCGGAACCATGCAGGCATTCTGGAGCGCATTGCCGGCCGGACTCGTGACCGTGCTGGATGTCAACGGCACCGTCAATCCCGCCAGTCCGTTTGCGCCGGTGCAGGTCGGATTCCAGACTGCCCTGGCGGGGCTGCTCGCCAGCGGCGGACAGACGGCCGTGGTCCAGAACTACCACGTTACGGTCGCGCCGTTCTGCACGGTGGCGGCACGCGGCTTCTTCGGTCAGTTCTAAGTCAGGGGGAGCCAAACATGAATGCACGCATTTTGACGATTGCCTTTGGGATGCTGGCAGCCTCGGTAGCGGCGGGCGCACGGGCGGATGAAGACGTCCTGTCCAACTCCGTGCGGCTCGGGGCCTACTATGTCATGTATGACACGCAAGCGGAGGACATCAGGGGGCCCTTTGTACCCGCCGGCGTCAACCTGAAAATCAAGGACGTGATCACGCCTTATTTCGCGTACGTTCGCAGGCTCACAAACCATTTCAGTGTGGAGCTTGCGGTGGGCGCGCCACCGCTGACCAAGACTGAGGGCAAGGGACCGGCAAAGCTGGGATCGGTGCCTTACAACGGACAGGTCATCACCACCGCGCGCTGGCTGGCGCCGACGCTCCTCCTCACATACAGTTTCTTCGATGAGTCGGCCAAGCTGCGTCCCTATATCGGCGCGGGCATCAACTACACGCGGTTCTATTCGCGGCAATCCACAGCCGCGGGCAACGCAGCCAGCGGAGGCCCCACTTCGATCGATCTGCCGGTCTCGGTCGGGCCGGCTGCCACCATCGGCCTCAGTTACCGGCTGACCCGGCATTTCAGCCTGTATGGCTCGCTATCGGCGGCGGAGGTTGACTCGCGCCTGACGGCCACCACGGCTGGTGTCCAGCGGACGAGCCACATTTCCTTCGGACCGCGCTCCGCTGTGCTTGCGGCGGGCTATTCGTTCTGAGCGACTGCGCGTGTCAAAAACCACGCCAGGCCGGCGGCCAGCAACGCCGCGCTGGCCACGGCTGCCGGCACGTCCGGACGCTGTCGTGCCGCGGGTGCGATCGTGACGACTATCTTGATCAGCGCGACGACGGCAAACACGGCCAATAGCTGACCGATCTCCACCCCGACATTGAATCCCAGCAATGTCGGGAGCAGCTTGGATCGGGGCAGATGCAGGTCCTGCAGCGCGCTGGCGAATCCGAGTCCGTGAACCCATCCGAAACCCATGGCCAGGATGGCACGGGATGGAATCGAGAATTCGCCCTCGCGGGCGCCCGCCAGCCACACGGCACTGCCGGCGGTGACTGCTATCCCGATGATCAATGTCGCCGCCAGGCTCGGTCGCAGATCGGCGGGTATGAGTAGCAGTGAAGCCATGATTGCGACCGTTGCCAGGCCTGCAATGCGGCCCTCGCGTTCACCGCGGATGAGGTTCCGGGCGGCGGCCAGTGCGATGGTGAGTCCAATCAGGCACTCCACAGCGCCACGGTTGGCCTGGACGATTCCGAGCACCGCAAGACTGAGGGTCAGCGAATGACCGACGGTAAAGCCGGTGACGATTGCGAGCACCTCGCGCGCGGCGCGGGCGCTGATCAGTAACGCGAGCAGAAATGCCAGGTGATCGAATCCAGTTGCGATGTGCTCTATCCCCATTCCGACAAACTGCAGGAAGCGCGTGTCGTTCACAGTCGTTGGGCGCAGATCAAGTTGTGTTGTTGGGGCGGACGCCGTCAGGATGGCTTCGCGGCTGTTGCCGGCGGATTCGACATACAAAAAGTGATGATGGGAGGGCGCGACTGTGAAAAACAGGTCGAGCTTCAGGGTGAGTCGATCGCCTGTGTTGCAGCGCATCCGCACATCGACGCGCAGGTAGCCGGGCTCCGACTCGAGGCTGGAGGGCGATCGCGGTAGGGTGCAGGGCGCGCCGTCGATTGAGGCAGCGCTGCTTCTCTGAACATGAGCCGAGAAGATCTGCGCCAGCGATGCATAGCTGTCACCGGGCACCGTGAGGCGAGTGACTTCCCGGGTGCGAGCCGTGATGATCCCATGGAGCTCGCCGTTATCGAAAGTCCAGTGAGATGTGGACTCGCTCCGCTCGTGTGCCAGCGCGGTTGCCGTCCAGCACAACGTCGCGAGCCATATGAGTGCGGCGTACTTCACTGCTGTTGAATATCAACGAAGATGGGAGAGGACCAGGCGCGCTCCTCGATCGCTTCGAGGCAATTGTCGGCAGGCGATGTCCTGGCCGGATCCCCGGAGCACAAGTTGACCTGCGTGCAGCGGCCCGCAGAGTCGAACTTGCAGCGCAGCTGCCCTCCGTTGATGGCGGGCGAAGGCTCCTGGATCGCCCGCACATAGTACAAGGTATCGCGCCCTCTCTTCAGGAACTCCGGATCGGAAAACCGTACCGTACAGCCGGCTTCATTCGGCGCGCATTTGAGTGTCTTCCACGGATCTTCGATCAGCGGGCGCACGGGCTCGGATGGGTTGTGTTGCGGATGGATCCGCACGACCTCGATACGTGTGATCTGTCGCCTGCGGTTGGAGGGATTGAAACACTCGTTGTGACACAGGGTCTCGAGCTTCCTGGCGCCCAGCAGGCGGCGTTGAAAATCCGGGCAGCCGGGATTTTGGACAAAGGCGCCCACGGCCTTGACCTCGAATTCCGGATTGCGATTCATGCGAACGGCGGAGCCCATCGGTTGCGCGGACCCAGGGCCGTTAACCAGGTTCATCCACAGCAGCATGCGCTCGCCGCTGGTCGCGTAGACGTCGCGGGACTTCAACGCATTCCAGATGGCATCTCGCGAGCGGTTGGCGGCATGCACGGCGACCAGTCCACCGGTGATTGACATGCTGTTGGTTCGCTCCACGTCCCATGTGGCCCACGATGAGGAGTACAGGTCGGGTGTCACGGGACGACTCTCCGGGGTGCGCTCAGCCGGGGGCGGCAGGAACATGCGTTTCGCGTCGGAGTTGTTGAGACGCAGCAGGAGAATGGAGTTCCATCGCGCCACTTCCTTGTAGCCTTCTCCGGGCATGGCGTTGTGGTTGTCGGTGGACCCGATCATTCCGAACCGGAAACGCAGCGGATCCTGGCCGTCGCGATCCTGACCCAGCGCGAGGATGTACTGGACCGACCCCAGCGGGTTGTGGTGCCACGTGGGCAGGAAGCAGTCGCGGCATTCCCCGGCATCGAGCCATTCTTCGGTGCGCGCGCCCGGGACCGCGAGAAATCCGGCGGCTGCAAATCCAACCGGAGCGTCCAACTCGCGCTGCCGCGCTTCGACCTCGCGCCGCTCGCATTCCTGGCTCGGCAGATGGGCTGCATCGCAGCGGACGCGGATGAGATGGCCTGCCTGCCAGCACATGGGGAGATAGTCGCGCGTGGGCTGCGGACACTGTTTCTTCCCGTCGGGCCCGACAACATATTCACGCCAGGAGCGGTATTCCTCCGAGTTGCCATGTCCGGAATACACCTCCACCAAAGACTGCCGTGGGTCATTGGCGATGCCGGGAGTCAGCTCGTGCGCCCAGTCGGCGCTGGGCGGATTGGAGAGGCCCCAGGCGGTACCGTGCGGGATCACGAGGGCGTCGTAACCCCATTCATCGAGCTTACGCGACAGCTCCTGCGGCGTGAGCGCTACTTCGAAACAGTTCTCGGGCAGAGACTTGCTGTTGACGTTGGGCGCACACACGGGGACTTTCGACAGCTCCTGCATCATGGCGACGTAGGAGCCCACCCGCGGCTCGTGCATGGTTTTGAGAACCGGCAGGTCGGGATCGAAGTAGGGTGGCATGGGAGAGATCGCCCGGCGCGGCAGATGCGCCTCGTCCTGATCGCGGAAGATCACGTTGCGATGGCCGTAGTGATTTTCGGCGGTGGTTCCGGCCTGCGTCCATTCAAAGCCGGTGAATGTGATCAGGTCTGAGTCATCCTCGTTGCGGCTGCTGCGCCCGACTGCCGAGCATTGGCGCAGAGTCTGTTTGGATTCGCGCCACTGCCTGGGTGTGAGGGTTTCGGCGTGATCGGTCAGCGCGAAGAAATCAAGAGACGAGCAATACCGTGCGAAATCACATGCCTCGGCCGGTGGATGGGCGCCAGTGCCACCGAATACGGGCAGTGAGAAAACGAACGCGTCCCAGGAGACGGTGCTGTGGACGTGCAGGTCACCGAACAGGATCTGCTCGCCGCCAGCGGCGGTTGTATCCAGTGTTTTCAACAGATCGGCCGGGCGGGCAGTGGCAGTGATCGTGCCGGGAGAATCGACGGGGGCATCCTGGTATTGCGTGCCCTGGTCTGCGAGTGTACCTGTTGATTTGTGCGGGCCCGCCGCTGCGGCCGCGGCTGCAGCCGTCAACACCAGAGCAACCAACAATCTATTCATGGGTGGATGGCAACCTGTGGTGGTATGCGAGTTGGGCGGCGGGTCCGGACGATCAGCGCGCAGCGGTAGCGGGGGGCGAGTCGGCAAACTCGATGCGCGCCGATTTGTGCAGCGAGGCCAGAAGGGTTTCCAGGGCGTGCTCCTGGCGCTCGCGCATCGCATCGGCCACAACGAGCTCGTGCACGCTGGCCAGGCTCGCCATTGCGGCGGGCACCTTCTGGTTCAGGTAGATGAACAGAACCCCATGCCCCAGTGGCGTGGTTGTCGTAGTCTGGCCTGGGGTCAGTTGTTCCAACAGATGGATATTCTCGGGACCGAAGTAACTGACAAGCGTGCGTTCGGTGACGAGTTTGCCTGGAGGCACGAATGGCAGGGGGTCAGCCTGGTTGATGACCTGACTGATCGGGACGCCCCCGCGAAGTTGGGCGCCCGCCTCCGTGGCGCGAGATTGCGCGACGGTGAGGTCCGGAAACGTCTTCGACTCGAAATAAAGCGGCGTGACCTCGAAGCGGGCTGATGTCCCATACAGTGAGCTGTGTGCCTTGAAATACTCTTCGAGCTCGCGATCGGGGATCGGCTCGGCAGCCGCTTCGGCATTGACGCGGGTGATCGCACTCCTGACCAGCGCGGCACGGACCTCCGGGCTGGTTTCTGCAGCTCCACTGTCCAGTGCGTGTTGGACGAGCAACTCCTCGTCGATCATCCTGGAGAGCACATCGTGCCGGGTCGCTGATTCGGAGCGGCGGTCACGGGCATCCATTCCAGCCACCGTGCGGTTCACGCTGTCGGCGTCTATCGATCTGCCGTTGACGCGGGCGGCGGTGCCCGGGAGAAGCCGAATGGGAACGCGGATGTCATGAAGAATCTGGAATGCAGAGAACGCGCAGCCGAGGATGACTGCCGTAACGAGGCAGGCACGTCTGAATGAGTCAGACATTCGAGGGACCTCCCTTGGTTCTTCGAGGCGGGCTCAGCGCCGATAGTCCGGCTCTTGGGCGTCCAGTATTTCCTTGACGGCGTTCAGATGGTCGGCCGCAAAGCCGGTGTATTCGAGCCACTGGCGCTTCGTCAGCTCTGCCACGGCATCCGACATGAATCGAAGCGGCTTGCCCGAGGCATAGCAGGTGAGCAGCAGCTCGGCAGCCCGCTCGAAGTAGTACAGCTCGTCGAAGACTTCCGCTACCGTCTTGCCCACGACCATGACGCCGTGGTTTGCCATGAGAAGAACGCTCTTGCCCTCGACCAACAGGCGCGCCTGCCGCTCTGCTTCGTCATGCGACAGGGCCATTCCCGCAAACTGCGGATCAACGGCGACCCGGCCGAAGAATCGGGCTGCGTTGATATCGAGTGGGTACAGAGTGCTGTCCTGCAGGCAGGCGAGAGCCGTGGCATATCTGGAATGCAGGTGCATGATGCACCGGGCATGCGGTACGCGAGCATGCAGCCCGGCATGCAGGTACCAGGCAGTTGGATCCGGGGCATTCGGCTGCTCGAGCGTCGTGGGGTCGTTGGCGTTCAGCAGCAGAAGCTCGCTGGCCTTGATCTGTGAGAAGTGTCGGCGGCAGGGATTGATCAGGAACTGGGTGCCGTCTTGCGAGACGGCCACGCTGAAATGGTTGGCTACGGACTCGGCCAGACCTAACCGCGCGAACCAGCGGAATGCGGCGGCGAGGTCGCGGCGTTCGGACTCGAAGCGGGGTGGCGACATACGAGGCTCCTCGGTCAGCGTTGTGCGATTTGCCATTGCGGATGAATCCAGACGCGCGCGTCTGATCGCTCGAGAGGTGTCTTGCCGCGGATCAGATCGCTGGCTTTCTCAGCGATCATGATGGTCGGTGCATTGGTGTTGCCACTGACGATTGCGGGCATGACGGAGGCATCCACCACGCGCAATCCCTCGAGGCCCCGCACGCGACATTGCTCATCGACCACGCAGTCAGTTCCGGTACCCATCCGACACGTTCCAACTGGGTGATAGCACGTCTCCACTCCTTTCCGGACAAACGCATCGATCTCGGCATCCGCCTCGACGCTTGGGCCGGGGGAGAGCTCTTCTCCTCGGAAGGGTGCGAGCGCGCGTTGCGCCAGAATCTCGCGGGTCAGGCGTACGGAGGTGCGCAGGTCCTGCCTGTCCTGCGGATCCATCAGGTAGTTGAACAGCAGAGACGGCGGGGCGGCCGGATCGGCCGAACGGATCTTGATGCGGCCGAGGCTCTTCGGCCGCAGCAGATCGATGTGCACCTGGTAGGAGTGTGTACCGGCATCGTTGACCGTGCCGGGCTGGATCGCCAATGGCATGAATGTCAGTTGCAGGTCGGGAAAGTCGACGCCGGGGCGGCTCCTGATGAACCCGCCGGCTTCGAAGTGATTGGAGGCGGCGAGACCATCATGCCTGATGAACCAGCGCAACCCGGTCAGAAGTTTCCCGGCGCCCCGGTTGATCCCATACAAGGAGACAGGTTGGAGGCATCGGTGCTGCACGACGATGTCAGGATGGTCGTTCAAATGGGCGCCCACGCCTGGGAGCTCATGTATCGGCTGGACACCGGCTGCGCGCAGGTCGTCCGATGCACCGATGCCTGACAGGAGCAGGATCTGAGGGGAGTTGATCGCACCTCCCGACACGATGACTTCGGCATCGGCGTGGACTTGCTGGCGCTGGCCGCGCACCGAATATTCCACGCCGATGGCCCGGCCCTTGTCGAGCAGGATGCGATGCACGAGAGCCTCGGTTTGGATGGTGAGGCCGGGCCGGGTCATTGCAGGCCTGAGGTAGGCGCGCGCCGCGCTCCATCGGCGTCCATTCTTCGTCGTGCGGTCGATCCGCCCGAATCCTTCCTGTTGTTCGCCGTTCACGTCCGGTGTGAGCGGGTAGCCGGCTTCCGCGGCGGCACGGACAAAGGCTGCGGCGAGCGGAGATCTTTCGAAGTCCGGCGCGAAGACCGAAAGCGGGCCCTCGGAGCCGTGGTACGGGTCGCTTCCGTGCAGATGTTGCTCGGCCCGTTTGAAGTAGGGGAGCACATCGGCGTAGCTCCATCCCGGAGCGCCGCCCCGCGCCCAACCGTCGTAGTCGAGAGCGTGCCCTCGAATGTAGACCATCCCATTGATGGAAGAAGATCCGCCGAGGACCCTGCCACGCGGGTGAGCCAGCCGGCGGCCTTCGAGAAAGGGTTCCGGCTCGGAGAGGTAGTTCCAGTTGAATCGGTCGGAGGACAGCAGGCTGCCGACCGCTGCCGGCATGTCGATCTGCCAACTATTGTCCCGCCGCCCGGCTTCCAACAAGAGAACGCGGACCCCTGGAGTCTCTGTGAGGCGTGCTGCCAGTACACACCCGGCAGAACCGGCGCCTACGATGATGTAGTCGTATCGGTCCTGGCGCGGCGTTGATCTGGGCAGGCTGCTCACGGTGGCTGGCGCTCCTTACGAGCGGATCGCTTCATGGCACAACCGGTGAAAGTGCCGGACCAGGTGCTCGCTGCGGTTATCCAGCGAATCGCCGATGATGTAGCGGCCCTTCTCGAAGCCCATCGAGCGCAGACCTTTCTGGTTGGAGATATTCAGCCGGATGTCTTCCGGGCCCAGCTCCTCGTTCATCCAACGGATGCAGGCCTTCGTGACCTCCGGAAGGCCGCGGCCTTCGACACCGTAGTATGCAAAGCGCAGCGACGAGGTTTCCGGACCGGTTGGGTTCATGATGAACGTGCCGACGACGTCGGAGTAGGGGAACGCATAGATGGTCGCGTTCGGCCACAGCCCGATGTTGAAAAACCAGTCGGTCTGCCAGCGTGCGTTGTCGAGCGGAAGTCCGTAGGCGTGCGTCACATCCTTGCGCGGTGGGCCGATGTACGTCCAGTACTTGTCGTGTTCCTCGAGCTTGTAACCCTCGAAGTCGATGAGCTTGACGAGTTGCTTGTGCACGGGGCCGGAATAGTCGAAGTGGTAGCCCTCGATGGAGTTTTCCTGGATCACCTTCCAATTGGCGGCGACCGGGACATCGACCTGCTCGATCAATGTCAGGCGATCCAGGTCCGGGAGGTATTTGCGCATCTGCGCTTCGGCTCCCGGGGCCATCTCGGCCAGGGACTGCGCCTCGGGATCCAGGTTGACGAACACGAAAGACGCCAACACCTCGACTCGCACCGGCTTGAGGCCGTGGCGGCTCTTGTCGAAGTTCTTCAGGCATTCGGTGCGCGGAGCACCTCGAAGGCGTCCATCTAGCGCATACGTCCATGCATGGTAGGCACAGGTAATGGCAGGCGTGTGCCCGCGTGGCGCATCAATCAGCCGGTTGCCGCGATGTTGACAGGCATTGTGGAATGCCCGCAGCTCGCCACCCTGGATCCTCGTCACTATGACGCTTTGCTCCAGGATTGCGTGGGTCACGAAGTCACCGGGGTTGCGCAGCTCGTTGACGTGCGCCACCAGGTGCCAGCTGCGGAAGAAAATCCGCAGCCGCTCCCGTTCGAAGACGGATTGATCGTAGAAAAACGCTGCCGGGAGGGACACTCCGGCGGCCTGGTCGGTCTCGCTCCACTCGATGGACATTGCTACCTCTTCCGCCGCAGATCGGCTACGGCAGCCAAGACTAGGACTGGCGGCGCGGCGCGACCTGTAAATTTGCGACATTGGGATGTCGAATTCGTGCTAGCGGTCGCCCGTGGAGTGCGGTGTCATGCGGGGGCGGGCGGGACATGCCCGTCTCGGCGGGCACGCGGTGTCCTGCGGGGCACAGGTGTCTTGCGGGCACGCCGCGTCATGCGGGCACGCGGTGTCGTGCAGGGCATGCGGTCCTGCCCCGGGGAATTTCGGTGAATGGGGCTCCTGCGGGGGATTGCGGTGCGCAAGCTGGCCATGCTGTTGTTGCCCGAGTTTTCGAATTTCGGCCTCGCGGCCGTGACGGAGCCGTTGTTCGTCGCCAACTGGCTGGCTCAGCGGGCGCTGTTTGAGTGGCGTTCCGTTTCGGTGGATGGCAAGCCCGTTCGTGCCAGCAATGGGTCCCTGGTTACGGTTGATGGCGACCTCGCCCTCGCGCAGGAATGCGCGTCAGTGTTTGTGCTGGCGAGTTTTGAGCCTGCAAGAATCGCCCGGAGCCGGGCGGTCGTTCGCTGGCTGAAGCGCGTGGCGCGCTCGGGAGTCGAGTTGGTCGGAATCGAGAACGGCAGTCTCGCCCTCGCGGAGGCGGGACTGCTCGATCACCATCCGGCCGCGGTCCACTGGGACAACCTGGCGGGATTCCAGGAGTTGTTTCCCAGGATCAGGGTAGCCCAGTCGCGCTATTCGTTCTCGAAGAATCGCGTCACGTGCGCAGGTGCCGCTGCCATCCTGGACATGATGGTCGCCTGGATCGGGCAGCATCAGGATGCTGGGATTGCATCGGAAGTATCCCGGCATTTGTTGGTGAGCGGCCGTAGCTCCGAGCCTGGGGCCACTCACGCGGGCAGGCGATCTTCATCCAACCCGGATCGGCTCATCAGCCAGGCTCGCGGCATCATGCAGACGCACGTTGACGATCCTCTATCGTGCGAGGCGGTGGCCCAGCAGCTGGATATTTCCCTGCGCCAGCTCGAGCGGCATTTCAAGCAGATGCGGGGACACACGGTTCACGGCGAGTACATGCTGGTGCGGGTCGAAAAAGCGCATCAGTACCTTCAGCAAACCGACCTCAGCGTCACGGAGGTAGCCGCGTTGACGGGCTTCAGCTCCGTCGAGTACTTCTCCAAGGTCTATCGGCGGGTGTTTGGTGTCCTTCCCAGTACCGATCGACTGCAGTCGACAGGCGCGCCGGTGTTCCGCATGAAATCAGGCGGGCGCAAGGCCGATTAATCGTGCCCGACCGGTCAGCTGCTTGCCTGGCTTGGGGTTGCGATCCTGCGATGTTGATCCGTAGCTCGAGCTTTCTCTTGCAACGCTTTCGAGATAGCCCACACGGCGAGCCCACCGAGTGCCAACGCACTGCCCACCCAGCCTGTCGATGTCCAGCCGAAGCCCGCTGCGATGGCCATCCCGCCGAGCCAGGGACCGAGTGCGTTGGCCATGTTGAAGGCTGAGTGATTGAGCGCAGCCGCGAGGCTCTGCGCCTCGCCGGCGACGTCCATGAGGCGGGTCTGCAGCACGGTTCCCAGAGCTCCGCCCAAGCCAATGGCAACGACATCGAGTGTGACCGCCCACAAACTGTGAGCAGCGACGGTGTACAGGGCCAGCACCACCGCCGACCAGAGGAGCAGATACCCGGCAGTCGCCATCAGGGCGCGATCTGCAAACCGCGGGATGAACAAGTTGCCAGCGGTCATACCTACGCCAAATGCTGCGAGCACCAGCGGTACCACGCCTGGCGAGACGTGCGTTACGTCGACCAGTGTTGATCCCAGATAGGTGTACACCGAGAACAGTCCGCCGAACCCGATTGCACCGATTCCCAATGTCAGCCAGACCTGCAAGCTGCCCAGAGCGCGCAGCTCACGCAACGGACTGGCTGTTGCGGCCGGACGATCTGCCGGAGCGAAGATCGCCACCATGGCCGCGCACGAGAGGGCCAACACCATCACGATTACAAATCCCCATCGCCAGCCAACTGCCTGGCCCAGCCAGTTGGCGAGCGGCACGCCGACGATCGTCGCGACAGTCAGACCAAGTAGCACCCGTGCCACCGCTTGTGTGCGCCGTTCGGGCGGGACCAGGGAGGCGGCCACGAGCGCGGCAATACCGAAGTAGGCTCCATGCGGAAGGCCGCTCAGGAACCGAAAGGCGAGCATCCATTCATAGGTCGGCGCAAGCGCGGACAGTCCATTCGCGAGCGCGAACAGAGCCATCAGTCCGATCAGCAGCGTGCGGCGCGCGATGCGGGCCGACAGCACGGCAATGATTGGTGCCCCGACGACAACGCCCAAGGCATACGCGCTGATCACGTGTCCGGCCGTGGGCTCGTCGATACGCAAGTCATGCGCGAAGTAGCGCAACAGACTCATCGTCGCGAACTCGGTCGTACCGATGGCAAAACCGCCGATGCTCAGGGCGAAATGCACCAAGGCGGGGTGGGAAGTCCGCGGGATGGCTCTATCCTTGCAAAAAAACTGTGGGGGCGCCGGTGGGTTGGCGCCGCATCATCTTACGGGGCGCCAGCCGTGAACTGAATCTCTCGGATTGGGGGTTGCCCCCACGACGGGTTGCACGACCCTCGCCGAGGATCTTGCGAAATATCCGGAGGTGCGCGTTCAGTAGCGCAGTGAGAAGCAATACCGTCGCGCAAAGACGGCGTTCGGCTAGCATCACGGCTGAATTGATGTGCAAAGGAACGCAATGCCGAGCCTTACCGAGGAGCAGGCCAGGGGCTACATCACCAAGTTGCTGACGGCGATGAGCAAGGCGGGTGGCTCGGATCTGTTCGTGTCCAAGGATTTCCCGCCGGCCATGAAGATGCAGGGCGCCATGCAGCCCATGACCAACCAGAAGCTGACCGGCGAGGTGACGCGGGACCTGGCGAGCTCGCTGATGAACGAGCGGCAGCGCGAGGACTTTGCGCGCGATCTGGAATGCAACTTCGCCATCTCGCTGCCCGGCGTGGCGCGCTTCCGGGTGAATGTCTTCCTGCAACAGCAGAACGTGGGCATGGTGATCCGCACCATTGCCAACGAGATTCCGGATTTCGCCAAGCTCGGACTGCCGGACACTCTGAAAGACATCGTGATGACCAAGCGCGGCCTCGTGCTGGTGGTGGGCGCCACCGGCTCGGGCAAGTCCACATCGCTTGCCGCGATGGTCGACCACCGCAATCGCAACTCCGCCGGCCACATCGTGACGGTGGAGGATCCCGTCGAATTCGTGCATCAGTCGCAGCAGTCGCTCATCACTCACCGCGAGGTGGGAATCGACACGCGCTCGTGGCACAACGCGCTGAAGAACACCCTGCGCCAGGCACCGGACGTCATTCTGATCGGGGAAATCCGCGACACCGAGACCATGGAGCACGCGATCGCGTTTGCCGAGACGGGGCACCTGTGCCTGGGCACGCTGCACTCCAACAGTGCGAATCAGACGATCGACCGCATCATCAATTTCTTTTCCGAAGAGCGCCGCAAGCAGCTGCTCATGGACCTGTCCAGCAACCTGCGCGCCATTGTCTCGCAGCGGCTGGTGCGCACTGCCGATGGCAAAGGCCGCAAGGCGGCCATCGAGATTCTGATCAACACGCCCATCATTGCCGACAAGCTCGTGAAGGGCGAGTTCCACGAGATCAAGGCCATCATGTCCAAGTCGCGGGAACTGGGTATGAAGACCTTCGACTGGTCGTTGTTCGAGCTCTACAACGAGGGCACGATCACGTACGACGAAGCGATACGCAACGCGGACTCGGCCAACGAGCTGCGCCTGAACATCAAACTCAACTCCACCCGTCAGCCCACCAGTGAGCTGTCTACGGAGCCGGGGTTTCAGCGCACAACCGGTTGAAGCTGCGCGGCGCCGCGAGGCGGGCGGGCGCCCGACGGCGCCGGGGCGCGGGCTGAGAGCGGAGTGCCGGGGCCAAAAGCGCGGTGCAGGGGCCGGTGTCCTCGCGAGCAAGCGTAGCGGGCGAATGAGGCGATCAGATGACGTAGCGCGCTCCCGGTGCACTCTCTGGCATCATCGCCCCTCGTGGTCGCAGGATCGTTGAGTCACCCATGGCACCGGTAAATCCGGCCGAACTTGCTTACGGGTCCGATAAAACCGGGCTCGTCTGGGGGTATTCGTTCAAGCCCGGGCAACCACCGCGGCAGATCGAGTGTGACGCCGCTCTGCAATGGCTCGCAACGCCAGCCCGGGCCGATTCCTCTGAGTTCGTGTGGCTGCACCTGTCCCTGTCCAATGCCGCCGCCGAGCGTTGGATGCGCCAGTCGCTGCAATTGGCCGACGCCTTTTACGAGTCGCTGCACGAAGGAGTCGGATCCACGCGCCTGGAGGTGGAGGGCGATGCGCTCGTTGCTGTGATGCACGACGTCTTGTTCAACCTCAGCTTCGATGCGGCAAATATCTCGACTGTTTCGTTGTGCATGGATCCGCGCCTGGTGGTCACCGCACGGCTGAGGCCGCTGCGTTCGGTCGATCGGCTGCGCGCGTCCGTCAAGGCAGGCCAGAGTATCCGGTCCTCCGCCGAGCTCCTTGCCCACCTGTTGCACGACCAGGCGGACGTGTTGGTCGACATCATCCGCCAGTCCACTGCCCGAGTGGACGCCGTCGAAGACAATCTGCTCGCAAACCGTATCGGTGTCAGCCGTAATGAATTGAGCACATTGCGCAGGTCACTGGTTCGTCTGCAACGATTGCTGGCGCCGGAACCCGCGGCGTTTGTTTCGCCTGCTCAACCGGCCACCGGCCTGGCTGAGCGAAGATGATCTCGGCGACCTGCGTCAGGCCGCTGAAGAATTTTCCACCGCAGTGGTCGACGCCGGCGCGCTGACCGAGCGCCTGAAGCTGCTGCAGGAAGAGTTGTCAGCCCTGGTCAGTGAGCACAGCAACCGGACGCTGTTCATCCTCACAGCGGTCACCGTACTGGCGCTACCCATCAACCTCGTGGCCGGCCTGCTCGGGATGAACGTCGGTGGAATTCCACTCTCGCAGCATCACCAGGGATTCATGTTGGTCGTAGGCTCCCTGACATTTGTCACGGGGGTGCTTGCGTACTGGCTTCTTTTAAGACGCCGGGAGTAAATGTCCACATCGCCGCTTTCTTTACGTCATAGGTAGTAAAGGAAAAGGTATGCGATGATCGGCTCAATCACTAGATTGATTCTAGAAATTGGCGTTACGTTGATAGTTGCGGTCGGTGCTATCGCCATCGGCAATGATCGCTACGACGATGTCGGCGGGGCACTTGCAAAGGCGTGCGCCGGCGCTGCCACCACGCCACAATTGGAAAACGCGCTATTTAACGCACGTGCCCGATCCGACGGCGGGTCCGACCCGATCTGCTCACCACCTGAAAATGATTATGAGTTCGACGGCGTGGTGCTTTCACACGGTCCGAGCATTCGTGACGGCGCGACGCGGCGCTAATTGACCTTCGACTTCGATTCGCGGCCGCGCTCGACCAGGCGGATCTCGTCTCCGGCCGTTTCGAACACGGTAACTGACGTGTGATCAGGCAGAAAACATGCCACCCGCTCCGAGCTGGTGGCATGTCCGGTCAGGACATTGACAGGCACGAAGTGCGAAAAGATCACAGCGTCGTGCGGACAGGCCAGGACTGCCTCCAGGACACCCGCTCGCCAACTCGTTAGCGTGCAGTCATAGCGATCCTGCAACGTCTTCCCGAGTGCTATCAATTCTGGCCACTCGGCGATCAGCGCCCGGCGCAACCACTCCTCCCGCGACAGTGCGGATGCAGGGGGTCCCGGCACTTCGGCAATTCGGGGCTCGACAATCGGTTCGACTCCCCAGATTGCACTGAGCGGCGCTGCGGTCTCGCGGCAACGGCGCATCGGGCTGGTCAGAATTGGCAGTGGGCCAGGCAGGCGCGTGCGCAACTCGTCTGCAACCCTCACGGCCTGCGACTGCCCTTCGAGACTCAGCTCGGGATCATCCGTATCCGCAGGGCTCGCGGCTACGCGCCCATGGCGAACTACATACAGGGTTGGCATCCGTGCAGCATAGCGCTAGCCGTTTCGGGTATTGGCATAGCGCTCACCGCTGTAGCGGCGGTGTTGTTGCCGCCGAGCTTGCAAGGAGCGGATACCAGCCCAAGCTGGGCGCCATTGGGCGCAATAATTGCGCTCGTTCGTTTTCTTCGAAATACTGGAGTCCGGGAGACCCGTTCGAAGTGTCAGATGCCGACACCGCGTTGGCCTATCTCGATCCGGCTCGTAGCATGGGCGCCGTCGCGATGTTTGCGCGACACGGCTGTCCGTTCTGCGAGCGCGCCAAGACAATGCTGAGTGAGCGCGGCATTCCATTCGAAGCCGTATACCTCGGCGAGGGGGTCACGATGAGCTCGGTGCGGGCCTTCGCGGGTGCCGCGAAAGTCCCCCAGATCTTCATTGACGGGCACCTGATCGGGGGGCCGACGCGCTGCAGGTGTTCTTGGATAAGAACACTCGCGAGACGAGTCAAGCGAGGGCGTAGACGAGCGGCGGGCCGCCGACGTCGTGGATCGGCGATGGGTCGGGGTTGGCCGTCGGCGTGACCGGGATACGGGATCCGGGTCGCCAGGCATGGGGTCGGCGTCGCCGTCGGGACCGGGACCGGCACGCGATCTGGGCGTGCCCGCGCCCCGCTCAGGCCTTCCGTTTTCCTTGACCGTTCCGAAGCGCTAAGCTCAGGTGCTTGGTATGCCGTCTGTGGGGGAACCGTGCAGGAAGAAAGCTTGAACCTGATCACTGTGCGTCCGGCCAATTCGCCGAACGCATTCGACCTGCGTCGCGTAGGGGCACACCCGGACCATTGGTACGCGGTCGCGTGGTCGGACGAGCTGAAACAGGGAAAGACACTCGGGCGCCGCTTTGCCGGCGAGCGCATAGTCTTATATCGGGGTAAGGCCGGGCGAGTGTTTGCCCTCGAGGACCGGTGCGCGCATCGCCAGGTCCCGCTGCACCTGGGCGTGGTCAACGGGGATGAGCTCAAGTGCCACTACCATGGATGGTCGTACGACCAGACCGGCAAGTGTGTGGACGTGCCCTATCTCGGCAAGGAGCGCCTGCCGAACGGTGTTAAGAGCTATCCGGCGCGCGAGATTGACGGCCTCATATTCATCTTCCCTGGCGACCCTTCGTTGGCAGAAAGCCGCGTGCCCGGGACGCTCGGGCTGTCTCAACGCAAGGACTACAAGACGCGGCGGCTGAACCGTGAGGTGGCTTGCCATTACACGTTCATGCACGAAAACCTTTTCGACATGAACCACCAGTTCATGCATCGCAAGAACATGGGCTCCATCAAGGCGCGCTGCATCGGCCGCAAGCACGGCGAGGACTGGGCGCAAGTCGAGTACACCTTCAGCCGCACCGGTGGCAAGGCGTCGATGGGCGAGCAGGTCATCGTGGATCTGGTGCGCAAGCGCGGTGAAGCGAAAAAGGATTTCTCCGACCACATGTGTATCCGCACGGACTATCCCACTCAAAGCCTGCGGGTCTGGGTGGGACGGGACATCGACGAGTCGCAGGATCCTGTGTTGCAAGTTTGGTTGAACTACACCCCGCTGGATGCCGAACAGAAAACCAACCGCACATATGGTTACCTGTCCGTGAAGAAACCGCCGATTCCGGGGCTCATACACCTGGTTTGGCCGTTCGTCACCTGGTTCACGGAGCGGATTTTCGCGGAGGACAAGGAAATCGTCGAATACGAGCAGGCCGCCTACGACTCGCAGGGCACGGACTGGAACAACGAGGTCTTTCCGGCGATTCGCGACCTGCGCACCGTGTTGGCGCTCTGCGGCAAGCCCCCAAAGGACTGACTCAACCTGACGTATTGCGTGCGCGGCCTGCCGCTGTTACGGCAGGCCGCGCATCACGGTCATTTCCCGTCCGCGTAGATCTTGACGAGGCGGTAGAGGAAATCGCGCCCTTCCAGCAGGGCTTTGACGCCGACGTACTCGTTGAGACCATGGATGTTGCCCAGGTCGGGTCCGGCGAACACGGGCTCGATGC
Organism: Gammaproteobacteria bacterium; assembly: GCA_028293745.1. Lineage (GTDB taxonomy): Bacteria > Pseudomonadota > Gammaproteobacteria > Steroidobacterales > Steroidobacteraceae > 13-2-20CM-66-19. The sequence continues at coordinate 41,544 of JAQGOF010000091.1, read as the reverse complement.
CGTAGGTGGGAATGCCGACGGCATTGAGGAATTCACCATCGGTCGCGCCCGGTTGCAGCACCGGCAGAACCGGCAGGCCGGGCCAGAATTGCGCGGTCAGTTTCTGCACCGGGCCCAGCACTCGCGGTGTCAGCGGCGGTGGCGGTGAGCTCGGGCCGCGAGTCTCGAGCGTGGTCACCTTGACAGCCGGGTCGGCGACGAGCTCCTCGAGTTTCTGGCGCACGGTTTCTGCCGAGACACCCGGGAAAATACGACAGTTGATGTTGGCCCGCGCACGCTGTGGAAGGGCATTCGTTGCATGGCCACCGTCGAGCATCGTTGCCACACATGTCGTGCGCAGCGTCGCGTTCCAACTGGGGTCCTTCGATGACACGAGCGCAATCGACTGCGCGTCGTTCGGATCCTTTACGAGCGCATTCATTGCTGTGGCGACATCAGAGTTCCCTCGGGTGGCCTGGATCTTCGCCATCCCTGTGAAGTAGGCGCGGCTGCCGTCCGTGAATTGAGCCGGGAAGTCGTAGCCCTCGATCTTCTTGAGGGCGCCGGCGAGCCGGTAGATCGCGTTGTCCTTGACGGGTCGCGAGCTGTGGCCGCCTCGGTTGACCACATCCAGCCGGTAGTTCTGCGGAAACTTCTCGCCGGCCTCGACTTGCAGGGCGACGCGATTGCCCTGTGCATCGAGCTCGCCAAAGGCGCCTTCGTTGATGGCAAATTCCGAATCGATCAAGTCCTTTTGATTCTGCGAGAGCCATTGAGCGCCGTTGAACGCGCCAGCGGTTTCTTCGCCGCACGTGAGCGCGAGCTTCAATGTCCTGCGGGGTTTGAAGTTCTCGTGGCGGTAGCGGATGAGCGTGTCCACCCAAATGGCCGCTTCGGCCTTGTCGTCGAACGCGCCGCGCGCATAGAACGAGCCGTTCTCTTCGACGAGCTTGAACGGATCGCGGGTCCAGTCCTCCCGCTTCGCCTCCACGACATCGATGTGAGCTAGCAGAAGAATCGACTTGAGCTTCTTGTCACGGCCCAGATAGACGGCGACGAGACCACCTTCCTTCGGATGGTCGGGCGCTGCGAACGGATGCAAATCAGCGTCAGCAAAGCCCGCCGCCTTGAGGCGGGCGGCCATCCGTTCGGCGGCCAGTGTGCAGCTTCCAGAGGAGAGCGTCGTATTCGTTTCGACGAGCTCTTTATAGAGGTCGCGGAATGCTGCTTCGGTTGCGGCCGACCCAACGTCGGGTGGCGCCGCGTGCGTATCGGGAATGACCGAGAGGAGGCCGATGGCGATCAGAAGATTCGTCAAGAAAGCTCTTTTCATCGAGGAGTTGCCGGCAGGTCAAAGACGGGACAGCAAGCTTAACGCACGCGTCCGCACGCTTATGGCGGATTTCACAGGTGCTTGCGGTTCTATTCCTCTGGACACAGCGAAGGGATGCCGCAATGCTTGCGATGCGAATCAAGGTCCCAGCCATCGCCGGAGTGCTCACTCTTTGCTTTATCGTGCTTCCAATGTCTAGCCCAGCCGCGGACGTCGACCAGAACACAACCGGTCTGCCCACCTATCCTCATCTGCGCCGGGCGATGATGGATTCGGTGTCCCGCAACACTCTTGGGCATCAATGCACTCACTTCGCAGCCGATTCCGGGGATCCTCTCGAGATCGTGGAAGCGTGGTATCGCAAGGCGGTGCCGGGTGCCGTGGAAAGTGACGTCAACCAGGATTCGATCTATGGGAGCTACTTCAGGCTCACAGGGATCAAGCTCACGAAGGGGAGCGACTTTCTGACGGTGTATCGAATCGCCGACGGTACGTCGACCTCGATCGAGCTGTTCAAGTGCTGGGAGGCCTCGAAATAGCCGCTGGGCTCGCGCACGGATTGAGCCTGCTCACGCTTTGCCTGACCGGCCTCGCTGCCGCCGCTCAACCCGCCGTAGAATTTTCCGATCCCGGGCCTCCAACCGGTCTTGCAGACTCTGCGGCGCTGCGCGCGACTGTCTTCGGGACGCCGCCCCAGGATCTCGCACCGCTGCCACAGACCGTGCCGCTGCGGGAGATCAATATCGCGGTGCCCTGGGCACGGCCAGTGCCGGAGGTATTCTGGTTCGATCGAAAGTTGCGCGTATGGTTTTCCGCGCAGGACCACCCCGCGCCGCTGGCGGTTGTTATATCGGGCACGGGAAGCGACGGCAACACTGCGAAGATCTCGATCTTGCGCGCTGCGCTCTATGGCGCCGGATACCACGTACTGACTCTGCCGTCGCCTACGTTCCCGGGATTTATCGTGGCGGCTTCGAGTACCGGCGTGGCCGGCGATCTGCGCCAGGACAGCCGGGATCTATACGCGGCGATGCAACAGATCATTGCGCATCTGCCGCATCGAATCCGCATCACTGACATAGACGTGCTGGGTTACAGCCTCGGAGCGGCCAATGCGGCCGTCATCAAGTCGATCGATGCCACCGAAGGCAAGTTGAACATCCACCGGGCGGTGATGATCAATCCGCCGGTCAGCCTGTTTGCATCCATGGACCGGCTGGACAAGTTGTTTGCGGCGAGCATCGGCCCCGGAGATGCGGGTATCGAGAAGCTTTATCGCAGGCTGTACGCGGGGCTTGCCGACTACTACCGGGCATCGGAGAAAGTTCAGATCGGCACCGAAGTGCTCGCAGCTGCGGGGAGTGTGCTCAATACTGATGCGGATTTCTCGGCGGCCATTGCGCTGACGTTCCGCATTGCGTTGATCAACGTGTTCTTCGCAGGTGATATATACGCTCGCACCGGTGTCGTGGTCGATCCAGAACATCCGCCACGCGTCGGCGACTCGCTGGAAGGGATCGCACGTACGCTGCGCGATAAACCTTTCTCGGAATATTTCTGGAACGTTTTCGCCCCTTACTACCTGGCTCGCCGGCCCGATGCAACACCCGGGTCCCTGCTGGCGGACAGCCGGCTGGACATTGTTGGTGACAGTCTGCACAACAATCCGGACTACTACGCGCAAACCAACAGTGATGATGTGATCCTCGACAGGCCCGAGCTGGCCTGGCTGCAATCGACGCTGGGTGAGCGCATTGCCGTGTATGATCACGGCGGCCACCTCGGCAATCTCGGCGAGCCGCGGCAGATTGCCGACATGCTCGATATGTTGGCCGGGCGGTGGAAGGGGCCGGGCGGCGCCTTGCCACCTGAGAGATCGCGCCACGAGAGCTCGGCGGCCGAGACCCCGGCACCACCTGGCACCCCGGCAGCACCCGCGGCGTCGCCGGCATCCGCGACCTCGGTGTCCGGCGCAAGCGAACAGGAAGACATTGAACCGCTGGTGCCACTGACCACGGCCGACGCCCCGTCCATGTACACGTACGATCCCTGGGAGAGGCTCAATCGCTTCACGTACCGCTTCAACGCGCGGTTCGACGAGGCGATCTTTCTGCCGGTGGCGAACGGCTATCGGCGCGTGCCATCTCCCATTCGCTCCGGGATTCACAATTTCTTTTCAAACCTGTCCGAAGTGGACAGCGTGGTGAACTACGGCTTGCAGGCGCGCATCCCCGGAGGAGCTCGCAGCATCGGCCGCTTTGTCATCAACAGCACGGTCGGTATTGGCGGACTGTTCGACGTCGCAACCCGGTTCAAGCTGCAGAACGCGCCAACAGGGTTCAGCGCCACGCTTTCAACCTGGGGCTTACATCCCGGCCCCTATCTCGTCATGCCTATCCTTGGTCCCTCAACGCTACGTGACGGTGTTGGATATCTTGGGGACTATGGTATCTACTACGGCGTCAACGTGGCCGACTTGTATCGTGGCTACCAGTCATACGGGCTGAGCACTGTGAATGCCGTCGATACCCGCGCCAACACTGACTTCCGTTACTATTCGACAGGCTCGCCGTTCGAATACGAAGTAATCCGCTTCCTGTACGTGCGCAAACGTTTGATAGAGGACGAAGCGCTGCACGGCAAAGGTAAGCCGCGGCAGCGCGATGTCCATGCCCCGGCGGGGGAGTAGGCCGCTAGGTCATTCCCTGGGATTTCAGGTACTCGTCGTAGCTGCCCGTGAAATCTGCGATGGTGCCACCGGACTTCAACTCGATGATGCGCGTCGCAAGGCCGTCCACGAACTGGCGGTCGTGGGACACGAACATCAGCGTGCCCGGATATTTTTCCAGGCCAATCTGCAGCGATTCGATGGTTTCCATGTCCATGTGGTTGGTGGGCTCGTCCATCAACAACACGTTGGGCTTGATCAGCATCAGCTTGCCGTAGATCATCCGGCCCTTCTCGCCGCCTGACAGCACCGTCACCGACTTCTTGGTTTCATCGCCGGAGAACAGCAGGCGGCCCAAGGTTGCGCGGATGATCTGCTCATCATCGGCCTTGCCGGTCCACACGGACATCCAGCTGAAGAGGTCGGTCTTGTCGGCGAACTCAGCCTGGGGATCCTGCGGCATGTAGCCGGGCTGCGCGTTCTCCACCCAGCTGATGCGGCCCGAGCTGGGAGTCAACTCGCCGGCGAGGCAGCGCATCAGCGTGGTCTTGCCGATACCATTGGGGCCGATGATGGCGACCCGCTCGCCCGCCTCGATGTTGAAGCTGACATCGGTGAGTACCGGGACATTCGTGCCCGGGTAGGTGAAGTTGAGCTTCTCGACCGTCACGGCGGAGCGGTACAGCTTCTTGGCCTGTTCGAAGCGGATGTACGGGTTCTGCCGCGACGACGGCCTGATCTCCTCGATCTTGATCTTGTCGATCGCCTTGCGCCGCGAGGTCGCCTGGCGCGCCTTGGATGCGTTGGCCGAGAAACGGCGCACGAATTCCTGCAGATCCGAGATGCGGTCCTTGGCCTTGGCGTTCGCGGCTTCAACGCGCGCGCGCGCCTGGGTGGAGGCCAACATGAAATCGTCGTAGTTGCCCGGATATACCTTCAGCTGCTGGAAATCGAGGTCCGCGACGTGAGTGCACACCTGGTTCAGGAAATGCCGGTCGTGGCTGATGATGATCATCGTGGCGTCGTACTCGTTGAGAATACGTTCGAGCCAGCGGATCGAGTGGATGTCGAGGTTGTTGGTGGGCTCATCCAGCAGCAACACGTCGGGCTTGGAGAACAGCGCCTGCGCCAACAGCACGCGCAGCTTCAATCCTGGAGCCACTTCGCGCATCGGTCCGTTGTGCAGCGATTCGGCCAGGCCTGCATCGAGCAGAATCGCGGCCGCGCGGGCCTCGGCCGTGTAGCCGCCGTACTCGGCAAACTTGCCCTCGAGCTCAGCGGCCTTCATGTATTCGGCATCCGTGGCTTCCGGATCTGCATAGATCCGGTCACGCTCTGTCATTGCCTGCCACATTTCACGGTGCCCCTGCATCACTACATCGAGCACACGTTGGTCTTCATAGCCGAACTGGTTCTGGTTCAACTTACCCAGGCGCATGCCGGCCTGCAGGCTGATCTCGCCGACGCTCTGTTCCAGCTCGCCGCCGAGGATCTTCATCAGCGTCGATTTGCCACATCCATTGGCACCGATCAGGCCATAGCGGTTGCCGTCCGAGAACTTGACGGTAACGCCTTCAAAGAGGGGCTTTGCACCAAACTGAATCGCGACGTTCGAGGTAGTAAGCATTTATGTCCAGACATCGAGGGCACGCAGCCGGGGCCGGCCGCAGCCAGGTATAAGGGTCATCCCGTTGGAATGCCGTGGAAGGTGGGGGCGTGATCCGCAGGACTCAATCCATGGGGGCTCAATCCATGGACTCAGTGCTCCGGGACCCGCCGAACGCCACTCCGGCGGCCGGTATTCTATATAACCCGCGGCGCCGGGTGGAGCTTTCTGGTGGCGGCTGAAGCGGAGGCGGGAGCAATCGTCCCCTGAGCAGCAGCCACACCGTGCCCGCTGCAATGCCCCCGATCGCGTGAAAGCCCAAAAGGAGGGTCCGAAGGGTTGCCGGGCGTAGGGGTGGCGGCAGCTCGCTGGCGGTGTACAGCCTTTGGACGAGCCCGGACTCGATTGCGAGCCATGAGGGAACGCCGACGCCAAAGAACGGTGCGCCCCAGTCCGGGTGACCAAAAGCGCCGAGCACGATCGTGCTGACAAACTGCCCGCGACGGTGGGCAGGTAGAGCACGGGAGTGGTCGTTGTCGGATCGCGGTTGCCCATCCGGAAGTTGACCGGTGCGATAAACACCGAAGACCAACTGTCCAACTATGCCGAGAGCCGCGAGAACTTGGGCGATATGCGACGCGCAGGGTCGGCTCGCGAGCGCAATGAACGCCGCCGACCGTACCTCACGTGCGGCCGATCCTTGCTCAAGTTTGCGCCTATTTGCCGATTCCTGTGCCGATTGAGTGGCAGCCGCCCCGTTCACTGCTCCGGCTCGCTGGTGCTCCGCTTTCGATCAGTGCGACAATGGGTGTCCGGCGCTGCATCTTTAATCTGGCACATCGAGGAACTGTCATGGCAATGAGCGAAGCGAAGAAGAAGGAGTTGAAGGGACGGCGCCAGGCGCCGCTGGTCACGCCCAGTGATCTTGGTCCAAAGGCATCAGCGAACATCGCTGGAGGCATGAATGCCATCCTCGCCGATGTCTGGGCCCTTTATTTCAAGACCAAGAATTTTCACTGGCACATGAGTGGCCCGCACTTCCGCGATTACCACCTGCTGCTCGATGAGCAGGCTGACCAGCTCTATGGGATGAGCGATCCGATCGCCGAGCGTATCCGCAAGGTGGGTGGCCCCACGCTGCGTTCAATCGGTCACGTTGCTCGCCTGCAGCGCGTCAAGGACAACGACGCCGACTACGTCGATCCGCTCGACATGTTGGCCGAGCTCCGCGAGGATAATCAGTCGCTCGCCGCGCGCCTGCGCGAGGTGCACGACGTCGTGGACGAAGCGCGTGACATTGCGACCGCAAGCCTCATCGAGAACTGGATCGACGAGACCGAGCGGCGCACCTGGTTCCTGTTCGAGGCGAGCCGCCAGGAAAAGTAACCGCTCAATCCGCCAGCGCGGTTGCCGCGCCGGGTAACTTCCCTCACGCGGCAATCGCGTGAGGGAAAGCCCAACACCTGCGGCAAACCGCTCGAGTCCGTACCCGGCGTCCTGCCGTTACTGGATCGTTTGACCAATCACCACTGATTCGCGCAAGCGAGTCCAACATCGAAAAACTCTCTCCCCTGTCGCCATGCAAGCAGCGTGTTTGCATCGGTGGTATCCGGATCCATCCGCGTTCCCGCTCCCGCCGCGGTGTATTGTTGGTTAGAGACTGTTGGCCCAAACAGGGCGCCCCCGGGCACCCTGACATGTAAGCCCTGCATCCGGAGAATCGGGCGCGACGCACGGTTGGCGTGAGCTTGGCAGCTCAGGAGTCCGTGTTGTAGTTGTGCAACGTATGGGATCAAACGACCGAAGCTGTGGCAGTATCCCGCTCCATAGACCGAGAACGGAGCGGGGAAGTGGGGCTATCAGAAATCGGGGCGTTCTTTCGGAAGGGTTTTGCCGTTGGTTTGGTGGTTTTCGTTTCCGCCTGTGGAGGTGGCGGTGGTGGGGGTTCCCCCAATCCGGTGCTGGGCACGCTGAGTTTCACGACGAACGAGAACGTTGCGCTCACTACCAGTGTGACCGCGACGGATCCGGGCGGGGGTCAGGTCACTCTCGCGCAGACGGGCAATCCGACGTCTGGGACAGTTAGCGCCTTCACTCCAGCTGGCACGTTTACGTATACCCCGAATGCAAACTTCACGGGGAGCGACTCGTTTGCTATTCAGGCCACGGATGCGGCGGGCAACAAGACTGCGGGCACTGTGACGATTACCATTACGGTCAATCAACCTCCGACTGCCACCAACACGATTTTGCGCGCCGATGGCGCGGGTCTCGCGAAGATCAATGTGCTTCAGAATGCGAATGATCCAGACAAGGACTCGTTGACTGTCACGATATTGGATCAGCCCCCGGCAGGTGCAGGGACCGCGAGTGTCAATACCGACGGCAGTGTGAGTCTTTCCGGATTGTCCGGATTCAAGGGACTGACACATTTCACCTACCAGGTAAAGGATCCCAGCGGTGCGACAGCCAAAGGGGCGGCTGTTGTCTTCGTTGGCACGGATCCCTTCCGCGCCGCCTTTGTTGGTGACGCGGCGGGGAATGGTTCAAACGAGGTCTATCTGACCGATTTTGCCGCCGACCCCGTGGTCATGACGGCCGCCACCAAGGGGAATCTGCGTATCAGGGGCTTCGCCGTTTCCGATAACGGCGCCTCCATCGTCTATAGGACGGAGGATACAACGTCGCCTGCGACAACGAGTCTCTCGTTCGTAAAGACGGCCACACCCACTCAATCGACCAGCATTCCGTTACCCACTGGAACCGTGCCCGTGTTGGATGGAGCCGGCAGGGATCAATTCATAATCAGTCCGGATGGGCAATGGATCGCAGTCATTGCGGGGCAGGGCAATTCGGACTCCCTCTACGTAGTCAACATTGCGACGCCCACGGTCGTCAGCCAGATCCAGCCCGGCGGCGCCGCATACGCCACGCTGCCTACCTTCTCGCTGGATTCGAAGAACATCTATTTCCTGGCAACCGGCGTTACCGGTGGCACGCACAAGTCGTTGTACTATTCGTCGCTGAGCAGTCCGGGGCAGACGACGCTGATGTCGGCCGCGAGCGATCCTGCGAAGAGCGACGAAGTCTCTGCGTATTCTGTCTCGCCGGATCAGACGAAACTCCTATTTCAGGGTAATCGAAACGGGGGTGTAGGGCTGTTCCTGGTCAATGCCGCAAATCCGGGGATCGAGACTCCGGTCAATCAACCGATGGACTTCGGGCAGTCCATCGGAGGCACGACCGTTGGCCTTCCTGGGGGGCGTGGGGGCAGCATCACGGTTTCGCGCGTTGCCTATGAGGTTCAAGGGGTGTCCGCGACGCATCCACCGGGTATCTACGTGGCGGAAGTCTCCAACACTGCCCCCCCGAATCCGCGCTTGGCCATCCAGAATTCCGGTGCGCAGATAATCGGCCTCCGGCCGGATGATGGGGCAATTTTATATACGGCCGGCGCCCAGGTATCCGAAGCGGTCATTGACGTTGCGGGGTCCCAAGCGGTCGGCGGAGGCTATGGCGGGTGGTATGACTCCACGGGGAGTATCGTGCTTCTACAGCAACACGTGCCTTATCAAGTGCTCGCATCCACATCACGCGGCAGTTTCGGAACCACACAGCCTGTAGGCACGACATCGCTTGCGGTGGACTACACCGATGTCTCGGGATTCGACCGTGCTGTCGCAATCATCGGCCAGGGACCAACGTCCGGGACGCCGCCGACAACATCGACGCTGCAGATAGTCAATGCGCTGGCGCCGCGAGGGTTGTTGTCCTTGGCTTCGTTTCAGTCCCCGCTGCAACTGACGTCCTATTCCGCAAAGGTCGTTTCGAAATAGTTCGATGGCCCGCCTGGTGCGCTCGGGCGTAGGACACAGCTGACGCGCGGGTGAGTTCTCCGGCGATAGCGATCCGCGGCAGCTGGTGTCTATCTTCAGGGAGTGATCGTTCATAAGGAGATAGGCATGCCAGAGAAACAGACAGTGGAGCGGGCTCGGCGGGACAAGCGGCAGGGCAAGGCTGCCAGCACGCAGGCGGGTGAATTCGTCAAGGAGGAGATGGACCACATCCGCGAGGGTAAACACGGCGCGCGGTCTGCAAAGCAGGCAATTGCGATCGGTTTGTCGAAGGCGCGCCGCTCAGGTGTGGAACTGCCGCCGCCCCGCAAGGGGAAGTCCTCGGAGAAAACTCGCCAGAGCGCCTCGCGGGACTATGAACGAGGGCACGGCGCGCCAGCGCGTCGCAAGTCCACAGCCAAGCGTTCGCGAGCCTCGACTCGAGCTTTGAAACGTGAGGGAACGAGCGCTGCATCGCATCGCGCCTTGGCCAAACAGGCGAGTGGAGCTGCGCGACGAAGAACTCGCGGCGAGCGTTCTGCGGCGGCACGGAAGGCTGTGAGGACCAAGGGGCCTACGCAGAGGTCCACGGCAGCGAGAAAGGCTGCGCGGACTCGCGAGGCTCATGCGTCGGCGTAGCGAGCGGGAGCGTCGGTCCTAAACCATGCGTCGGTCTAGCAGGGGGCCGCGGCAGCTCATGCGCCCGACAGCCCCACGTTATGTGTTGACCTGGGTGGCCCGGGTAAGCAGCTTATGCGGTAGCCCGGCAGTTAACGCGCAGTAACTCACGTCGTGGTGCAGCAGTCCCGCACGGGCGCGGGCGGGGGCGCTGTTGGTCTGGGCAGCTGCCGCACGGGAAGGTTTACGCGATTAGCAACAACTGACGGGCCAGCAACGGGGCGCCGCCGATGGCGGCCCAGTAACTGCCGCTCCGGCAATGGCCCCTGTCAACAAACGCGCCCGCCAACAGCGGATCATCACACGCTGCGAATCATGCCCCCGTCGATTCGGATGACACTTCCAGTCATGTACGAAGAACGCGGGCTCGCCAGGAAAGCCGCCAAGGCTGCAAACTCATCTGCTGCGCCGTAACGGCCAACGGGAATAGCCGAACGCGACTGCTTCTGGACTTCTTCGACGCTGATTCCTTCGCGACGGGCACGGTTCTGGTCGAACTCTACAACGCGGTCTGTGGCGATCCGTCCGGGAGCCAGGCAATTCACCGTGACACCGTCGCCTGCGACCTCGCCGGCAAGGGTCTTTGCCCACCCGACGAGGGCTGAGCGGATGGCATTTGAAATGGCCAGGTTGGGAATCGGCTGAATCACACCCGAGGAGACCACGAGCATGATGCGACCGAAGCCGCGCCGGCGCATGCCCGGGAGCGCAAGCCGCGTCAGCCGGATCGCGCTCAAAAACATTGCCTCGAACTGCGCGGTCCAAACCGCGTCGGTAGTTTCCGCGGCTGTGCCGAAAGGAGGACCGCCGGTGTTGAATACAAGGATGTCGGCTGTCTCCAGCTCCGCAGTGAGGCCTTGAACGGCCGTAGCCTGCGAGAGATCGGCCGCGCGGACGGTGATCGTCCCGGCTCCGGCGCTGGCCCCGGCGTTGCCCTCGGGCCCGGCCCCAACCCCAGCCGCTGTTGCTGCGAGCTCCTCCAGTTTCCCCCGGTCGCGCGCGACTGCCACAACATCCGCGCCTTCAGCGGCGAGTGCGAGGGCAATGGCGCGGCCTATTCCACGCGACGCGCCAGTCACCACGGCGCGGCGTCGTTGCAGTTCGAGGTCCACCTACTTTGCTCCAGCGACAACGGCTTCCGACTCGGATGTTAACCGTTTGGCGAGCCAATAGTAGGCAGGGCCCGTGATGGCAAGGCCGGCGATCCAGGACAGATCGACCCCGCCCAGTGCGCGGGCGATGAAACCCCGGTACAGCGGCGTGTTGATGAATGGCAGTTGCACGAGAATTCCCAACAGATAACAGCCGACCGCCACGCCGTTGATCCGGCCGTAGATGCCGCCATCATGCCGAAAGAAGGAATCGACATCGTACTGGCCATGCCTCAGCAGGTAGTAGTCAACCAGGTTGATCGCCGTCCACGGCACGAGTACGTATAGCAGGAGCAGTATGAAATTCTCGTAATTGACCATGAAGGAGTTCTTTCCGAGCAATGCTCCCGTCAGTGACAGCGCGAAAATAGCCAGTGAGATGACGGTTCGGGCGGTCGCTCCGGGCGACCAGCTCGGAACCAGAGTCTGGCCGAGCGTCATGGTGGATAGAGCGCCGCAGTAGAGATTCATGGCATTGGCCGTCGCTACGCCAACGGATAGAACTATGAGGATCAACGGAGCTATGCCATGGGTCAATGCCGCAAGCCCCGCGACGAGACTTGCTCCCTTGGGAGCTGCGATGCCCACCATCGCTCCCAGGGCCATGGGCAGCATGGAACCCAGAGAACAGCCCCAGAAACTCGCCCAGAAGGCGGATCGTGCGCCCGTGTCGGCCGGCATGTAGCGCGAATAATCGGACACGTAGGGCGCGTAAGCGATCTGCCAGAGCGCCGCCGTCGAAACGGTGCTCAGGAACCCTGAGAGGTTCAGGGTGTTGCGTGACAGAAAATCCGCGGGCAGGCCATGCACCCAGATGATCCACGCAAAAGTGACGGCCAGGGCGGCGCACGCAATGTAGGTCGTGACCCGCGCATAGGTATGAATCACGTCGTATCCGAAGACCGCGGCGATGACACTCAATACCGCAACCACCGCAATGCCCGGTGTATCCGGCATGCCCGGGGCAATACTGACCAGCGCCTCGCCACCGAGGACCAGGTTGGACGCCAGGAATCCCACATACATGACGAGCACGATGGCAACGACCAGAACGGATCCAAGGGAGCCGAACTGGCCACGTGTCTGGACCATCTGTGGAACGCCGAGCCTGGGACCCTGTGCCGAATGGAGCGCCATGAAGATCGCACCGACCAGGTTGCCCACGCTCAGGCCGACCAATGCCCACCCGAACGGCAGCGCGAAGACGGTTACCGCGAGACCGCCGGTGACAATGGTCAACAGCATGAAGTTCGTGCCGAACCACACGGTGAACAAGTCGCCCGCCGTGCCGTGCCGTTCGGTCAGCGGAATGGGCCGAATGGTGCTGCTTTCCAGGCGCGCGGGGCTTTGGGTATTCATGGGGCCAGTAAAGTACCTTCTTTCTGCTCAGTTATTTCCGACATCTGCGAGCGACCAGTGTCTGCCACCGTGCAGTGTTAGGGCAACACCCGGCAGACTGCTCTGTGCTGGTGCGGTCAGGCCACCTGGTGTCTGGCGGCTCCTGCTTGCACCCAACCCGCAACCCACCCGTAAGTTTGCATTTTCAAAGGCTAATGCCACGTTCCCGGTGGCGATACCTGATCCGGCACGCAGTTTGCAGCGACTTGCATAAATGTGCGTCTAGGGTTCCGGCCCGCCTGCGGGTGGGTGACTGGTCCGAGAGAGGCAGTCCGCAAGCGCTCGTGCCCTGCGGATACACGGCGGGATAAAAGCCCGGGAGATCTGGTTGCGGAGAGCTGTTGTGTCTCCGGGACGATCTCCCCCCAGGGAACTTCCCGGGCGATGCGTTCAGGTCTCTTCCGCGAGTGCGTCAACTTGCCGGCGGAGACCCAATGAAAACAACAAACACCCCTGCGTCCATAACGGCGGCGGTCCTGACTGCCCTCTACGGCACGGCTGTCTATGCCGATGATGCCGGAGTACAGGAAGCCGGCTTGCAGGAAGTCCTCGTGACGGCCACGCGCAGGGCGGTTTCGGCCCAGGATCTTCCGATCAGTATTACGGCAGTTACTGGCGCGTCACTGGAACAAGCCGGCATTCAGGATATCTCGTCACTTGCGCACTCGATGGCCGGAGTGAACGTTACCGACAAGGGACCCTTTGGGGGTGTGAACGGCGCGACGCTGATCATTCGAGGATTGAACAGCGAGGCAACAGCAGGTCAGCTGGCGCTGGCCACCCCGGTGGTTCCGCCGGTGGCGACCTATGTCGACGACACGCCGTTGTTCGTCAACCTGCGTCTCCAGGATCTGGATCACGTGGAGATACTGCGCGGTCCGCAAGGGACCCTGTATGGCTCGGGCTCGCTGGGCGGCACGATCCGATTCGTGCAAAACGCACCTGACCCCAGGGCCTTTGATGCCAAAGTCGAGGTTGGGATCAGCGATACATCGCATACTCACGCACCAAATGAAGACGTCAGTGGAATGCTGAATCTTCCTTTGTCAGATACCTTCGCCGTGCGTCTCAATGCCAGTCTGACCAACGAGGCCGGCTTCATAAACCAGCCGAACCTGTATCGGCTCGATTCCGCCGGCGCACCGATTGCAGCCGATCCAACGAACCTGCTGAGTCCGCCGGCGACGTACTCTCAAAAGGGGGTCAATGCCTACGGATACCGCACGGCGCGAGTTGCGGCCCTGTGGAAACCGAACGATGCGTTTCATGCGCAACTTACCTACTACCATCAGCGCTCGACCGCTTCGGGATTCCCGTACGCTGCCCCCTTGTATGGCGTGGATACATTGCAGTCCACCGACAATACCCGGGCGTCAACGCAGGACACGGTGGATCTCGTGGCCCTGACTGCAGAATACGAGCTCGGCTTCGCTACCCTGACTTCGAACACGTCGTGGGCGCATCATGTCAACCACACGAGCAGCGACCTCACGCACCTGTACTCGTACTTTCCTTTTTATCCGTCACTGTACGGCGCCAATCCCCGTATCCTGGTGACCGGACATGATGTGCTCGATGACAAGCCCTGGTCGCAGGAGATCCGTCTCGCCTCCAAGACGGGTGGCGCATTCGACTGGGTGGGAGGCCTGTTTTTCAAACACCAGACGACGAACATCCAGGAGCACGAGTTCTATAATGGTTACCTGGACTACTTCAACGCATGCGCTCCGATCTATGGGATCAGCGCAGGCGACGGTGTCACTCCATCGCAGTGTGGAATCGGAGAGACAGCTTTCACGCCCGGCTCTCCACCGACCTACATCGATGGCATCCCGATCGTCAAGGACCAGGCCTACATCGGTGACTTTGAGACGAGCTTCAAGGATTTCGCCGTGTTCGGCGAGGCCACCTATCACCTGACGACAGCCTGGAGCGTCACTGGGGGCGCCCGCGTCTTCAAACAAACCGTCTCCCAGGCCCAGCAGACCGGCCTGCTGTTTGACGGCGCGGGTTCGATTGCGAACGTATCGTTGAGCGACTCGTGGCGGCGCGCACTGTGGAAGGTCAACACCGCGTACCAGCTGAACAGGACGAACCTCGTCTACGCGACCTGGTCGCAGGGCTTCCGCCGCGGCGGCGTCAATGCGCTGCCCGCTAGCGAGCCGGCGGTGTCCTACACTACCCCGCCGGAGCTCTACAAGCTCGCGCCCGACAAGGCTGACAACTATGAGGTGGGCATCAAGGGAACCTTGCTCAATCGCTTTCGGTACTCGGCGGCGGTCTTCGACATAGAGTGGCATAACGTACAGGAGGGCGCCCAGCTCACCCCGCTCGTGCTGCCGGGAGCAGTCAACGTCGGTTCGGCGTACAGCCGGGGCTTCGAGACGGAGCTTTTCGCCGCCATCACCGACCACTTCACAGGGCAGCTGGACTACACGTACGACAAGACTGCGCTGACATCAATAACGGACCTGGCGCGGGCCGGGGTGTCAGTGCCTCTTCCAGATGTGGGCACGCCGCTGCCCGGAACTCCCAAATCCAGCGTGGCTCTCACGGTCGAGTATGGTCACGTTGCCCTGGCGGGTGGCGAGTTGCGCCTCGCAGCCAGTGCTCACTATCAAAGCTCCATCATTCCCGCGCTTTCGGCGACCATACCGAAGGTGGGCGGGTACACCATTGTCGACACGAGGCTGAGCTTCACCCGGTCCCATTGGCTGAGCACCGTTTACGTCAACAATCTTACCAACCAGCTCGGAATCAACTCGTACTCGGACCCGTTCAACTACGGTCCGAATTACCAGGCCATCGTGTCGACGCCGCGAACGGTCGGGCTCACTCTGAGCTATTCGCTAAAGGAGCAATGAGCCGCGGCAATCGGGCGACCTGGAGCTCGAGCTGAGGGAAACCGTGTTCCACTGGGAACCGATGGCCTGCGGAGCGATTGATATACCGCTCCTCCACAGCTCCCACGGCGCGCATGATTAATGATCTCTGGTACAAGAACGCGGTCATCTATTGCCTGTCGGTGGCAACCTTCATGGATGCCAACGGCGATGGGATTGGAGACTTCGACGGCCTGATGCGCCGTCTGGACTACCTGCACGGACTGGGCGTCACCGCAATCTGGCTCATGCCCATCCAGTCCTCGCCGGGGAAGGACGACGGCTACGATGTCTCCGACTATTACAATTCGGACTCCCGCTACGGGACGCTGGGTGATTTCGTTGAATTCACGCATGCAGCGAAGCAGCGCGGTATCCGGGTAATCATCGACCTCGTCGTGAACCATACTTCGAACCAGCATCCCTGGTTCAAGGAAGCGCGGCGGGACCCACACTCCAGATATCGCGACTGGTACGTGTGGTCGAAGAAAAAGCCGCCCGATGCCAACCGCGGGATGGTGTTTCCGGGCGTCCAGAAATCAACCTGGACGTACGACCCGGTTGCGCGCGCATGGTACTTCCACCGCTTCTATGACTTCCAACCGGACCTGAACACCTCCAATCCGCACGTGCAGGCTGAAATCCTGAAAATCATGGGATTCTGGATTCAGCTCGGTGTCTCGGGCTTTCGCATGGATGCAGTGCCGTTCGTCATCTCGAAGAAAGGGCCCGGGATCAGGAAACCGATGGAGCAATACGACATGTTGCGGACCATTCGCGAATTCCTCCAATGGCGGGAGGGCGACTCCATCATCCTGGCCGAAGCCAACGTACTGCCTGATACCGACATGGAGTATTTCGGCACGGACGGCGACCGGATGCACATGATGTTCAACTTCCAGGTGAACCAGAACCTGTTCTATGCACTCGCCGCCAGTGATTCGCGGCCCCTGGCGAAGGCGCTCGAGGCGACCAAGCCGCGGCCCGCCACGGCGCAGTGGGGCTTGTTCCTGCGCAATCATGACGAGCTGGATCTCGGCAGACTCACCCCGGAGCAGGGGAAGACAGTCTTCAAAGCGTTCGGCCCGGAACCGCGGATGCAGTTGTACGGCAGGGGGATCCGACGCCGCCTCGCGCCGATGCTGGAAGGTGACCGGCGCCGCATCGAGCTTGCCTACAGCCTGATGTTCACTCTGCCCGGTACGCCGGTGATCCGTTACGGCGATGAGTTGGGAATGGGCGACGATCTGTCGCTGCCCGAGCGCACGGCCGCCCGGACACCCATGCAATGGTCCGATGAACCCAATGCCGGATTCACGAAGAACCCGCGTCCAGTGGTTCCCGTCATCAGCAAAGGCGCGTTTGGTTACGAACACGTCAATGTGGCGCAGCAACGCCGCGATCCCAACTCGATGCTCAACTGGACCGAGCGCATCATCCGGATGAGAAAGGAAGTCCCGGAAATCGGCTGGGGTGACTACGAGGTCATCCCAACCCGGGATCACGCCATACTGGTGATGCGGTACGACTGGCGAAACAACTCAGTGTTGTTCGTCCACAACCTGGACGCCAGGCCGCGGGAGATTGTGTTTTCGGCAGGTGTGGGCGATGCGGGCCGGTTGCTGGTCAACCTGCTGTCGAGCGATCACAGCCGCGCTGACGAGGCCGGTAAGCATCGCCTCGTCATGGAAGGCTACGGCTACCGCTGGTACCGTGTGGGCGGCCTGGAATACCTGCTCGATCGAAGCGAGGTCGAGACGGCCCGCCCGGCCAAAGGCGGGCGGGCGCGGAAGGCAAGCCGTCAGTGATGCGAGCACATCGCCAGCAGCAGGATGACGGGGATGGGCACGCCGAGCAGCCACAACAGAATTCCACGACCCATAAGACTCTCCTCACGATGTTTCTACGCAACTAACGGCTCGCACATCGCGAAGTTCCCTGATAGCAAGCCCAGTGTCGTCGAACCAACTCAGCGCGTCGCGAGAGGGGGACAGAGTGACCGCGCGGAATATGTGATCTAGTCTCGCGGTTCGTTCTTGGTGGCCAGGCGTGTTCGCAGGTGCTTGCGGTGATGATGAGGAACAGATGCAAGCGCGGGATCTAACACCGCAAGTTACTCGAGTGTCGCGGCATCCCTGGCGGCCAGGTTCCAACGCCAGCTTTCGAACTTCGCGGGGCGGGCATCTGCGCGCGGTGATCCTACGAGGGTGACCGCCGCAGATGGCCGCTTCGCGAAACCACTCGCTCAGCCGCTCAGCTCCCGCTTCCGCCGCGCGTCGTAGGCCTTCACATGCAGATGGGCCATTGCCAGGATCGACTGGCCCGCTGGTTTTGATTTGCGACGTTGCAGCAGATCGCCCAGGATCTGGTCGGCTTCGGTCCGACCGCCGCTCTCGATGTCACGGAGCATGGAGGCCGTCAGCGAGGATCCCGCAGCAGTCATCATAGCCAGGCTGCGCTCCCGCATTGGCGCACTCGGCGCATAGCCCGCTTCGGTCGCAATCTGCGCGCACTCTTCATAAACCTGCGCCGACAAATCCGCTCCACCTGCTGCATGTATGTCTCCCAGGGCCGCTCGCATCAGGCAGGTAACTGCGGCAGCGGCTGCAATGAACGTCCACTTCTCCCACATAGACTGAAGGATGTTGTCGCTCAGACGCACGGTGAAGGGCGCCGCAGCCAGTTGCGCCTGGATGGCTTGCGCGCGTTCCGAAGGCCGCCCGCTTCGTTCGCCGAACGTCAGACCGTGCATGTCGTTGAGATGGAGAATCCGGCCTTCCGCATCGAGCGCAGCGGAAATCACGCATTGACCGCCAAGCACCGCTGCCGCGCCAAATCGGGCGTCCAGAACGTCGAGGTGTCTCATTCCGTTCAATACAGGCAGAATCACGGTGCCGGGTCCGACCGCTGGCGCGAAAGATTCGATTGCGCTCTCGAGGTCGTATGCCTTGCAGCTCAGGAGGATCAGATCGTAGGGGTGCCGTAGGTCTGCCGCGAGGACGACCGGGGGAGCTGGCACGTGCAGATCGCCCGCGGGACTTCTGATCACCAAGCCTGTCTCACTCAATTGAGCGGCGCGGCGCTCGCGGACGAGGAATGTCACAGCGCGGTTCGCTTGCAGCAAGCGGCCCCCGAAGTAACCTCCGATCGCCCCCGCGCCTACGACGAGAATTCGCATGTCCGGCCTCCTGATTCGGCGCTATCGTAACGAATCGAGCGAGCGTCCTGCCCGCGGTCTATCGAAAGAGCCCCGGTGCCTACCCCGGCAGATGAATGGATCCTGTTGCGGCCGCCCAAAGAATGGCTACATTGTGCAGCACCTGCAAAGCTTGCAGGGGAAGCCCGCCAGTGAAGGCAAGCTCCAGACCTGAGCAGGGATGCTGACCAAAACGAAGTGAAAGTGACGTGCCGGTCGACTACCGCATACTGATGATCACGATCAACGTCCTGGCAAATCAGCTGGGACTTCCCGTACCCGTGATCCCGACCCTGATCGTAGCCGGTGCCTGGGCCGCGCAGGGCACGATATCGCCTGCGGCATTGTTCGCCGCTGCCATCTTCGCTTGCGTCGCCGCGGACAGTGTCTGGTTCCTGGCGGGAAGGGTCTACGGCAGCGGCGTCATGAAATTGTTGTGCCGGATATCACTGACGCCCGACTCGTGTGTCAGCGATACGCAGTCTCGTTTCGAGCGCTGGGGCGCGAATGCGCTGCTGGTCGCCAAGTTCGTGCCGGGATTGGCGCTCATTGCTCCGCCGCTCGCGGGCGCAACGAAGATGGCCTGGCTGCGCTTTCTTGCCTTCAGCACGTTAGGTTCCGCCGCGTGGGTGGGCGTGGCCGTCGGGGGCGGTATGCTGTTCCGGCACCAGATCGAGCAAGTAATGCCGCATCTCGCCGACTTTGGTGTGGCCGCAGCGAGCACGATCGGCGTGTTGCTCGCAGCCTACATCGGGTACAAGTGGTGGGAACGGAGGCGCTTCTATTCCGTACTGCGGATGGCGCGGATCGATGTGGAGGAGCTCTACGCGTTGATGGGCGCCGGCCGGGCGCCGTTGATAGTCGACGTTCGTTCGCCAACAGCCCTGACACTCGATCCCCGGCGGATTCCGGGTGCGTTGCATGTACCGTTGCACGAAGCGCAACAACACCTCACGGACCTGCCCCGCGATCGCGAGATCGTTGCCTATTGCACTTGTCCGAACGAGGCCTCCGCGGCCCAGGTGGCAAAGCTGTTGATGAATAATGGCTTCAGGAGAGTCAGGCCTCTGTATGGCGGGCTCGATGCATGGATTGCGGCCGGGTATGCCGTGGATGCGATAGCGGTGAGCCGCGATCCGCACACCGCAACCGTACTGGCCACTAAAGTCTGACGGGCTTGGCCTTGGGCCGCGCCGGATAGAACCTCATTCCTCTTGCGGCGCTGTCCTACAGCCAGCCTCCATCCTCGTGCATTCAAATACCAGTCTTCCGGGTGGGACGCATGCGTCCCACCTTCGACCCCCTTGAACCCTGCGCGAAGCGCATGAGGAGTTATGGGTATTTTGAGAAGTCTTGGAGCTGCGCTCATCGTGTTGTGGCTGGTGTTGTGGTTGTTCGTAAAGATCACCTTTGCGGCCATTCACCTGTTGCTGTTGATTGGCCTTGCGATGCTGGTGTTCGGGCTGATCAAGCGGGAGACGTCCAGGCCGTGAGCGGGTTGTGCGGGTCGCGGCGTGCGCGATCGGCCGGCCTCGCGACGGCGGTTGGTGCGATACAGTGCCGTGCGCATCGCAAGCGCGCTTCATTTCTTGCGCGGCGCTTCCAACTCACTACCCGGCTCGACCAGTTTGCCACTGCGGAGGGCTTGCACTCCTTCGAGCAACGCGCGTGCGGTGTTCCGCACCTCTTCCTGAACTGCCTCGTCGGCATCCAACTCCGCATGGCTCGTCGCGTACGGCTTCCAATAACCGATGTAGCGATCGAGCCCGGCGACAGCCGACAACTCCATCGACGTCAGCCAGTCTGTAATGCTGCGCCGAACTCCTTCCGCGCCCTCGGTATCTCCGTGTACGACGCAGGCGAACAGCCGGCCTTTCAAGTGGCGCGTATATTCCCAGCCTGCGAGTTCGATTTCTTTGGCTGCCTTTGCGTCCTTGCCATGCGTTTGGGTCGGATCGGTGTTACCGCCGTCGGCACAGACAAGCCGATCCATCATCAACTTCAACGGCGACGAAACCTGGTACCAGTTCACCGGCGTAATGATCATGATGGCGTGCGCAGCCACCCACAGTGGGTAGATCTCGTTCATCCAGTCCCCGGTCTGTCCCAACGAATAATTCGGATAACAGGAGCAGGGCCAGTGGCACAGGGCGGACGCGGTGGAGAAGCACGCCTTGCACGGATGGATTTTGCGCCCGTATTCGGAGGCGAGACGGCTCAGATCGAGTACTTCGACACTCGTATTCCTGGCGGCTTCGAGCACCTGGCGGGCGAGCTCCACGAGCCGGAACGACTTGGACATCTCGCCTGGACAGGTGTGCTCGCTGCGGCTGGAGCTGTTGATCAGCAGGAAGCGGTGGGGCGCTTGCGGGTCTTCGTGTTGCGACTGCGCCCGCTGGAGGGCGGTGCGTGTGCCGATCCATTCCACCGCAAGATCATAGCTGGGGTCCGCAAACTCAGGACCGGCTTTGCGCGTGCGCGGACTCTTGCGGCCATTGGAATAGCCATCCCATGCAGCCGCTGCAATACGATCGAGCTCGACCGCCAGGGAATC
Organism: Gammaproteobacteria bacterium; assembly: GCA_028293745.1. GTDB lineage: Bacteria > Pseudomonadota > Gammaproteobacteria > Steroidobacterales > Steroidobacteraceae > 13-2-20CM-66-19. The sequence goes on along the minus strand of JAQGOF010000091.1, from coordinate 20,266 downwards.
AAATGCAGGGTCCTGGTACTGGGCGAGGAAACGACGTTTGAACTCGGTCTCGGAGAGACTGGGGCTCGGCATTCCCTTGCGCGGTTCGGTCGGGTTCGCCATGTCAACTCTTCCGCGGGGTGATGAGTGTCCCTCGCAAGAGTCGAGCCCGAGACGTTGTTCAAATCGTCAGCAGCTCTTCGCAGAATCCGCCGAATGTCCGCGCCGCGTCGGCGAAGTGGATCTCCAGAATCCAATGGCGGCGGGCACCGTTGGCATCCGGCTCGCGCAGGTTGATCGGGTTGCCGTGACGGATCGAGAAGCGCTTCGCGTTACCGGGCGCTGTCTCATGAGGGAAGTGGCCGATCAGGTGCCCGGCAGTCGGTGCTACAAACTCCCACCCGGCGTCTTTCGCGAGCTCGCACACGAAGTCGTACAGACCGCCCGCGGTCAGCTCTGGATCCTCCCGGTACCGCTGCTTGCCGCGGGCGAAAGCGGCATCGATGTCGGCGACCAGTTTGTGCTTGAGTGGATCCTGTCCGATCACGTAGGTGCGGCCAAAATCCGCTTCCCACTCCTCGAACAGCGGCCCGAAATCCAGGTACACGACGTCGTCATCCGCGGTGCGCCGATCGGGCGGCTCGGCGTGGTAGGTGAGAACGGTGTTGGGACCACAGCGAACTACGCGCTTGTGCCAATGACGGCGTACACCGAATCGGCGCCGTGCGAGCTCGTGGATTTCGGCGCTGAGCTCGCTCTCCAGAACGCCTGCCCGGATGAGGCCGGAGTCGACTACTTCAGCAAAAAGAGCTTCAGCCTTGCGTTGCGCGTCTGCGAGCGCCTCCTCCACCATCGTCACTTTTGATTCGCGCTCCCACTCGCCACACGGGTATGGAACCGACCTAATGCGAAGACGCTTGGGCCAGCAGCACCGGGCGATCACTATAGTAGCCGGGGAACACTCGCTTCAAGCTTTCGATCTTCGGCAGATCGTTGTAGACGATGTAGGAGCTCGATGGGTTGTGCACCAGGTAGTCCTGATGGTAGCTCTCGGCCGGGTAAAACCCCTTCAAGTGGTCTACGCGGGTGACGATGGGCCGGTGGAATACGCGTGCCTCGTTCAATTGGGCGATGTATGCGGTGGCGATATTCTTCTGTGAATCGTCGCTGTAGACGATGGCTGAACGATACTGGGTCCCCGTGTCGGGTCCCTGTCGGTTCAATTGGGTTGGATCGTGGACCACTGAGAAGAAAATCTGCAGCAGCTCGCCGTACGACACCTTTGCGGGATCAAAAGTGATCTGCACAGATTCCGCGTGACCCGTGGTACCCCGACTCACTGTCTCGTACTGTGCAGTGGATCTATCGCCGCCAGCGTAACCGGAAACGACTTTCTCCACGCCCTTGACGTGTTCGTACACGCCTTGCACTCCCCAGAAGCAGCCGCCCGAGAGCACCGCGGTTTGCAGGGCGCCCTGTTGTTTCGGGTTGTCCACAGCGGGAGGGGGAGCGTTGACGGGCTCCTCGGCCGCGCAGGATGTCAATTGCCACCCGATTCCAACGATCGCCACGAGTGTCAGGAGTACCGAATGTTTCATTTGAATCTCCCAACTCACGCGCGCGGGACGAAATGCAGCGCGACGGAGTTCATGCAGTAGCGCAGGCCGGTAGGCCGCGGGCCATCATTGAACACATGCCCCAGGTGCGCATCGCACAGCAGGCATGAGATCGCATCGCGTTGCATGCCGAAGCTGCGATCCGACGTCTTTACGATGTTCAACCTGGAGATGGGCTGCCAGAAGCTCGGCCAACCGGTCCCGGAGTCAAACTTGGTCCTGGAATCGTACAGCGCGGTGTTACAACAGATGCAACGGTACAACCCGTCGGCCTTGTTGTGATCATACTCGCCGGAGAACGCCGATTCCGTTCCCGCTTGGCGGGTAACGTAATAGGCCGCGGGGGAAAGCTGGGCGCGCCATTGCGCTTCGGTCCTTACAACCTTGTTGACTTTGGCCGTTCCCAGGCTCTTGCCCGCCGCGGAGAACTCTTCGATCGGCACCTGGGCAGCCGCACTCCCAGCGGCCATACCGGGAGCCGCTGCTGGTGCTGCCGGGTCAGCGGACCAGGTCCGCCGCACCAGCACTCCGGCCAGTGCAGCGGCAATTGCGCAGGCCAGTACCGCGCGCCGGCCCTTGTTCGGCTCCGCCGAGGGGGGAAAGCCTGAAGATGCGGGTTTCATGGCTCAGTAGACCGTCCTGGCTGCCATTTGATTGCAGGGCGAGGCTCTGCTTCCCGCCTATCTTAAGGCTTCTTGAGAATGTAGTGCAGGGCCGTCCCGCGGGTTACTTCTCGTAGGAGACTCGATAGATCACGTTGGCCCCGTCGTCACTGAACAGCAGCGAACCATCATTCAGAACGACCGCCGAGACCGGTCGTCCCCAGGCGTCGCCATCATCGACGATGAAGCCGGTTACGAAGTCCTGGTATTCGCCTGTTGGAACTCCATTCTTCATACGCACGCGGACCACCTTGTGACCGGTGCGAAATCCGCGGTTCCAGGAACCATGGAGCATCGCAAACCCATCGCCAACGTACTCGGCCGGAAAGGCGAACTTTCCGGCTGTCGCGGTGTAGAACACGAGACCGAGTGCTGCCGAGTGGGCTTGATAGGGCACGTCGGGCACGAGGACCTTGTCCTTGAGATCGGGTCGATCGCCCTTCAGTCTCGGTTCCTCGTTGGATCCCATGTAGTACCACGGCCATCCGTAGAAGCTGCCCTGCCTGACCCGTGTCGAATAGTCAGGTACGAGGTCATCGCCGAGCGCGTCGCGCTCGTTCGTCGTGCACCACAGGTCGCCGCTCTTGGGCTGTAATGTGAGACCTACGCAATTGCGGATTCCAGTGGCGAAGATCTTCCCAGGGCGTTTCGCGTCTACGTCGAATACCAACACGTCGGCGCGGTTTTCTTCCATATCCCACGTTGCGCCCAGCGCATGCGTCGCTTCCCACTCCTTGGCTTGCGCCGGTGTCTTTTTTGACATTTCGCCGGCGTAGTTGGTGGCAGAGCCCACCGATATGAACATGCTCCGGCCATCCGGCGAGAACACGAGGTCGCGAGTGAAGTGACCGCCTCCAGAGGGCAATTCCGGAACGACTACTTCCGGAGCGCTACGCGCTTTCACATCACCGTTCTTGAACGCAAAACGCACGACGCGATTGGTCTCGGCAACGTACAGCCACGTTGGATCTGTGCTCGGGTAGAAGGCCATGCCGAATGGCCGGTCCAACCCTTCCGCGAACACATCTGCACCGGCTGAGCTGCGCCCGTCCGGCGCAGGGTGCAGGACCGATATTCGTCCACCGCGCGTTTCGGTCACGAAGATGTCGCCATTGGGCGCGACGATCATTCGGCGTGGACCCAAAAGATCTGAGGCGAACAACCCTATTCCGAAGCCTGGCGGCACCTTCGGATGCGCGTACGCAGGCCGCGGAATCAGCTTGGGAGGATTACGAGCTGAAGAGGAGCTGTAGGGGGCGGGTAGATTCGCGAGATCGATTTTGTGCGTACGGCCGGGGGCGTCTTGTTTCCACTCGGCCTCGGATGCCGATGGGGCGGATCCTGCCGGCGATGCCCCGGGCGATACGTTCGCCGCGGCAGTCTTCACGCTCCGGAAATATTCGACCAGATCTGCCCGCTTGGCCTTGTCCTCCACGGCTACGACCATGGCCGTGCCAGGCACCACCTTCGTCGGTGATGCGAGGAAGCGGTTCAGGGTCCGCGCATTCCACGTCAGTTTCGAATCGTGAAGTGCCTTGGTGTAATCGAACGACGAGTCGCCTGCGGCGTGACGGCCATAGACGCCCATCAGAGAGGGCCCTTGCGCACCACCATTGTCGTTCGGTTCTGCCGTATGGCAGACCGCGCACTGTTGCCGAAATAGGGTCCTGCCCGCGTCTGCATCGGCAGCGACCACCGGTGTGGACAGCACCGGAGCACCGAGCATCAGCAGTGCGCCGTAGATTCCTATCAGGTGCGCTGGGTATCCATTCATGAAAGGCTCGCATCAGACGGTGTACTCGATGAAATATACCGCAGTTTGCATGAGGTCGTTGCCAAGACGCCGCTTGCGCGAGCATCGGTGTGGTAACGTCCGGGAGCACCGATTAACATTCATGTATGACGCAGTCCCAGACTCCTCACCGTCGCGTACTCATCGTCGACGATAACGAAGACGCAGCAAATTCCCTTGCGATGATTCTCAAGCTGAGCGGGCACGAGACTGCCTCGGTGTACACAGCGGCGGATGCTCTGGAGCGCGTGGCGGCGTTCAGGCCGGACGTGGTGCTCCTGGATATCGGTTTGCCGGGGATGGATGGCTACGAGGTCGCGCAAAAGATTCGCGAGCTGCCAGGACTTAGAGACATCCGCCTCGTGGCTGTTACTGGCTACGGTCGATCTGATGATCGCTTGCGTGCGCGTGAGGCTGGTTTCGACGACCATCTCACGAAGCCAGTGGAATTTGCGGTTTTGGATCGGACGATTGCGGGAGTGCGGCCAGGGTAGGTCAGAGTAGGCCAGTCTGGCTTGGTTTGGTGTCTAGTCTCGCCGGGGTCCGAGGCTGGCCACAAATACATGCGCCGGTGTGGAACCTCGCGGGGTGCAGGTGATCGTCCCGTCACTCGGCGAGCACCGCGCGACGTCAACTCCGTTCAATTCCTTTACTTCGCCTGTAGTGTTGGTGAGTCGCACCACTCCCGAGATGCAGCACACGAGAGTCTCGGGCCATTCGGCTGTTTGAACGGCCTCAGCTACGGCGAGTTGCACCACGCGGCTTGTCGAGCGGGTGCGCTCTTTGGAGACAATCAGATTCAGGTCGGTGCTGGGCCCGTCCAAAAGAGTGCAATTGGTTTCCCACGCACCGTCGAATGACACCATCTGCCCCGCCAGTGTCAACTTCGTCTGCCCGTGTTGGCCGAAATCCAACTCCACTCCCGGCCCACGGACCAGCACCAGGGTCCGGTGATAGCCGGCGAAGGATGAAAAAGGCCCCGGTGTATCGATGCTCGCGAGGCTCAATCGCCAGTCAAATGCGGTTGGTTCCGGCGGCACGCGCAAGATCTCACGCGTCACGCCGCCGCCATTTTTCCAGGGTACGGCGAGGTAGCTCGATTCGCGCCGGATGATCATTCGAGGATTGTCGCACGGCGCTGTGGAGGATGCGACGAGTCGCATCAGGCCCGCTGCCATCTCACGGGGTGGCGATGCCTGGCCTGTTTCACTATCCTCTGCCGCGCGTTTTTTTGGAACAAAGAGAGAGTACAAGCATGAGCCTTGCAGCCCATTTCCGGCTTTTGTTGGGCAGTCTTATTTGCGCGCTGGTTGCAGCCCCGATCGTCGCGCACGCCGATGAGATCCCGCCGGGATGGAGCGGCAAGGGGCAGGCGGGATACGTCATGTCCCGCGGCAACAGCAAGACGGATTCCGCCAACGTGAAGCTCGATTTGAACCTGCTCCGCAATGACTGGAAACACAATCTCTCGCTCGATGGCCTGTTTGGCAGGAGCGCGGGCATCACATCCGCCGAGCGCTGGGACGCGCGTTTGCAGTCCAACTACCAGTACAGCCTGCACATGTTTTCGTTCGCGGCCCTGAGCTATCAGGACGACCGCTTCAGCGGCTTTCAATACCAGGCGAGCGCGTCCGGCGGTCTCGGGTACAAGTTCTTCGATTCGGATACGACGAAGCTGTCGGCGCAGCTCGGTGTTGGTTATCGCAGCCTGCGCCCGGAGTTGCTGATCAAGGACGCCACGGGAGCGGTCATCGACCGTATTCCTCTGCAGACACAGACGGAGGTCGTTGGTACGGCGGGGGTCGACTTCTCGCACCAGTTCAACGCGAGCACGCGGCTGCTCAACAAGCTGATTGCCGAAAGCGGCTCGAGCAACACCTCGATCAGGAACGACCTGTCGCTCGAGGTCAAAATGAACAGCAGGCTGTCACTGGCGGCCGGTTTCAGTGTGGTCGAGAACACGAAGCCGCCAGCGGGTTTGAAGCGAACCGATACGTTAACGACGTTGAATCTGGTCTACGCGTTTCCCGGCCACCATTGACGCGCGGCGGCTGGGCGGCAGGGCGGCGGCGCGGGCGCCGCCCGTAGCCTCAGCGCTGGTGCTTCTTCTCCAGATCGCTCAGCATCTTCGCATCGCGCTCGTCCTGCTCACCGTGCTTGGCGCGGGCCAGTGCTCGCTGCTCTTCCGGCGTCAGCTTGTCCGACGCCTCTGCCGCCGATCCCTTGAGCTCTTTGCCGCTCTTGATTTGCTCATCGACGAACTTCTTGGTCTCGTCGTTATAGTGGCGCGCGGATTCGTAGTCGCCTTCGCCTTGTATCTTGGATCCCATCGTCGTACTCCGTTGCAACGCATTGAGGTGCGAACGGAGGAACGGGGAGCAATCACTGTGCCGTCCCCGGCGTCGGCAGAAAGCTACGCTGGAGGAACGATCACCGGGGCTTTCAGGGCAGGAGTTGCGTAAACTGGCGTCCTCAATGAGAAAACTGATCGCCTTTGTGGGCCTGCTGGGCGTCATCTACGCGCTGGCCCTGCAACACGGAGTATTCGAGCGGGCCGCCGCGCCAACCCAGTCAGAGGCGCAGGCCAGTCAGCATTCGACGCCGCGCTGCGACGAAAATACACTCGCCTCGGCCTACCGCAATCATGAGAGCCACGTAGAAGTCTGCGGTTACGGGATCATCGCCAAGGTGCTGAAAGACGATACGCAGGGCTCCCGGCATCAGCGGTTCATCGGTCGCCTGCCATCCGGGCAGACGGTGCTCATCGCGTATAACTTCGACCTTGCGCCGCGGATCGAAGGTCTGCGGGCTGGCGCGCCAATCGAGTTTGCCGGTGAATATGAGTGGAACCCCCAGGGTGGCGTGGTGCACTGGACCCACCGGGATCCTGCTGGACGTCACCCGGCCGGCTGGATTCGCTACGGCGGGCGTCAATACCAGTAAAAAACGCAACCAATTAGTTGCATCTCGCGCGGCGTGAGGTAATATGCAGCCCGGAGGTTGCACATGAACTCATCTACCGATCGAATCGAACGTAAAGTCGTGCTCAAGGCCACTCGCGCCCGCGTGTGGCAGGCACTCACGAACATCGAGGAATTCAACAGCTGGTTCCGGGTGAAGGTTCCCGGCAAAAAGTTCACGGCCGGCCAGAAGTATTCCGGCCAGGTGGCCTATCCCGGATACGAGCACATCGTATTCGAGGTCACGATCGAGAAGGCCGAGCCGCAGAAGCTGTTGTCCTGGCGCTGGCATCCGGCAGCCATCGACCCCAAGGTGGACTATTCCAGCGAGCCCACCACGCTCGTCGAGTTCCACCTGCAGGACGCCGTGGGCGGTACGTTGCTGACTGTTGTCGAAACGGGTATTGACAAGATACCGGTGCCGCGCCGCCTCGAGGTGTTTCGAATGAACAGTGAGGGGTGGGACGGGCAAATACAGAACATCGAGAAGCATGTCAGCACGTCCTAGCAACGGCGCGAAGAGCTCGCCGTTGAAAATCCCGGCGCTGCGCACTAGCGCGCCGGTATTTGCAGCTCTCGGCGATGAGACCCGGCTGCGTCTCATCGCCGTGCTGTGTGCGGGCGGTGCAATGTCGATCGCGCAACTGACATCCGGAACGCAGATCACGCGGCAAGCGGTGACCAAACATCTGCACGTGCTCGCCGATGCAGGTCTGGTACGTGGCGTCAAGAGCGGGCGCGAGCGACTGTGGGAGTTCGAGCTCGCGAAACTGGAGGAGGCGCGGCAGTCTCTGGAGATGATTGCGCAGCAGTGGAATCACGCGCTCATGCAGTTGAAGCGGGCGATCGAGGGGCCGTAGCGGGCGAGGCAGCCGCCCCGCCCCTACTTGGGTGGTGGTCCCTGCGTCACACGCACCAACTCATCCGGGCGCATCCACTTGGCAAACGCCGCCTGGACATCATTCCCGCCCAGCTCCACGTAGCGACGCGCCGCGACAGTAGGCTCATCGAGCGGCAACCCGACATCGGCGCGTCCAACGAGCCCATGCGCAATCTCATCAACGCTCGACTCCCCTAGGGGGATCTGGCGTATGAGCATAGCCTTGATGCGTAACAACTCGTCCGCAGTGGCAGGCGCCGTCTGCATTGCCTTGACGTCGTGCACGGCGATGTCTGCCGCCTTCGACACATTGGCCGGGTCGCACGCATACTCGATCAGGTAGGCCCCACGAGTCCGGCCGGCCTGCAGCATCGAGCTCACGGAGTAAACCAACCCGGCATTCTTGCGCAGATCGATGCTCAGACGCGTCGAGTAGAAGCCGCCGCCCAACAATGCGCTTCCGAGCTCGAGTGCGTAGTAGTCAGGGTCCGTACGGGTCAAGCCGAGGTTTTGTGCAAGGACCACGACATCCTGTACACGGCTGTCGTCGGGCACTGCTATGACCCCCGGACCGTTCGGCGGTGCCGGTGGCAGATCTGTCTGGGGCTTCGGGCCTGTGGCCGTCCACGACCCGAAATATTGCTCGATCGTGGCACGCGCCTGAGCCGGAGTCACCTTGCCGATCACGACAATCGTGGTCAGGTCGGGCCGGAAAGCGTACTGGTAGTATTCCTTGACGTGATCGAGTGTCAGCGAGTGCACCGTCTGCGCTGTTGGTGTGCGCAGGCTGGGATCATCCTTGGGGAAGATCGCCTGCCGCAATGAGCGCTGCGTCAGGAAACCCGGGCTGTGGCTTCTTGCTTCCACATTTTGCGCAATCTGACCCTGGATGATGGTCATTGCGGGCTGCGGAAGAGCCGGATGCAACTGGTTATCCGCCAGCAGCGCGACGCCCTGTTCGAAATTCTCCGCAAGCGCTTGCACCGTGAAATCGGCTCCCGCCCGCTCTCGCGCACCAATCGCATCCAACGCGCGCTCAAAGGCAACACGGTCGAGCTTTTCGCTGCCGTAAGACAGTAACGCCTCGAGTACCTGGCTGACCCCTTCTCGTCCAGGCGGTTCTTCTGTCTCTGGCCGGTTGCGGATGTGTCCGTAGACGCTGATGGTGTCGCTCACATCCTCCGACTGGACGATCAGCGTGAGGCCATTGGGAAGCGTGCTCACGACAGGATGAAGTGTGGAGGGCGGCACGGTTACACGCCGCAGGGCCCTTTCCGCCCACGGTGGCAGTTTCGTCGGTCGCGCTTCGCCCAGCGAAATCGATTCGCGGCCCCCAAAGCCCGCGGCGCTGGCGGTCACGGGCTTGCCTGAACCGCGAGGTAACATCACTGCCGTAACCGCGTGGTCCAGGTCCAGGTACTTGCGCGCGACGCGATTGACATCATCGACAGTTACTTTCTCGATGCGCTGCAAGTCTTCCTCGGGCGAATTCAACCCATACAGCGCTACGGCATCCGACCAGATCGAGGCCAGCTCGCTGATGGAATTCTTCTGGAACTGCGCGGCACTGCGCTCCTGGACCTTCGCCGCGTCGACCAGATCGGCAGGCACACCTTCCTTGGCGACTTTGGTGAGAATGGAGCGCACCTCTGACTCAATCCCCTTCGGATCTTCGCCGGCGAGAAACGCAACACTGGCGTAGGCAATTCCCGCTTGCGGCAGAGGATCGAGCATAAATTCAGCATCGAGAGCCTTGCCCTGGGGAACGAGCCCATACAGATCAAAGCGGTGATTGCTCAGGACGTCGGAAAGCACCTCGAGCGCGGGAAAGTCGGCGCTGTCCAAGCCCGGTACGCGCATGGCAATCATCAGCGTTCCATTCGGACGGTCCGTATCCACGGTGAACGAAGCCGGCTGCGGTGGCTGCAGCCGGATCTGCGGACGCGGAGGCAACTTCTTGGGCTTGATGTTGCCGAAAAGCTGCTTGACCTCCACCAGCGTCGTCTGTGGATCGACGTCCCCGACCACAACGAGTATCGCGTTGTTCGGCGCATACCACGTGTCATGAAACTTCTTCAGCATGGCGGCCGTCGTCTTCTCGAAAGACGGCCGGGTTCCCAGGGCATCGTATGCGTAGGGCGTCCCCGCAAACATGGCAGATCGGACTTTCGAAAAGAGTATGTAGCTCGGGTTCGAGAGGTCCTGGGCAACCTCCTGCTCGATGGCCCCGCGTTCCTGCTTCCAGTCGGCCGCCGAGTCGAGGACATCCTGCATTCTCACGGCCTCGACGTGCAGCGCGACATCGAGATCCTCAGCGGGCACCGTGAAGAGGTATTGGGTCAGGCTCTCGCGCGTGTTTGCGTTGAAATTTCCGCCCATGACGCTGCCGATATCGGCAAGCTGATCGGCTGAAAGGCCCGGGCTGCCGCGGAACATCATGTGTTCCTGGGCGTGTGCGGTCCCCGGGAAGCCCGGAGGTGTCTCGTTGGAACCGGTCAGATAGTTGACCGAGGTCGCGACCACAGGCGCCAGCGTATTGCGCACGATGATCACGCGAAGCCCATTCGCGAGTGTGGCGCGGACGATCGATTGACTATCTGTATCACCGTGCGCGACGCCGACTATCGTGAGCAGCACCAGCGCAATCAAACCTCTCATCTTCATACGCATCTCTTAAGGTCAGTTGGCCGACTGCAGTGCTTTCGTTACATCGCTGGCGGGTTGCTCGAGTGACATCGGGGTGCGGCTCAGTACCGCGACGCTGCCAGTGCGTACAGGTACCAACAGGCCGGAGTAGCCTTCTTCGTTGAACTGCTGTGCAGCTTGAACTTTTTCGTTCAGCAGAATCATGACCGTGACCGGACCGTCCTTCGTCATTACGACGAAGTGCGGCACGAAGTGACCGCGAAACCAGCAGCTGCTGGCGTAAACGACCGGCTGCATGCCCTGGCCGAGCTTGACGCCGCTTTTGCGCAGCACGGCGCCCACCTTTTCGGCTCCGACAGGCTGGGTCTTTTGCCAGCTGTTGGGCTCACCTTTGACGTGGGTGACGATCTCGGCTGCCAGGCTCTCGGGGGGGCGGCTCAGCCAAAGAGTGAATGCAACAACCAGCGCCGCCGCTACGCTTACCCCGAAAGCGAACAGCCGCGGCCGCCGGTGCTTTGCCACGGCGGGCCGACGGCTGCGCCGAAATGGGGTGACGTTCGAGCGAACGGCGGGGGGCAGGACGGCGGGTCGGCCGGCAGCTTGGGTTGCGGCTGGCGAGACTGCGGCTGGCGAGGCTGCTACTGGCGAGGCTGGTACTGGCGAGACTGCTGTTGGCGTAGCCGATGCTGGCGCGATCGGCGCTGACGCGGCCGCTCCTGATCTGCCTGCCGTCGGTCTGATTGCCGCCGCCGTGCCGTGCTCAGCCGTAACGCCTGATGCCGCAATTGGTGGCACACCCGGCGGGGCCGTCGGCTGCACCTTCTGCCAATCCAACTCCAACGCCTGCCGGATCTTCGTATTGAATGCGAGCAACTGCTCGCGGTACGCCTGGCACTCCGGACACTTTGCCAGATGTGACAGCAGCTCTGGAGAGGTCCCTTCCGGGTCGGCACCAATGAGCTCGCGCGCCTCGTCGCAGGTCATGGCGCTTCTCCGGCCGACACTGCGCCCACCCCGTACATCTCCTTGAGCTTGTTGCGCGCGCGAAAGAGGCGGGTCAACACTGCCGGCACAGTCAGGCCCAGCTCCTTGGCAATTTCGCCGGTCGAAAATCCTCCAAGCACCTGCAAGACGATGGGTTCTCTATATTCATCGGGGAGCGCCAGGATGGCGCGGCGTAGATCCGCAATTTCCGGACCGGCGTCGTTGAGCGCGAGCCCGATGTCCTGGCTCGCTACGGCTTCATCCAGATCCACGGTGGGCAGGCGCTTGCGTTCGTGCAGGCGCGCGTTTTCACGACGGACGATGGTGAGCAGCCAAGGCCGAAGGGCAGCCGCATTGCGCAGCTCGTCGCGTGCGCGCCAGGCACGCAACATCGTCTCCTGTACAACGTCCTCGGCCACCGCCCGGTCGCGCGCCAGCCAGAACGCGAATCGCATGAGGTCGGGTCGGAAGGATTCGAGCAGACGCGCAAGCTGCTCCTCGGTTGCCTCCCCCCGCCCTGATTCGATCATTACTAAATGCGCTCGGCCGTATCGCGATGCGTGAGCCGCACACTCTAGCGGAACGGTCGAACGGGGTCGAAAGGGAATGACCTGGCACCGGAACCCGGCGCCGGCAGATTTGGCAGCACGGTTAAGGCTCACATTCAATGAGACCGGCGCCCGGCGTGTTTCATTTCATGCAATAACGCCAGTGGGGCAACGGTCTACTATGGCGCTGAGGCTAGGCCTCGTCAGGAGAATGCTATGCGGCTGCTGCTGGATTGGCTGATTGGCTGGCCCGAACGGGTATCGCGGCATCTCACGTGGCTGGGTCCGCTGCTTGCGCGGATCACTGTGGGCTGGGTGTTTCTTTGGAGCGGCTGGGGCAAGCTCAACAATCTCCCGCAGGTCACCGAGAACTTCGTTGGCTGGGGGATTCCATTTCCCCAGGTGCTAACGCCACTCACCTCGGGCATCGAGTTCTTTGGCGGCCTCTTTCTACTGCTAGGTCTGTTTACGCGTATTTCGGCAGGGGCTTTGGGCGTGACGATGATCGTCGCGATCAAGGCCGCGAAGTGGGGCGATGTCGACTCCCTGGAAACCCTGCTGGGGTTCGACGAATTCGAGTACCTGGCGCTGTTCCTCTGGCTGGCCATCGCGGGACCGGGGGCGGTCTCGCTCGACGCGCCCATCAGCCGGTGGTTGGCGCGTCAGCCGCCAATTCCCGGAAGACCAATCCCTGGAAGATGAGTAGCCGGGAGAACTAGCGCTTTGTACGTGGACGTGATGCCGAGGCGGTAGGTCGATTGATCCTCCGCTTGGGCGCAACCGTACCGCGGCTGTGCGCTTTATCCCTGTACGCATCCTCAGCAGCGGGTAATGCTGTTGGCGGAAATGCGGTCTGGGCTCGTTTTCGAATATGAGCCTCCAGGGAGCGGTAGGCGGTCACGAGGTCCATCCCGAATGCCGTCAGTGAGGCGCCCCCGCCACCCCGGCCACCGACACTCATCTGCGCCACGGGCTGTTGAAACGACGTGTTGAGATCCTCGAGCAGCAGCCATGCGCGCCGGTAGCTCATCTTCAGCCTGCGGGCTGCTTCCGATAGCGATCCGGTGCTGCCGATATTCTCGAGCAGGGCGATCTTGCCCGGCCCGACCGCGCACTTCGGGCTGAAATCAACTCGAAAGCTCACCGAGACTTCTACCATGCTGATTCTGTACCACAGGACGGCCTGGAGCCGCATTAATTAAAGGGAACGCCCCCGGGGCCGTTACATATGTCGCTGCCAGTCCCCGCGGCGGGTGGGGCGGCACCCGCGGGCGAAAGGTGACGCCCGGCACGTTTCGCCTGAGGCTGTAGGCTGAAGCCCCTGTTTTGAAGGCTTTTCGGCATGTCCGTGGCGCGCAGCGGCGCGGTGGAACTACAGGTTGGATCACGCCGCACCTGTTTTTGATATGGTCTGCTACACTTAATACATACGGGTCGAGGCTACGCGCCCCGGTGAGAAGGCAACACGTCGGATGCTGCGCAGAAAACAACTACGAACGATCACCTTGGCCTGCCTGGCCTGCCTCGCTTCGGTCGCCCAGGCACATCATCGATCCCATCACACTGTTCGAGTGCGCTCGGACGAGCCGGACCTGCGTTCCAGCTCGGCACTGGTTCTCGACTCGACTCATTCCAGTGTGCTGTATTCACGCAAGGCGGACGTTTCGGCGCCGATCGCCTCCATTACCAAGCTGATGACGGTCCTGGTGGTCGCCGATGCGGGCCTTCCGCTGGATGAGCCCATCCAGCTCACCACTGAAGACCGGATCGTGGGGAAGGGTGCTTCTTCGCGGCTCGTGCTGGGCACGACTCTGACCCGGGGTGACCTGATTCACTTGGCACTCATGTCTTCCGAGAACCGCGCGGCCCATGCCCTCGGGCGCAACTACCCGGGCGGACTCCCGGCCTTCGTGGCCGCAATGAATGCCAAGGCCCACAAGCTGGGCATGACCAGCGCCCACTTCGTCGATCCGGCCGGGTTGTCTTGTGACAATGTGGCCAGTGCGGAAGATCTCTCCAAGCTGGTGATGGCGGCATCCGAGAATCCCGTCATTCGCGAATATTCGACCGACCGTGGTTATGCAGTCCGCGTAGGGCGGCGCATGCTCGAGTTCCGCAATACCAATGCACTCGTGTCGAACCCGGCCTGGAACATCATCGTTCAGAAGACGGGCTACATCTCGGAAGCTGGACGGTGCCTCGTGATGCAGGCTGTCATTCAGGGCCGCACCGTCGTCATCGTCCTCCTGAACTCGGTGGGCAAAAACACCCGGGTTGCCGACGCTGTACGTATCCGCAGGTGGATGGAAGCCAAGCTGCTGACGGATTCACGTGCGGGTACCGACAAGGCCTAACCGCTTCGGCGGCTGTAAGTAGAAGGCGTATTGCGCCCGGCACGCCTTCAAGAACCCGAACATCCCATAGCCTGCCGCGTTGAGTAGGGCGCGATGAGTGGCCCACACCACCAGCGCCGTGCCCATGAAGAATGCGCGGTGCGTCAAATCGACGGCAAAGCGCACCGGCGCAGCCTTTTTGGCACGCATCGACAGCACCAGATCCGACTCAAACCCGACGTGCGCCAGCTCGTCTGCCACCAGCATCCGGCATAGTAATCGCAGCCGCTGGCATTGCGTGGCTGCCTCCAGAGCCCGGTAGTACACGTTCCCGATCAGCTCGGCACTCAGGAGTATCCCAAGAGCGAGCTCGAGCTCGGCAAGTCTGCGGAGCCAGCGGAACGTGCGGTCCGTCCAATGATGTTGCCGGGTTGGGATGCCATGTGCCGCCATGAAGCTACCCAGAAGGGCCGCATGCTGCTGTTCCTCGCGGATCAGAAGCTCGGTAATCCGTGCGACCTCGCCGGCGTCGTGCTCCTGTGCGAAGCGGTAGGCGGCGCGCAGCAGATTGCCTCCGGAGGACTGCTCTCCCAGCTGAAAAGTTGCGATCGAAGAGGCGACGAGACGCCGCTCGGTGACAGTCAGAACGTTGGAAATGCCATCCGCAATGCGGCGTGGGTGTTCGGCGTGGTACTCGAAATGATTGAGCCAGATCTTCAGATTGGGGAGCATGGGGCCGCCCTCGTGGTGGATGTTTCCACTGTGGGCGCCGATTGGGGTGGCGAGATGGAGCAATTCGGGCGAATTCGGGCACACTGCACACCCCCGCCGCATGCACCAAAGGGAAGAAAACCATGCTTCGTAATGCCGTCCTGGTCGCTTGTTGTACCGCCGCTACCGTGCTCGGATGGATCCGGAGTGAAGCGGCAGAGAAGGTCCCGGCCTACATCAGCGCCGCTGTGGCCGATCCGGGCCGGCCCGCTGAAGACAAGCAGGACGATCTGAATCGAAAGCCGGCCGAGACAGTGCAGTTCGCCGGGATCAAGCCCGGTGAGAAGGTTGTGGAACTGGTTCCCAGCCGCGGTTACTTCACCCGCATCTTCAGCAAGGTGGTCGGACCAAAGGGGCATGTGTACGCACTGTCGCCGCCGCGGCGTCCTAACGCCGCGCCCGACTCGCCGGATCCAGTAGCTGCCACTACGGCGATTGCGGCCGATCCGGCCTACTCGAATGTCAGCGTGCAGGTTGGCCCCCTGGCGACGATTGTCGTAGCTGAGCCCGTCGACGTCGTCTTCACGTCACGGAATTACCACGACGTACATAACGTACCCAACATCGATATGGCCGCTTTCAACAAGTCCATTTTCAATGCGCTCAAGCCTGGTGGCATCTACATAGTGCTGGATCACGCCGCGGCGCCGGGCTCCGGCGGCCGTGACACTTCGACGCTGCATCGGATTGACCCCGAAACGGTGAAGGCGGAAGCGCTTGCCGCAGGATTCGTGTTCGCCGGGCAGAGTAAGGTGTTGGCGAACCCGCAGGATGCACACACGGCGGCCGTGTTCGATCCGTCTATCCGTGGCAAGACCGACCAGTTCATCCTCAAATTCGTCAAAGCCAAGGTGTAGTGACGGCACTTTCCAGCAACCAACTCGCCCGCGTAGATGCATTGCTCGATGAGCTGTTGGATTTGCCGGCCGAGTCGCGCCCGTCCGTACTCGACTGCAAGTGTCCGGACGATCCGGCCGTGCGTGCGGAGGTCAGCAGCCTGCTGAATGCAGCCGGGTCGGTGGGTGAATTCCTCTCCGCCCCGGCGACGCTGGCCGCAGAGTCGCAAATCGAAGATATCCCGCCGGGCACCCGCATCGGCCCCTGGCGCATTGCCAACCAGATCGGCCGCGGCGGCATGGGTGTCGTCTATGAAGCTGAAAGGGTGGAAGGCGACTTCCATCAGCGCGTTGCGGTCAAGGTGCTCAGGCAGGAAGCCATAGCCGAGTTGCCTCGCTTTCACAGCGAGCGCCAGATCCTCGCGCGGCTGGAGCACCCAGGCGTCGCGCGCCTCTACGATGGCGGCCTGACATCCGGCGGGCGTCCATACATGGTCATGGAGTTTGTCGAGGGTCGGCCGATCACCGAGTACTGTGCTTTCACGCACGCTCCGCTTGCCGAGCGTATGCGGCTGTTCGTGCAGGTTTGCGAGGCTGTGGCCTACGCTCACCGCAACCTGGTAGTTCATCGCGACCTCAAGCCGGCCAACATCCTCGTGACGGCGCAAGGCCAGGTCAAGCTGCTCGACTTCGGCATCGCAAAGCTGATCGACCTCGATCGCCCGGACCTGACGCAGACCGCTGCGGCGCCGTTGACGCCACTGACGGCAGCGCCCGAGCAATTGTTGGGACTGCCGATAACGACGGCCACCGACATCTATGCGCTCGGCCTGTTGTTGTTCGAGCTGCTGACCGATACACAGCCGTGGTTGCGCGCAGGCGGTCCGATCGCGCAGGCGGTAAGAGTTATTCTCGATGAGCCTGCACCGGTTCCGAGCGGCCGGGCGGCGAAGACCAGCGCGGCCCCGTTTCCTCCACGGCTGCTGCGTGGGGATTTCGATGCAATCGTGGCGAAGGCGGTTCGCAAGGAGCCGCAACATCGGTACGCAACGGTCGAGGCTCTCAAGGGGGATATCGATCATGCCTCGAGCGGCGAGCCTGTGGCTGCGCGGTCGGGCGCGCGATGGTATGTCTTCGGCCGCACGCTGCGCCGTTACCGCTGGGTGACTGTTGCTGTTGCGGCTGTGTTGGTTTCGCTGGCGGTGGGGCTGGGGGCTGCCGCCTGGCAGGCGCGGCGGGCCGAAATCGAACGCGATGCGGCGCGCCGCGACGCGGCGCGAGAAGAGGCAGTCCGCTATCAATTGACGCGGTTGTTCCATGCTGCGATCGAAGACCGCGGCGCGCAGCCTGCGACTGCCAAGGCAATGATCGACAACAGCGCTTTGCGGGTCTTGCGTGAATATCGCTCGCAGCCCCAGCTTCAGGGCGAGATTGTTCTGACTCTGGCCGATCTCTACGGCGCATTGCAGGATGCCGAAGGGGGCTCGGCCCTCCTCGAAAGCTTCGTCAAGCAGGCCGGGCCGGATACGGATCCTGCGGCATTGGCGGATGCGCGCCAGAAGCTCGCCAACATCGAAGTGTTGCACGGACACACTGAGCGCGCGGCGCTGCTGATCTCCCAGGCGGAAGCCTTCTGGGACCATCAGCCGCCGCAACGCTATGCGGAGGAGCGACTGGAGGGCATGGCGATCAAGGCGCGTGTACAACGCTCAGCCGGCGATCTCGAGGCCGCCATTGCGACTGAGACTGCGGCCATTTCGCAGCGGATCGCACTTTCCGGCCGCGTTCACCGCGAGACAGCCGTTCTTTACAACACGCATGGGATCACTCTGACAGTTGCCAACCGCCTCGATGACGCGCTCGCCGCCTATCGGGAGACGATCGACATTTACAAGCAATTGGGGCTGGAGGGAGAGTTGGATGCCCAGATCATCCTGGGCAACATGGGCGTCCTCGAGTATCGAACGGGCCACCTTCGCGAGGCAGAGGGTCTGCTGCGAAATGCATTCGAGCACGAGCGCGCCCTTGCGGGTGATTCGGCTGCAGTCGCGGCTGTTATGGGATTGTACGGGGAGATCCTCACCCTGACCGGCCGTAGTGCACAGGGTCTTCCCATCACTCGGGAGGCCGTAGACATAGCCACGCGCTACGCCGGTGCTTCCAGTCCTGTGGTGTTGCAGAACATGCTGTTTCTGTCCGATGCGCAATCTGCCACTGCAGATGCGAAGGCGGCGCGCGCGACTTTGATTGCAGATCGCGACGCCGCGCTCGCTCAGTACGGCCCGAAGCATCTTGTTACGCTGCGCGCTCAGATGGCACTCGGCAATCTCACCTATCGGCAGGGTGATTCCACGGGGGGGCGGGCGCAGTTGCTCGCGACTGTCGCCCAATTGCGCGCCCTCGGTCCGCGCGCCGATGCGTTCCTCGCTGAAGCCCTGCAGTACCTCGGCGAAATTGATTTGTCGGCTGGGAGGCCGGCCGAGGCGGTTGAATCATTGCACGAGTCGATATCCATCCGCAGCCGTTTTGCAGCCTCGGGTTGGAATATTGCCATAGCCCGCGAGCGGCTCGGTGAGGCACTGAGTGCTGCCGGGCAGCTCGGTGCTGTCGAGGCATTGAATCAGGCTGTGAAGGTACTGAGCGCCGAGGTTGGTGACGAACACACGGAAACAGTTCGTGCTAAGTCGGTCCTCCGAGCTCTCGATAAAGCCACGCCCGCGCCTTGAGCCAATCGCGTTGCACGGTGCGCAGGGACAGACCCAACGCGCGCGCCGTGTCTTCCTCGCCATAGCCACCGAAGAAACGGCATTCGATCACATCAGCCAGCCGCGGGATCTGCGCCGACAGGCGCTCCAGAGCCTCATTCAGCGCAAGCAGCCCCTCGTCGGAATCAACACCAACGGTCTCTGCACTCGAGAGTGTCAGGTGAATCTGACCACCGCCGCGCTTTTCAGCGACGCGTGCGGCCGCATAGTTGATCAGGGCGTGGCGCATGGCGAGTGCTGCCGCGCGCAGGAAGTGAGTTTCGTCAGTGAACTTGCCGGAATGCCGCAGGCGCAGATACGCCTCGTGAACCAGGGCGGTGGTCTGAAGTGTTTGATTGCCGCCGAGGCGCGAACGCGCCCGTTGCGCGATGTGTTTGAGTTGATCGTAAAAAGCGGGGAGCAGCTCGGCGGCAATGAGGCGGGCTTCGGGCGAGGCCGTGCGGCTCGCGAGCGGTGCCTTTACGGCCCCGACCGCGCCTCCTGCTTCGAAGTGGCCGCTGTGCCGGCTCATTACGCGTGCCTGTCAGGGATTTTCGGTGGCAGCGCCGTCCTTGCTGCGCGCGGGCGCCGCCGTCTCGAGCCGGGTGACTGACGTGAATGCACAGCGTGTTCCATTCGGCAGTACGACACCTTGGTACTTCTCGACCTGCGGCGGTGTCTCAACGATGAAGGCGATGGTATCAACCAGCCTGAGGCCGGTGCACTGGTGCTTGAATCGTGCTCTGAACAGAGACCGATCCACGGAGTTCACGATCAGGGTCCGGTCATCGGGAGCGATCCAGTCGGCGAGCTGGTAGGTGCGCAACTCAGGGCTCCCGGAGCGCATCTGCGGCGTCACTTTCCCAGCCGTGGCAGGCACTTGCGGATGATTGGCTGCACAGGCAGCCAATGCGGCCGGTGCCAGCCAGCCGAGTCTCCACAGACTAAGGGTCTTCATCCGAGGGGTCCTTTGCCACAATTCGTCACCGTTCATCGTCAGCCTGCCGTATTTCCGTCACGGCGGCCACTGTCCCGTGAGCTGAACTGTGTCCAGGCGAAACGAATTGTTTCGCCTCAACAGCTAAGAGAGGACCCTTTTATGAAGACGATGACCCAGATGCGCAACCGTTCAATTGCCCTGGCCGTCGCGGCCGCCTGCGTGACGGCACTGCCGGTGCATGCGGAGGAGACCGTGACGGTTCGGCAGCCCGCATCCAAACAGGAAAACATCGGTGTCGTGACGGGATTGGCCGTGGGCGCTGCGGCCGGTGGCCCGGTCGGCGCCATCGTCGGCGCGGCTGCCGGCGCCTGGCTCGGCGATCGCTATCACAAGCAGGCCGTTGCTCGACACGAGCTCGCGGCCGGCCTCGACAAGAGCGAAAGTGACCGTACGCGGCTTGCGCAGAACGTCACTGAGCTGAATGGATCGCTTGCACACGAGCAGGAGCGTGGGGAGCAGCTCGATCTGGCGCTGAGCCATACCGACGAGGTGCAGACCGACGTGAGTTTCAGGAC